>NZ_FNAJ01000004.1:0-327934 GCF_900101905.1 Myxococcus virescens | reverse complement strand
CTGCATGTCCGGCCGGAGCCGGCCGAAGGTGGCGCCGAAGCCCGGCGCCACCGTCCCCGAGTTCTTCCGGGGCACCGAGGAGGTCCACACCACCTCGCCGTGCAGCATCATGGGCCCCTCCCGGAAGTCCATCTCCAGCAGGAAGGGCGTGCCCACCTTCACCTGGCGCGGCAGGGCAGGGGCCTGCACCTCCAGGCCCACGCCGCCCCGGGAGATGTCCCGGACGACGAAGCCCGGGGACAGGGGGGCCGCCTCGACGGCGCGCAGGTACAGGGGCAGCCGTGGGAAGCGGCGCAGGCCGGAGCGTTCATCGGCGGAGTAGATGCGCTGGAGGATGGCGTCCAACGCGCTGCGGTCTTCTCCGACCCCATAGCGGACGGTGAGGAGGAAGCGCTGGGACTCCTCGTGTGGGACGACCTGGACCACTTCCCCCAGCACTTCCACGGGTCGAGGCACACCGCCCGCATGGAGTTCAAAGGTGAAGCGGGTCCCCAGCGGCAGGCTGCGGCGCGTCTCCAGGGTGACGCCCCCCAGGCCGACACTGCGCGTGTACTCCCCCACCAGGGACTGCGGCGTCTTGTAGGCCACCTTCAGCCGAACGTTCGTGTTCACGCGACTGACACTTTGCGCCTGGGTCAGGGGGGAACTCAAGTTTACCCCAGCGCAATAGGTAGGGCGTCGTACGGCGCCAACCACTGGACCTTCCAGGTGTGACGGCCTTTCCGGACGTCCGGCGCGGACAAACCGCTGTTTCAACCTGTTGCGGTTTCTTGACCCCCCCAGGTGGGGCGCGTATGTATGCCGCCCGGAAGTGGCAAGCAGTGGGAAGGAGTGGAGGTTCATCCCTCAGCGGGCTGAAAAGGTGGATCGTCCCGAGTGTTCCGAGGCGTCTATGAGCACCAGATCGACGCGAAGGGGCGGACGAGCCTCCCGGCGAAGCTCCGGGACACGCTGGTGGGCGCCTACGACGAGAGGCTCATCCTCACGACGGCGCTCGACCGATGCCTCCACGCCTACCCGGTGCGGGAGTGGGAAGCGCTGGAGCTGTCGTTGGCCAAGCGCAACCCGATGGAGCCTGGGGTGAAGACGCTGATGCGCTTGTACGTGGCCAGCGCGCAGGAGTGCCCGCTGGACAAGCTGGGGCGCCTGCTCATCCCTCCGACGCTCCGCTCCTATGCGGGGCTGGAGAAGGACGTGGTGTGGGCGGGGATGGTGAAGGTCATCGAGCTGTGGAGCCGGGAGGGGTGGGCGAAGGCGCAGGAAGAAGCGCGCCAGGAAGCGACCTCCGCGGACGTGATGAAGGTGCTCGCCGAGCTGCGGCAAGCGTGACGGGAAAGTCGACAGGACCCCGAAGTACCGGGAGGGTGGCAAGCGTATGAACCAGGTTCTGGAGGTTCGGCCAGGGTTGGCGGGCGCGGCGATGGCCGCCGGCCGTGTCGAGACGCTCATGCTGGAGGGCGAGCTGAGCGAGCAGGACCTGCTCGAGCTGTGCGACGACCTGGGCCGCAAGCTGCAGCGCGGCACGCGTCAGGTGGTGCTGGACTTCGGGGACGTGGGGCACCTGAACTACCGCGGCGTCAAGCCGCTGATGGCGCGCACGGATGCCTTCCGCCGCGCCGGTGGGGACGTGAAGCTGTCCGGACTGTCGCCGTACCTGGCCGCCATCTTCCGCGCGGCCGGCGCGCACGACTGTTTCGAAATCTACCCGCACATGAACGATGCCCGAGCCGCCTTCGCGCTGGCGCGGGCACCCTTCGTCTGACGGCCCGTGACGGCTTCGGACTTCCAGCACCAGACCGTCCTCCTGCGGGAAGCAGTGGCGCTGCTCCAGCCGGCGGATGGGCGGGTCATCATTGACGGGACGCTGGGTGGCGGTGGCCACTCGGAGGCGCTGCTGGCCTCGGGCGCCACGGTGGTCGGCGTGGACCGGGATCCGGTGGCGCTCGCCGCGGCCACCGCGCGCCTGGGCGCGAACCCGCGCTTCCAGGGCCGCGCCGGCAATTTCGCCGAGCTGCCCCGCGTCGCCGCGGACCTGCTGCCCGTGGATGGCGTGCTGGTGGACCTGGGCGTGTCGTCGCCGCAGCTGGACGTGGCCGAGCGCGGCTTCTCCTTCTCCAAGGACGGCCCGCTGGACATGCGCATGGGGCCGGACGGCCCGACGGCGGCGGAGCTGATCGCCACCACGGATGAGCGCGAGCTGGTCCGCATCCTCAAGGACTACGGTGAAGAGCCCTTCGCGCGGCCCATTGCCCGCGAGCTGAAGAAGGCCCTGCCCACGCGCACGCTGGAGGCCGCGGAGGTCGTGAAGCGGGCGGTGCCGCGCAAGGCGTGGCCCAACCGCATCCACGTGGCCACCCGGACCTTCCAGGCGCTGCGCATGGCCGTCAACGGCGAGCTGGAGGCGCTGGACGCGCTGCTGGCCGCCATCCCCGGGCTCCTCAAGGTGGGGGGCCGCGCCGCCGTCATCGCCTTCCACTCCCTGGAGGACCGGAAGGTGAAGGAGGCGTTCCGCGCGCTCGCGGGGCGCTGCACCTGTCCGCCGGGCCTGCCCGTGTGCGTCTGCAGCGGGGTGGGTGATTTCGCCCTGGTGACGAAGAAGGCCGTGGCCGCCTCCGAGGCGGAGGTCGAAGCCAATCCCCGTTCACGCAGCGCGCATCTGCGCGTGGTGGAGAAACTCCGATGAGCAAGGTGCACTCCCGGGTGTCGGCGTTGCGTTCTTCCGTGACGGTGGGCGGCGTGCTGCTGCACCTGCTGCCGGCCGTGTGCCTCTTCGCCCTCTTCGCGGCGGTGGGCATCCTGCACGTCACCAGCCGGGTGCTGGTGGTGGACATGGGCTACCGCCTGTCGCGCGAGGAGGCGGAGAGCCGCATCCTCACGCGCGAGAATGACCGGCTGAAGCTGGAGCTGGCCACGCTCAAGGCGCCGGGCCGGCTGGAGCGCGTGGCGCGTGAGCAGCTGAACATGGCCATGCCGCGCGGCGGCGCCGTGGTGTCGCTGTCGGCGGAGAAGCCGGCGCGTGGCAGCGGGGCGCGCGCGGAGTCCTCGGACGCCACGCAGCCCACCGCCCGCGTGGCGGGCCGCGCCGGAGCCGGTCGGTGAGGGATTTCAAGGCGGCGCGGGCTCCCGAGCCCAACGCGAAGTGGCTGAAGCTGCGGGTACGGCTGCTGTTCGGGCTGTTCCTGATGCTGCTCGGCGTCGCCTTGGGTCGTGCGGTGCAGCTCCAGGTCTTCGAGCAGGAGAAGCTGCGCGGCATGGCGCAGGACCAGTACGTCCGGCACATCGAGATTCCGGCCCGCCGCGGCGACATCTTCGACCGGCGCGGCACGCCGCTGGCCCAGAGCGTGGAGGTGGACTCCATCTGGGTGGACCCCTCCATGCTGCCCGACGTGAAGGCCGCGTCCCGGGCGCTGGCCAAGGCGCTGAAGCTGGACCCCGACGAGCTGGGCGCGCGCCTGGCCCGGGCCAAGCGCTTCGCCTGGGTGAAGCGCCAGGCCAAGCCCGCCGAGGTCGCCGCGGTGAAGGCGCTGGCGCTGCCGGGCATGGGCTTCTCCAAGGAGCCCAAGCGCTTCTATCCCCAGCGCGAGCTGGGCGCCCACGTGGTGGGCACGGTGGGCATGGACGGCCGCGGCCTGGAGGGCCTGGAGCTGGCCTTCCAGGACGAGCTGTCCGGGCAGAACTCCTCCACCTCCGGCTTCCGTGACGCCAAGGGCCGCAAGCTGCTGGTGCAGGGCGCGTTGGATCCGCTCCAGCGCCAGGGCGCCGCCGTCACCCTCACGTTGGACCGCCACCTCCAGTACGTCGCGGAGAAGGCGCTCAGCCGCGCGGTGGAGGATGCCAAGGCCGTGGCCGGCATGGCGGTGGTGTTGGATCCCCGCACGGGCGAGCTGCTCGCCGTGGCCAACCACCCGCGCTTCAACCCCAACACGCCGGAGTCCAGCTCGCGCTCGGGCATGCGCAACCGCGCCGCCCTGGACACCTTCGAGCCGGGCTCCACGCTGAAGGCCTTCGTGGTGGCCGCGGCGATGGAAGAGAAGGCCATCACCGCCGACAGCCTCTTCTTCTGTGAGAACGGCGCCTGGCGGGTGGGCCGCCACACCATCAACGACACCCATCCCTACGGCTGGCTCACCCCGCAGGGCATCCTCCAGAAGTCCTCCAACATCTGCATGGCGAAGATTGCCCAGGCCATGGGACGTGAGAAGTTCGTGAAGGGCTACCAGACCTTCGGCTTCACCGAGCGCACCGGCCTGTCCCTGCCGGGCGAGGGGCGCGGCGTCCTGCCGTTCCCGAAGGCGGAGATCTCCCTGGCCAACCAGTCCTTCGGACAGGGGATGACGGCCACGGCGGTGCAGATTGCGGCCGCCTATGGTGCGCTGGCCAACGATGGGGTGCTGATGCGGCCCTATCTGGTGTCGAAGGTGGTGGACCCGGACGGTGTCGTTCTGCTGGAAAACCGTCCCACGGAGCTGCGCAGGGCGGTCTCCGCGAAGGTCGCCCGGCAGGTCGTGGGCATGCTCGAAAGCGTGGTGGTCAAGGGAGGGACGGCCACCAAGGCCGCCATGGAGGACTACCGGGTGGCCGGAAAGACGGGCACCGCGCAGAAGGCAGACCCGGTGGCGCGGGGGTATTCGGACAAGCGGATCGCCTCCTTTGTTGGGGTGGTACCGGCCGAGTCTCCGCGAGCAGTGATTCTTGTCGTAGTGGACGAACCCAAGACGGACGTATACGGGGGGACCGTGGCTGCCCCTGCTTTCAAGGAGATTGCGACCGCCGCCATGGCTCACCTGGCCGTGCCCCCGTCCCGGACGGTGGCACCCGAGGTGGCCGTGGCCGCCGAGTCCCCCGCGCCTGCCGCGGCGAAGTCGGGGGCGAAGGCCTCCGGCGCCGCCCGGACGGCGCTGGTGGACGCGGTGACGGAGACCCCTGAACCCGGCACGGTGCGTGTGCCGGACCTTCAGGGAGAAGTAGGACGTGAGGCCGTGGTGAAGCTGCTCGCCGCGGCGCTGGAGCCACAGGTATTGGGCAGTGGACGCGTGGTATCTCAAACCCCCGCCGCCGGTTCACTGGTGGAGAAGGGGGCCCGGGTGACGCTGGAGCTCGCCGCGCGGCAATAAGGCCGCGTCCGCTCCAGGCCCCGCTCTTGCAATGCGTGTGAAGGGGAAGAGATGAAGCTGACGGATGTCCTCGCAGGATGTGGTGCCGAGCAGACCTCGGGCGGCCGTTCCGCGGTTGACGTCACCGGTGTGACGCAGGACTCGCGGCGCGTGAAGCCGGGAGACCTGTTCGTCGCCATTCCTGGCACGAAGGAGGATGGGGCCCAGTTCATCGGTGAGGCCGTGTCCCGTGGCGCCGTGGCGGTGGTGTCGGAGAAGCCGGTGCCGTCCTCTCAGGTGCCCTTCTTCAAGGTGAGCAGCGCTCGAAAGGCGCTGGCGCTCATCGCGGCCAACTTCTACGGCCGCCCGGCGGACCAGCTGACGTTGCTGGGCATCACCGGTACGAACGGGAAGACGACCACCAGCTACCTGCTGGAGGCCATGAGCACCGCGGCGTACGCGTCCACCGGTGTCATCGGGACGCTGGGCTACAAGTTCGCTGGCCGCACGGTGGAGTGCGCCAACACCACGCCGGATCCGCTGGAGCTGCACCGCATCCTCCGGGAGATGGTGGAGGCGGGCGTGGAGACGGTCATCATGGAGGTGTCCAGCCATGCGCTCGCGCAGGAGCGCGTGCACGGGCTGACCTTCAAGGCCGCGGGCTTCTCCAACCTGAGCCGCGACCACCTCGACTACCACAAGGACATGGAGGACTACTTCCAGTCCAAGCGGAAGCTCTTCGCGGAGAACCTGTCCGCCACGGGCGTGGCGGTGGTGAACGGCGACGACACCTACGCCAGCCGCATCTACAACGAGCAGCGCGGCCAGAAGCGCATGGCGTGGAAGTTCAGCCGTCAGGGCTCCGGGGAGATTTCCGCGGCCGACGTGAGCTTCTCGCTCCAGGGCATCAAGGGCGTGCTGAAGACGCCCGCCGGTGACATCCCGCTCAAGAGCAAGCTCCTGGGGCCCCACAACCTGGAGAACATCCTCCTGGCGGTGGGCATTGGCCTGGGCGCGGGCTTCGCGCGGCGCGACGTGCAGGAAGGCATCGAGCGGATGATGCCGGTGGCCGGCCGCATGGAGCGCGTGGAGAACTACGGTCCGTCTGGCGCCCCCGCGGTGCTGGTGGACTACGCGCACACGGATGACGCGCTCAAGCGCTCCATCGAGGCGGCGCGCTCGCTGGCCAAGGGCCGCGTCATCGCGGTGTTCGGCTGCGGCGGGGACCGCGACAAGGGCAAGCGTCCGCTGATGGGCGCGGTGGCGGGTGAGGGCGCCGACCTGGCCGTCATCACCAGCGACAACCCCCGCACCGAGGACCCGGAGGAGATCATCTCCCAGGTGACCGCGGGCATCGAGAAGAGCGGCCTGCGCCGCATCTCCGCCGGCAAGGCGAAGAGCGGTGAGAAGGGCTACCTGGTCGACGCGGACCGCCGCGCGGCCATCGAGCAGGCCATCAGCCTGGCGTCCGCGGACGACGTCGTCCTCATCGCGGGCAAGGGCCACGAGACGTACCAGCAGGTCGGCGAGGAGAAGCTCGTGTTCGACGACCGGCAGGTGGCCGCGAAGGCGCTGGCCAACCGCATCGCTGGCTGAGCCCGAGCCTCCCAAGCCCCGTCGACCCGCCCGCCCATCTCTCACACCATGGCAGCTTCCTTCAGCGACGAAGAGGTGGTGCAGGCGACCGGGGCGACCCGGCGTGGCGGCCCGGCCCCGGCCGCCTACGCTACCGTCTGTACCGACACGCGGGCACTCACCCCCGGGTGCCTCTTCGTGGCCCTGGTGGGTGAGCGCTTCGACGCCCACGCTTTCGTGGACGCCGCGGCGAAGGGCGGGGCGGCTGGCGCGGTGGTGGCACGCGGGCGCCCGTTGCCCGCGCTGCCCGACGGGCTGACGCTCTATGAAGTGGATGACACCCTGCGGGCCCTGGGCGCGCTGGGACGGCACCACCGTCAGCGCTTCCGGATTCCGGTGTGCGCGGTGGGTGGCTCCAACGGGAAGACGACCACCAAGGAGATGGTGGGCGCCATCCTGGCCACGCGCGGGCCGGCGCTGAAGACCGAGGGCAACCTCAACAACGAGATTGGCGTCCCGCTGACGCTCTTCCGGCTGGAGCCGCGCCACGTCGCGGCGGTCATCGAAGTGGGGATGAATCAGCCGGGGGAAATCGAGCGGCTGGCGCGCGTCGTCCAGCCGGACGCGGGCGTCATCACGGTGGTCCAGCCCGAGCACCTGGAAGGGCTGGGCAGCATCGAGGGCGTGGCGGCGGCGGAGGGCGAGCTGTTCCAGGAGATGGGGCACGGCACCACCATTGTGGTGAACGTGGACGACGCGCTCATCCCCGCGCAGGCGGAGCGCAGCGGCGCGCAGCGGCTGACGTTCGGCCGGGCGGAGCACGCGGACGTGCGGCTGGCGGACGTGAAGACGCTGGGCCGCGAGGGCATGGTGGCCACGGTGCGGCACCTGGGCCGCGAGTGGCCGGTGCGGCTGCACTTCGTGGGGCCACACAACGCGCAGAACGCGACGGCGGCCTTCGCGGTGGCGCTGGCGCTGGGGTACACGCCGGAGGAGTGCGTGCGCGGCCTGGAGTCGGCGCGGCCGTACTCGCGGCGCCTCAACGTGGTGGACGGGCAGCACGGCGTGACGGTCATCGACGACTGCTACAACGCCAACCCGGCCTCCATGGACGCCGCGCTGGAGACGCTGGGCACGCTGGTGCCCGCGAGTGGCCGGGCCGTGGTGGTGCTGGGGGACATGCTGGAGCTGGGGCCGGGCGAGCTCGAGGAGCACGCGCGCCTGGGCGGCCAGATTCCCTCGCACGCGGCGCTGGCGGCATTTTTCGGTCCCCGCTCCTTGAAGGGGTGGGAGGCCGCTTCCATGGGTGAATCCGCCGCCCACTTCACCGACGTGGAGCCGCTGATGGCGTGGTTGGCGCCGCGGCTTCGCGAAGGTGACGTGGTGCTGGTGAAGGGCAGCCGCGGCATGCGGCTGGAACGGGTGGTGGCCGCCCTGACGGGCACGGCCGTCCCCGGAGGAAACCACTAGTGCTGTACCTCCTCTACGAGGTCATCCAGAACTCCGAGGCGGGGCGCGTTCTCAACTTCCTGCGCTACCCCACCTTCCGCATCATCGCCGCGGGCGTCTTCGCGCTCCTCCTGGGCATGCTCATCGGGCCCAAGCTCATCGCCCGGCTGCGGCTGAAGCAGCACGGGCAGAGCAACGTGCGCGAGGACACGCCGGACTCGCACCAGAAGAAGAAGGGCACGCCCACCATGGGCGGCGCGCTCATCCTGCTGTGCATCGCGGCGGGCACGCTGCTGTTCGCGGACCTGAAGAGCCGCGCCGTCTGGGTGATGCTGCTCCTGACGCTGGGCTACGGCTTCATCGGCTTCCTGGATGACTGGCTCAAGCTGTCCAAGCGCAACTCCAAGGGCCTGGCCGGGCGCAAGAAGATGGTGCTGCAGACCTTCTTCTTCCTGGTCGCCGTGTTCGGTCTGCTGACGACGTGGACGCTGCCGGACGGCTCCTTCGGCCCCACGCTGCTCATCAATACCAAGCTGACGCTGCCCTTCATCCCCACGCGCTGGTTCAACCCGGACCTGGGCTGGTTCTACGTCTTCTTCGCGTGGATTGTCGTCGTGGGCACGTCCAACGCGGTGAACCTCACGGACGGCCTGGACGGTCTGGCCATCGTCCCCACCATCGTGTCCGCCATCACCTTCGCGGTGCTCTGCTACGTGGCGGGCACCACGCTGAGCATCGCGGACGCGGAGGTGGTGGGCGGCGTGTCGAAGCTGGTGGCCACGCCGCTGTACCAGTACCTGGGCGTGCTCCAGGTGCCGGGCGGCGCGGAGCTGGCGGTGTTCTGCGCGGCCATCGTCGGCGCGGGCATCTCGTTCCTGTGGTTCAACACCTACCCGGCCTCCGTCTTCATGGGCGACATCGGCTCGCTGGCCCTGGGCGGCGCGCTGGGCGGGCTGGCGATGCTGTCCAAGAACGAGGTGGTGTCCGCCATCATCCACGGCATCTTCTTCGCCGAAATCCT
Organism: Myxococcus virescens; assembly: GCF_900101905.1. Lineage (NCBI taxonomy): Bacteria > Pseudomonadati > Myxococcota > Myxococcia > Myxococcales > Myxococcaceae > Myxococcus > Myxococcus virescens. Next base: position 318,796 of record NZ_FNAJ01000004.1, on the reverse strand, counting down.
GAGCGTGATGATTCAGGTCACGTCCTTCAAGATGACGGGCAAGCGCGTCTTCAAGATGGCGCCGGTGCACCATCACTTCGAGCTCAAAGGGATGGCCGAGCCGAAGATCATCGTCCGTTTCTGGATCGTCTCCATCCTCTGTGGTGGCGTGGCGCTCCTGTCCCTGAAGCTCCGCTGAAGCCGGAGGTGGCACGGCCATGACGTTGGCGCTGTCCGGTCAGAAGGTGCTGGTGTTCGGGCTCGCGAAGAGCGGCGTGGCCGCGCTGCGCCTGCTGCGTCAGCTGGGCGCGGACGTCACGGCGCTGGACGCACGTGGCGAGGACGCGCTGGGCGCGGTGGCCCACGAGGTGAAGGCGCAGGGCGCCACGCTGGTGTCCGGGCCCACGCCGCCGGGGCTGCTCGCGTCGCAGGACCTGGTGGTGGTGAGCCCGGGCGTGCCGCTGGCGCTGCCGGAAATCCAGGCCGCGCGCGCGGCGGGCGTGGCGGTGTGGGGCGAGGTCGAACTGGCGGGCCGGCTGCTGTCCGGCGTGCCGCTGTTCGGCATCACCGGCACCAACGGCAAGAGCACCACCACGGCGCTCACCGGCACGCTCTTCGCCAGCGGCGGCAAGCGCACCTTCGTGGGTGGAAACCTGGGCCGGCCTTTCAGCGAGGCGGCCATGTCTCCGGACGACTGGGACGCGCTGGTGGTGGAGCTGTCCAGCTACCAGTTGGAGGGCATCCGCACGCTGCGCCCTCGGGGCGCGGCCATCCTCAACCTGACGCCGGACCACATCGACCGCTATCCCAGCCACGCGGCGTACGGCGAGGCGAAGGCGCGCATCTTCCAGCAGCAGCAGGCCGGTGACTTCGCGGTCGTGAACGCGGACGACGCGGACGTGCTGGGCCTGGCGCGCGGCGCGAAGGCGCCAGTGTACGGCTTCAGCCTCACGGGCAAGCCGGTGGCGGACGCCCCGACGCTGGCGGGCCTGGCGGTGGCGGAGCCGGGCGGCTTCCGGCTGGCCTTCCTGGGCGAGCACTACACGCTGACGAACCGCGCGCTGCGCGGTGCCCACAACGCGCAGAACGCGATGGCGGCGGCGCTGCTGGCGCGCCTGGGAGGCGTCACTTCCGGCGAGGTGCAGGCGGGGCTGGACGGCTACCCGGGCCTGCCACACCGGCTGGAGAGCGTGCGCGTGCTGGATGGCATCGAGTGGGTGAATGACTCGAAGGCCACCAACGTGGATTCGGTGCTGGTGGCGCTGCGCGCGTTTTCCAGCGGCGTGTGGCTGATTGCCGGCGGCAAGGGCAAGGGCGCGTCGTACGCGCCCATGGTGGAGGCGGGGCAGGGCAAGGTGAAGGGCGTGCTCACCATCGGCGACGACGCGGACACGCTGGCCCGGGCCTATGCCGGCGCGGCGCAGGTCCACGCGTGTGGCACCCTGGCCCATGCGGTGGCGCGGGCGCGAGAGTTGGCGGAGCGGGGTGACACGGTGCTGCTGTCGCCCGCGTGCGCGTCCTTCGATCAGTTCAAGAACTTCGAGGACCGGGGCGATTCGTTCAAGCGCCTGGTGGAGGCGCTGTGACGGCATGAAGACCCCTTCTCCTCCGTCCTCCGCCCTCGTGCGCTTCGACCCGGTGCTGCTTTGCGCGGTGCTCGGGCTCGTGAGCTTCGGGCTGGTGATGGTGTACTCGGCCAGCGCGGTGCTCGCGCAGGACAAGCTGGGCGACAGCCTCTACTTCCTCAAGCGGCAGCTCGTCGCCGCGGGTCTGGGGCTGGTCGCCATGGCCGTGGCCATGAAGGTCGGCTGGCGCCGGCTGGCGCGCTGGGCCTATCCGCTGCTGCTGGCGGCCATCGTCCTGTTGGTGCTGGTGAACATCCCCGGCATCGGCAGCACGGCGGGCGGCGCGCGGCGGTGGATTCGCCTGCCGGGCTTTGGCCTGCAGCCGGCGGAGGTGGCGAAGTTCGCCTGGGTCGTCTACCTGTCCTACTCGCTGGCGAAGAAGCGGGAGAAGGTGGCGAAGTTCTCCGTGGGCTTCGTTCCGCACCTCGCGCTGTGCGGCATCCTGGTGTTGCTTTGTATGATGCAGCCCGACTTCGGCAGCAGCGTGCTGCTGGTGTTCATGCTCTTCGTGCTGCTGTTCGCGGCCGGCGCGAAGCTGAGCTACCTGGTCGGCATGGTGCTGCTGGCGTTGCCCCTGGCCTACGTGGCCATTGCCTCCAGTCCGTACCGCATGAAGCGCATCCTGGCCTTCATGGACCCGTGGGCGCACCGGCATGACGTGGGCTACCAGGTGGCCGAGTCGCTGATGTCCATCGGTTCGGGCGGCGTGGTGGGCCTGGGCCTGGGCGACGGGCGGCAGAAGCTCTTCTTCCTGCCGGAAGCCCACACTGACTTCATCTTCTCCATCATCGCCGAGGAGACGGGCCTCATTGGCGTGGGCCTGCTGGTGGTGCTGTACGGCGTCGTCCTGTGGCGCGGCGTCCGGGCCAGCCTGGCGGCGGGGGAGACGTTCGGAACGTACCTGGGGCTGGGCATCAGCTCCATCATCGCGTTCCAGGCCGCGGTCAACATGTGCGTGGCCATGGGGTTGCTGCCGACGAAGGGGCTGACGCTGCCCTTCGTGTCGTACGGAGGTTCGTCGCTGGTGGTGTTGATGGGTGCGGCTGGAGTGCTGTTGTCGTTGAGCGCGAACACCCAGGGGGTCGCGAGGCCCAGCCGGGTGGGAACCGACATGCGGGAGGTGGCGGCATGATGAAGGTGCTCATCGCGGGTGGGGGCACGGGCGGACATCTCTTTCCGGGCATCGCCCTGGCGGAAGAGGTGGTGACACGGCATCACCGCAACGAGGTCGTCTTCGTGGGCACCGAGCGTGGCATCGAGTCGCGCGTGGTGCCGAAGGAAGGTTATCCGCTGGAGCTGGTGAAGGTGCAGGGCCTCAAGGGCAAAGGCTTCGTGTCCCTGCTCAAGGCGCTCTTCGCGCTGCCGCTGGCCTTCATCGAGTCCTTTCGCATCCTCGCCCGGCAGAAGCCGGACGTGGTGGTGGGCGTGGGTGGCTACGCCAGCGGGCCGGTGGTGCTGGCCGCGTGGCTGATGGGCATCCCCACCGCCATCCAGGAGCAGAACGCGCTGCCCGGCTTCACCAACAAGGTGCTGGGCCGCATCGTGCGCGTGGTGTTCATCGCCTTCGAGGAAGCGCGCGCCTTCTTCCCGGAGAAGAAGGTCCAGCTCATCGGCAACCCCATCCGTCGCAAGCTGATGGACAACTACCTGCGCAGCCACGTCGCGCACGAGCGCTTCTCCGTGCTCGTCTTCGGCGGCAGCCTGGGCGCGCGGGGCATCAACCAGCGGATGACGGAAGCGCTGGACTCGCTGGGCGACCTGAAGGACAGCCTGCACTTCGTCCACCAGACGGGGAAGAACGACCTGGAGTCGGTGCGCAAGGGCTACGCGGACAAGGGCTTCCAGGCGGAGGTGGTGGAGTTCATCGACGACATGTCCAGCGCCTATGCCCGCGCGGACCTCGTCGTCTGTCGCGCCGGCGCGACGACCCTCGCGGAGCTGACCGTCTGTAAGAAGGCCAGCATCCTGATTCCCTTCCCGCACGCCACGGACGACCACCAGGCCGTCAACGCGCGGGCGTTGGTGGATGCGGGCGCGGCGCTGATGTTCCGCGAGTCGGAGCTCACCGGGGAAAAGCTGGCGCAGACGGTGCGTGAGCTGAAGAGCCACCCCGAGCGCCTCAAGAGCATGGAGAAGAAGGCGGGCCTGTTGGGCCGCCCCGAGGCCGCCAAGGAACTGGCGGACGTGTGCGTGGACCTGATGGTCCAGACGTGGGGCCCCAACGGCCGCGAGCGCACCCCCATCGAAGCCGAGAAGAAGGCCCCCAGGAGCCATTCGTGACGCGTAACAAGCCCCCCAGCCTCTTCAAGACGCGCCATGCGGCGCAGGTCCACTTCGTGGGGCTCGGTGGTATCGGCATGAGCGGCATCGCCGAGGTGCTGCTGAACCTGGGCTACCGGGTGTCCGGCTCCGACTTGCGAGAGAGCGACATCACCCGGCGCCTGGTGCGCATGGGCGCGACCTTCTTCGAAGGCCACCGCGCGCAGAACCTGATTCAGGCGGACGTGGTGGTGATTTCCTCCGCGGTGCGCAAGGACAACCCGGAGGTGGTCGCCGCCCGGCAGCGGAAGATTCCCGTCATCCCCCGCGCGGAGATGCTCGCGGAGTTGATGCGCCTGAAGTACGCGGTCGCCGTGGCCGGCAGCCACGGGAAGACGACGACGACGTCCATGGTGGCCACCGTGCTGAGCGCGGCGGGGCTGGACCCGACGGCGGTGGTGGGCGGCAAGGTGAACGTGCTCGACTCCAACGCCAAGCTGGGCAAGAGCGAGCTGATGGTGGTGGAGGCCGACGAGAGCGACGGCAGCTTCCTCCACCTGCATCCGTCCATTGCCATCGTCACCAACATCGACCCGGAGCACATGGACCACTACGGCGACCTGGACACGCTCCAGTCCGCCTTCGTGGAGTTCTGCAACCGGGTGCCGTTCTACGGCCTCAACGTGCTGTGCCTGGACAACCCCAACGTCCAGGCGCTGCTGCCGCGCATCGAGAAGCGCTTCGTCACCTACGGCAGCTCGCACATGGCGGACTACCGGCTGGAGAACATCCAACTGGACGGCTTCACCACGCGCTTCCACGCCTACCGCCGGGAGGAGTCGCTGGGCGAGTTCCGCGTGCGGATGGTGGGCGCGCACAACGCCTTCAACGCGCTGGCCGTCATCGCCGTGGCGGAGGAGATGGACATCCCGCTGGAGACGGTCCGCGAGTCGCTGGCCGAGTTCGGCGGCGTGCAGCGACGCTTCACCGTGCGCGGCGAAGCCCAGGGCATCACCGTGGTGGACGACTACGGGCACCACCCCACGGAAGTGCTGGCCACGCTGGCCGGCGCGCGGCGGGCCTTCGGACGCCGGGTGGTGGTGGCCTTCCAGCCGCACCGCTACACGCGCACGCATGACCTGATGAAGGAGTTCACCACCTCCTTCAATGATTCGGACGTGCTCTTCGTCACCAGCGTCTACGCGGCGGGCGAGGAGCGCATCGAGGGCGCCACGGGCGACGCGCTGGCGGACGCCGTCCGCGCCCACGGCCACCGCGACGTCACGTTCGTGGAGAAACGCACCGACCTGCCGGCGTCGCTGCTGCCGCGTCTGCGCGAGGGGGACCTGGTGCTGACGCTGGGCGCGGGTGACATCACCCACGTGGGGCCGGAGTTGCTCGAGCTGCTGCGCACCACCCCCCTGTCGAAGGACTAGCGCCATGGTGGAAGCGGGCGTGAAGACGGCGCTGGCGACGCGCGTGGAGTCGCTGGGCGGCTGCGAGGTGAAGGCGGGCGAACCGCTGGCGCCTCTCACCAGCGTCCGGGCCGGCGGCGCCGCGGAAGCCCTGGTGCGCCCGCGCTCGCCAGACGCCCTGGTGGCGCTGCTGAAGCTGGCGCGCGAAGAGGGTGTCCCCGTTTCGATTCTGGGCGGCGGCGCCAACACGCTGGTGGGGGACGGCGGGGTGCCCGGCCTGACGCTGAAGCTGCCAGGAGACCTCTTTCCGGAGGTGGCCGACGTGGGCCCCGAGGAAGGGTGGCTCACCCTGGGCGCGGGGGCGGCCATCGTCCGCCTCATCAACGTCATGCGGGCCCACGCGCTGGTGGGCGCGGAGTTCCTGGCCGGCATCCCCGGCACGCTCGGCGGCGCGGTGTCGATGAACGCCGGCACCAAGAACGGCGAGGCCTTCTGCGTCATCGAGGCGGTGGAAGTGGCCACGGCGGACGGGGTGGGGTGGCTGACGAAGGCGCAGGTGCCGTATTCCTACCGTCACTCCGAGTTGCCGCCAGGCGGCGTCGTCACCCGGGTGCGTTTCGCGCTGCGCAAGGGGGACGTGGTGGCCTCCAAGGCCGTCATGGACGCGGACCTGGGTTACCGGAAACGGACACAGCCGCTCAGTCAGCCCAACTTCGGCAGCGTCTTCACCAACCCGCCGGGCGACCATGCCGGACGGCTCATTGAACTGGCGGGCCTGAAAGGGTACTCGCTGGGGCGCGCGCAGGTGTCCACCCTGCACGCCAACTGGATTGTGAACCTGGGCGGTGCCACCGCCCGCGACGTGCTGGGACTCGTCACCCTCATGCGGCAGCGGGTGCTCGAGCAGTCCGGCGTTGACATGAAACCCGAAGTCAAGCGCCTGGGAGACTTCCTGTGACTCCGAACCGCGGTGCCTTCACGAAGGACGAGCTCAAGCAGAAGCGTGTCGGTGTGCTGTTGGGCGGAATGTCCGCGGAGCGCGACGTATCCCTGCGCACCGGTGAGGCGGTCTCCGGGGCGCTGCGCGGGCTGGGCTACGACGTGGTGGAGATTGACGTGGGCCGGGATTTGCCCGCGCGCCTGGCGGCGGAGAAGGTGGACGTGGCGTGGCTGGCCGTCCACGGGCGTTATGGCGAGGACGGCTGTCTCCAGGGACTGCTGGAGTCGCTCTTCATTCCTTATACCGGCAGCGGCGTGCTGGCCTCCGCGCTGGGCATGGACAAGGTGTACGCCAAGCAGGTCTACGTGGCCCACGGCATCCCCACGCCCGCGTACCGTTCCTTTCGGGACGCCGCGTCGGCGCTGGCGGCGGCGGACAGCCTGCCCTTCCCGTTTCCAGTGGTGGTGAAGCCCAGCCGCGAAGGCAGCAGCGTGGGCGTGCACATCTGCAAGACGCGGGACGCCTACGAGGCCGCCGTGACGGATGCGGCGAAGTACGCGGGCACCCTGCTGGTGGAGCAGTTCGTCAAGGGACGCGAAGTGCAGGGTGGCGTGCTGGACGATGAGGCCCTGGGCGTCATCGAGGTCCGCGCCGCGCGCGAGTTCTACGACTATGACGCGAAGTACAAGGCGGGCACCGGCACGCAGTACCTCTTCCCCGCGCCCCTGCCTCCGGATCAGTATGCGCGGGTGAACGAGGTGTGCCTGGCCGCGCACCAGGCCCTGGGGTGTAGCGGGGGCTCGCGGTCGGACGTCATCGTCACCGACGGAGGCGATGTGTTCCTGCTGGAAACCAATACGCTGCCGGGCATGACGGCCTCGAGCCTCTTGCCCAAGATTGCCGCGGGGCGCGGTATCGACTTTCCCGCCCTGTGTGAGCGCCTGCTGCTGGGCGCGTGTCTCAAGGCCTGAGCGTCTGGTATGGGGCCGGCGCAACTTGGCGTCGGCCTCCTTCGAAAATTTCCGAAGCGCTTGTGTGGCGCCTTGCGCTACAGCGACGTGCCTGTAGCCAAAAACTGGCGTGGCTCCCGAACCGGGCACAGCATGCGTCAACCCTTTTCTCCCCATGGCCTTCGGTAAATCCAAGAACCGCCGCCGTCAGGACGCCGCCCAGCAGAAAGAGGCGGTCCGGGGCGCGGTGCGCTCGCATGGGCCGGGCGTGCTCAAGGTGCTGGGGCTGACCCTGGGCACCGGGCTGCTGGTGTGGGGTGGGGTGGCGCTGCGGGAGTGGGCGCTGACGTCGCCGCGCTTCGAACTGGAGGCGGTGTCCTTCTCCGGCCTCCAGCGCGCCTCCCGGGTGGAGCTGCTGCGGCTGGCGGCGCTGACGAAGGGGCAGAACCTGTGGACGCTGGACGTGGACGCGCTGGAGCGCGCCATGCACCAGCACCCCTGGCTGCGCACGGTGGAGGTGACGCGTCGCTTCCCCAACCGCGTGTCGGTGGAGGTGACGGAGCACGTGCCGGTGGCGATGGCGGTGCTGGGGGAGCTGTACGTCCTGGACGAGGAGGGCGAGCCCTTCAAGCGGGTGACGCCCGGGGACGGACTGGACCTGCCCCTGGTGACGGGCCTGGACCGGGAAGGTTATGTGGCGGACCCGGCGGCGGCGCGGGAGCGCCTCCGTTCGGCGCTGACGGTGGCCAGCGCGTACGCGCGGCTGTCACCCGAGAAGGCCGAACAGTTGTCGGAGGTCCGCCTGGAGGCGCAGAGCCTGGCGCTGGTGACGGCGTCCGGGCAGGAAGTGCGCCTGGGTGAAGGAGATTCAGAGGTCAAGCTGCAGCGTCTTGCCCGTGTCCGGCGCGAACTGGGTGCGAGGGGGCTTGCAGCGGAGATCATTCACCTGGATAACCGTGCCCGGCCCGGCTGGGTGGCGGTGAAGATTTCGAGCCCCGCGTCCGAGAGGAGCGGGGCTTCGATGCGGTAAGAGGACGCGCCCCTTTCACGAGAGTGGGGGGCCTGGGAGGGTTGTCATGGCGAAGCAGAAGTCGGGGGAGATCATCGTCGGCCTCGACATCGGCACGACGAAGATCTGCGCCATCGTCGGAGAGCTGACCGACAGCGGCATCGACATCATCGGTATCGGTACGCATCCGTCGAAGGGTCTGCGCAAGGGCGTGGTGGTGAACATCGAGGCGACCGTCTCTTCCATCCGCCGCGCGGTGGAAGAAGCGGAGCTCATGGCGGGGGCGGAGATTTCCCACGTCTACACGGGCATCGCCGGAGGCCACATCAAGGGCTTCAATTCCCAGGGCATCGTCGCCGTCAAGGACAAGGAGGTCCGCGAGGCGGACATCGCCCGGGTCATTGATGCGGCCAAGGCCGTGGCGATTCCGCTGGACCGGGAGGTCATTCATGTCCTCCCGCAGGAGTTCATCATCGACGACCAGGGCGGCATCAAGGAGCCCCTGGGCATGGCGGGCGTCCGGCTGGAGGCCAAGGTCCATATCGTCACCGGCGCGGTGTCCAGCGCGCAGAACATCGTCAAGTGCGCCAACCGCACCGGGCTCAATGTCTCCGACATCGTCCTCCAGCCGCTGGCCAGCGCGGAGGCGGTGCTGGGCGAGGACGAGAAGGAGCTGGGCGTGTGCCTCGTCGACATCGGCGGCGGCACCACGGACATCGCCATCTTCTCCGGCGGCTCCATCGTCCACACGGCGGTGATTGCGCTGGGTGGCAACAACCTCACCAGTGACATCGCCATTGGCCTGCGCACCCCCGCGCACGAGGCCGAGCGCATCAAGCAGAAGTACGGCTGCGCGCTGTCGTCGCTCATCAACAAGGACGACACCATTGAAGTGCCCAGCGTCGGGGGCCGTCATCCCCGCGTGCTCGGGCGGCAGATTCTCTGCGAAATACTGGAGCCGCGCGTGGAGGAGATCTTCCAGCTCGTGCACCGCGAAATCCAGAAGTGCGGCTACGAGGACCTGCTGGCCTCGGGCGTGGTGATTACGGGTGGCTCCACGCTGCTGGCCGGCATGCCAGAGCTGGCCGAGGAAGTGCTGGGCCTGCCCGTCCGCCGCGGCATGCCGCGCGGCATTGGCGGTCTGGTGGATGTGGTGAAGAGCCCCATGTACGCCACCGGCGTGGGCCTGGTCGTCTACGGCGCCCGCCACCTGGACCGGCGCATGTTCCGCATCCGCGAGGAGAACGTGTACAAGAAGGTGAAGGGCCGCATGCGCGAGTGGCTCGAGGAAATCTTCTGACGCGCCGGGCCGAGCGCCCACCGCGTTGCCAAAGGGCTCTCCGAAAGGGGGGCCCTTTTTTGTTGGCCGTGGGCCACACACCCTGCGTCCCGGTTGACGCGTCAGCGTCCTGGTTTGACGCGTCAGCCGACCTGGTGGGTTGCCCTCCGAAGTGCCCGAGCCGGTCCAGTTTCCGGAATCTGGATCCGTGGTTCGGATGGGGCACGGGATACCCCGTGAGCCGGACGCTGAAATCCTCGGAATCTCCAGCGTCGTAGATTGGACAGCGGCTGGCTCTCGGATTGCTATGTGCGGCATTTGCCGCTGGGCCCACACCCCCCAACGACCCCAGGTTTATGACTCGAAAGACCTTTTACGTTCCCCTGCTTGAGCGGGTTTCCCGAGGACGCCTCGGCTTGGCCGTCGCACCTCTGGTGCTGCTGTGCGCGGCGCTGCTGGGTCCCGTGGCGAAGGCCGCGGTGGACACCTTTGGCCTGGGGAACGGGAGCAGCGGCGCGCTGACCGTCGGTGTCGCCGGCACAGTCATCAACACCTACACGCGTGTGACGGCCGCAGTGCCGGCGGGACAGAGCTTTGTGCCTGTCGCCTCGTCCACGGGCTTCGCGGTGGGCAACCTGGTGATGGTGTACCAGACCGCGGGCCTCACGGCGCCTGCGTCTGGGAGCCAGACGGCCGTCAATCTGGTCGGGGGCCCGGTGGGCCGCTGGGAGCTCGCGCGGATTCAGAGCCTCACGGCGACGCGCCTCAACTTCTCGCAGCCGCTCACGGTGAACTTCGCGGCCAACGCGACGCAGGCCATTCGGGTGCCCGAGTACACCTCTGTGACGGTGAACGCCGCGGGCAGCATCGTGGCGGGTGCCTGGGATGGCACCACGGGTGGTGTGGTGGCCTTCCTGTCGCAGGGACCTGTGAACAACGTGGGCTCCATCCACGCGGATGGCCGGGGGTTCCGCGGTGGCTTCGCCTGGAATGGTGACGGAGACGGCTGCACTGGCGTGGACCAGGCTTGGCCGGGCGGGACGGAGAAGGGTGAAGGCCTGGTGCTCGGCCGTTTTGGTAATGGCGCCTTCCCGCCTGCTGCTGGGGCGACGGGTCGGGGCAACGTCGCGAACGCGGGTGGCGGTGGCGTCTGCCACAACTCGGGTGGCGGTGGCGGCAGCAACGCGGGTGCGGGCGGCATCGGTGGCCGCACGTGGGTGGGCGAAGAGGCACCGGCCTCCCGCGCGGTGGGCGGTTTCGGTGGCGCTTCGCTGACCTTCGATGCGGTGTCCCATGCGGTGTTCGGCGGCGGTGGTGGCGCGGGCCATGGCAACGACGACGCCGCGGGCGGTGGGAGCGCGGGTGGTGGTGTCGTGTTCATCCGCGCGACTTCGCTCTCGGGGGCGGGTCGCGTGTCGGCGGATGGCGTGGCGGGCGTCAACGCCGTGGGGCTTGCCAATGACGCCGCAGGCGGCGCTGGCGCTGGCGGTACCGTGTATCTGCGCGTCACTGGAGCCCTGCAGTGCTCGGCCAATACGGTGACGGCCAGGGGCGGCGCTGGTGGCAGCACCACGTACGACCAGCACGGAACGGGTGGCGGTGGCGGTGGTGGTCGCGTGCTGATTCAGGGCGCCGCGGTGGGATGCACCCCGGTCGTCACGGGCGGTGCCGCGGGCACGCAGCCGACGGCCAGCGCTCCGGACGGGTTCACGTATGGTGCCGCTCCTGGCAACGCCGGTGTCGTCACCATCCTGCCGGGTGCCTTCCCGGCGAATGTGGCGGCCCCCGTGGTGGTGACGCCTGCCAACGGCTCCAACACGGGCTTTCGTCCGGTCATCAGCGGTACTGCCCCCGCGAACTCCACGGTGGTCATCTTCGTGGATGGCGTCGAAGTGGCCCGCGTGCCGGCGGACCCCTCGGGGAACTTCAGCTTCACGCCGACCGCGGATCTGTCCGTCGGTGCGCACACGGTGAATGCCTACGCCCTGTTCCAGGGCGTGTCGTCCGTGCTGAGCAACACCAATAGCTTCACCGTGGTCTCCGACACCACGCCTCCGGATACCACCATCGTGAGTGGGCCGCCGGCGGTGTCGAACTCCACCAGCGCCACGTTCGACTTCATCTCCAACGAGAGCCCGGTGACGTACCAGTGCGCGCTGAACGGCGGTCCGTTCGTGGCCTGCGCGGACCCGCAGACGTTCCCAGGCATGAGCGAGGGCGACCAGACCCTGGCGGTGCGCGCGGTGGACGCGGCGGGCAACATGGACCCGACGCCTGCGACGTACGCGTGGACGGTGGACACGACGGCACCGGACACGACGATTGTCAGCGGCCCTTCGGGGACGACGACATCCCCCAACGCCACGTTCGACTTCAGCTCGGACGAGAGCTCGGTGACGTACGAGTGCTCGCTGGACGGCGCGCCCTTCGTGGCCTGCACAGACCCGCAGACGTTCCCGGGACTGGCGGACGGTGCGCATACCCTGGCGGTGCGCGCGGTGGACGCGGCGGGCAACATGGACCCGACGCCCGCCACCCGGACGTGGACGGTGGATGCCACCGCGCCGGACACCACCATCGTGAGCGGCCCGCCGGCGGTGACGAACGCCACCAGTGCCACGTTCGACTTCAGCTCGAATGAGAGCCCGGTGACGTACGAGTGCTCGCTGAACGGCGCGCCTTTCACGGCCTGTACAGACCCGCAGGCGTTCCCGGGGCTGAGCGAGGGCAACCAGACGCTGGCGGTGCGCGCGGTGGATGCGGCGGGCAACGTGGACCCGACGCCCGCGACGTACGCGTGGACGGTGGACCTCACGCCCCCGACGCTGCCGACCATCGACTCGCCCGCGGACCAGGAGGAGGTCGCCACCGGGACGCCGACGCTGACGGGAACGGGTGAGCCGGGCAGCAACATCTACCTGGACGTGGGCGGCGCCACGCACGGCCCCATCCTGGTCGATGAGGACGGCAACTGGACCTTCACCGTGCCGGAGCCGCTCGACGAGGGGCCGCACACGGTGTCCATCACCAGCGTCGACCCGGCGGGCAACTCCGCGGGTCCGGTGACGAGCACGTTCATCGTCGACCTGTCGGCGCCTGACACGTTCATCGACTCCGGCCCGATGCTGCTGACGCGGGACGCGTCCGCCACCTTTGACCTTCGCTCGGAAGGCGGAGGCGTGGCCTACGAGTGCAGCCTGGATGGGGGCGTCTATGTGGCTTGCGTCGACCCCGCGACCTTCACGGGGCTGGCGGATGGGGACCACCTGCTCCTGGTGCGCGCGGTGGACGCGGCGGGCAACGTGGACCCGACGCCCGCGCAGTACGCGTGGACGGTGGACACGACGGCGCCCGACACGCTCGTCGTGAGCGGCCCGGCGACGCCGACCTCGTCGAATTCGGCCTCGTTCGAGTTCGCCGCTTCCGAGCCGGGCTCCACCTACGAGTGCAGCCTGGACGGCGCGGCCTACGTGCCGTGCGCGGAGACGGTGACGTTCGACGGCTTCTCGGAAGGGGAGCACACGCTCCTGGTTCGCGCGGTGGACGCGGCCGGCAACGTGGACCCGACGCCCGCCGAGCACACCTGGACGGTGGATTTGACGCCGCCGGTGGCGCCGCTCATCACCACGCCCGCGAACGGCGCGGTGCTGGATGACGGGGTGGTGACCATCACCGGAACGGCCGACGGCGCTGAGTCCGTGACGCTGGTGCTGGATGGCGTGCCCTACGGCCCCATCCCGGTCGATGCCGGTGGCAACTGGACCTTCACGCCGCCGGTGACGCTGCCGGACGGTCCGTACACGGTCACCGTCACGGCGACGGATGATGCGGGCAACACCAGCGCTCCGACGAGCTCCACCTTCACGGTGGATACGGCGGCGCCGGATACCGCCATCGACAGTGGCCCGGCGGTGGTGACGAACGTGGCCACCGCGGACTTCGTCTTCTCGTCGAACGAGTCTCCGGTGACGTACGAGTGCTCGCTGAACGGCGCGCCTTTCACGGCGTGCCCAGCCCAGGCACAGTTCGGCCCGCTGCCGGACGGTGACCACACGCTTGCGGTGCGCGCGGTGGATGCGGCCGGCAACGTGGACGCGACGCCCGCCGTGTACACCTGGACGGTGGATGCAACGCCGCCGGTGGTGGTCATCACCACGCCCGCGAATGGCGCGGTGCTCGATGTGCCGGTGGTGACGTACTCCGGAACGACGGAGGCGGGCAGCACCGTGACGGTGGTGGTGGATGGCGTCACGGTGGGCACGGTGGTGGCCGACCCGTCTGGCAACTGGTCGCTCCCCGTGGGCGACACGCTGTCGGAAGGTCCCCACTCGGTGTCCGTCACGGCGGAGGACGAGGCGGGCAATACCAGCACGACGGTGACGCACACGTTCATCGTGGACGCGGAGCCGCCGGAGACGACGTTCACCTCGACGCCGCCCGCGCTCTCCAACAGTGATTCGGCGACGTTCGACTTCGACTCGGACGAATCCCCGGTGACGTACGAGTGCAGCCTGGACGGCGCGGCCTTCACGGCGTGCACGGACCCGGCCACCTTCACGGGCTTGGATGACGGCGAGCACACCCTGGCGGTGCGCGCGGTGGATGAGGATGGCAACGCGGACCCGACGCCGGCCAGCTACACCTGGACGGTGGACACCTCCGCGCCGGACACCCTCATCATCTCCGGCCCGCCGCTGACGGAAGCGCCTGGCACCGCGACGTTCGACTTCGATTCGGACGAATCCCCGGTGACGTACGAGTGCAGCCTGGACGGCGCGGCGTACGTGCCGTGCTCGGACCCAGTCACCTTCACGGGCCTGGCGGGAGGCAGCCACACGCTGAGCGTCCGCGCGGTGGATGAGGCGGGCAACGTGGACGGCACGCCGGCGACCTACAACTGGTCGGTCGCGGTCGACACGGATGGCGACGGCCTGACGGACGCCGAGGAGGTTGTGCTGGGCACGGACCCGGAGAACGCCGACACGGACGGTGACGGACTGCCGGACGGCATCGAGGTGAATACCGCGGGGACGGATCCGCTCGACGACGACTCGGATGACGACGGCATCCTGGATGGCAACGAGGACGCCAACCACAACGGCATCGTCGATGAGGGCGAGACGGACCCGAACAACTGGGATACCGATGGCGACCTGCTGTCGGACGGTCTGGAGCTGGGCCTCACCGAGCCCCAGGGCGCCGGTACGGACACGACGCGCTTCGTGGCGGACTCCGACCCGACCACGACGACGGACCCGCTCAACCCCGACACGGATGGCGGCAGCGTGCGTGACGGCATCGAGGACGCCAACCGCAACGGCCGGGTGGACCCAGGCGAGACGGATCCGCTCAACCCCGCGGACGACGTCGACTCCGACGGCGACGGCATCGATGATGCGACCGAAATCGCGCGGGGCCTGGACCCCAACGACGCGGACAGCGACGACGACGGCGTTCCGGACGGCATCGACGGCATCACCGACACGGATGGTGACGGCCTCATCGATGCGTTGGATCCGGACAGCGACAACGACGGCATCCTGGATGGCACGGAGATGGGTGTGACGCTGGAGAGCGCTCCGGCGGACACGGACCGCACCTCGCCCAACTTCCGTCCGGACGCGGACCCGAGCACCACCACCGACCCAAAGAACCCGGACACGGATGGTGACGGCCTGCTGGACGGTGATGAGGATGCCAATCACGATGGCCGCGTCGACAGCACGGAGACGGACCCGAACAACCCGGACACGGACGCTGACGGCCTGACGGACGGCGTGGAGGTGCGTGGCTCCAACCCCACCAACCCGCTGAACCCGGACACGGACGGCGACGGCCTGCTGGACGGCGCGGAGGACGCCAACCGCAACGGCTCCTTCGACAACGGCGAGACGGACCCGAACAACGCCGACACGGACGGCGGCGGCGTGAACGACGGCGAGGAGGTCTCCGGCGGGACCAACCCGCTGGACGGCAACGACGACTTCGTCATCTCCGGCCGTGGGTGCAGCACGAGCGGGGCGGGCACCTTCGCTCCGCTGGCGCTGCTGCTGCTCGGGCTGCCCCTGCTGGGCCGCTTCTGCCGCTCGGCGGGGCGGGCCGGTGGGGCCCCTGTGGCCGCCGCCGCCGCCGTGCTTGCGCTGGCGGTCCTGATGGTGTCGCGGCCGGCCGTGGCGCAGGTGCCCACGCTGTCCGCGTCCCAGGCCATCGACGTGCAGCAGTACAAGCCGGGGCCGAGCTCAAAGGACATCCTGGGCGTCCAGAGCGCCCAGGTGCATTCCCATCTGGGTTGGAACGTGGGCGTGTCCGTCAACTACGCGGACAAGCCGCTCAACTTCATGGACCCGCGCTCGGGCCGGTTCATCACCGCGCTGGTGCGCAGCCAGGTGGGTGTGGACCTGATGGGCTCGGTGGGCCTCTTCGACCGCTTCGAGCTCGGCGTGCTGCTGCCGGTGACGCTCCAGCGTTCGCAGGCGGCGCCCATGGTGGACCCGTCCTTCGCCCAGGGCGTGGGCTCGGGTGGTATCGGTGACCTGCGCCTGGTGCCCAAGGCCCGCCTCCTGGAGGAGGGCTCCTTCGGCCTGGCCCTGACGGTGCCGGTGGTGCTGCCCACGGGCGGCGGCTCCGACTTCCTCGGGAGCTCGGGCGTGGGCGTGCAGCCGCGCCTGGTGGCCGAATACGGCGAGCGGTTTCGCGTGGCCGCCAACGTGGGCGTGGACTTCCGGGAGAAGCAGCAGCTGCGCAACCTGAACCTGGGCAACGCGGTGTCCTACGGCGTGGGCGCCGAGCTGCCCTTCACGGTGAGCGAGGTGCCGCTGGCGCTCGCGGCCACGCTGGTGGGCGCGGTGAACCTGGAGCAGCAGGACACCGAGGAGCGCCCGCTGGAGCTGTTGGCGGCGCTGAAGTACCGCGCGCTGGGCGGATTCTCCGCGCACGTGGGCGGTGGGCCGGGGCTCACCCGCGGCTACGGCACGCCGGGCTTCCGGCTGCTCGCGGGCTTCAGCTACAGCCCGGAGCCGTCCCGCGAGCCGAAGCAGGCCGCGCCGGTGGACACGGACGGCGACGGCATCCTGGACATCGACGACGCCTGCCCGACGGAGCCCGAGGACAAGGATGGCTTCCAGGATGAGGACGGCTGCCCCGACCCGGACAACGACGCGGACGGCATCCCCGATACGGCGGACACGTGCCCGAACGAGCCGGAGACGGTCAACGGCTTCGAGGACACGGATGGCTGCCCGGATGTGGCGCCGCCCCCGCCGCCGGTGGACACGGATGGCGACGGCATCATGGATCCGGATGATCGCTGCCCCAATGCCCCCGAGGACAAGGACGGCTTCCAGGACGAGGACGGCTGCCCGGACCCGGACAACGACCGGGACGGCATCCCCGACGCCGAGGACAAGTGCCCGAACGAGCCGGAGACCATCAACGGCTTCCAGGACGAGGACGGCTGCCCCGACAAGGGCAAGGTGAAGGTGCTCGTCGAGGGCGAGCGCATCGTCATCCTGGAGAAGGTCTACTTCGCCACTGGAAAGGACGTCATCCTGGCCCGCTCGTTCCCGCTGCTGAAGCAGGTGGCCGCGGTGCTGCGCGCCAACCCGCAGGTGGAGCTGGTCCGCATCGAGGGCCACACGGATGACCAGGGCAACGACGCGAAGAACCTGGACCTGTCCCAGCGCCGCGCGAACAACGTGCGCGCCTTCCTGGTGAAGGAGGGCATCGCCGAGGGCCGCATGGAAGCGGTGGGCTACGGCGAGACGAAGCCGGTGGACACCAACAAGACGGCGAAGGGCCGTGAGAACAACCGCCGCGTGGGGTTCACCATCCTCCGCGTGGGGAAGGTGGAAGTGGAACGCGAGGCGCACTGACCCACGGGCTCTGAATCCCCGGTGAAACACACCGGGTGATTTCAGCGAGGGTGGCTCCGAAAGAGATTTCGGGGCCACCCGTCGTTTTTTGGGGCATGCTGCGCCCCACCCGCCAAGCAGTGCCGTGTATCGCGAGTCAAGGGGCGAAGTTCACCCACCGCGTCGCACGCCTGCACGTCCATGGGTTGGCGTAAGTGCGCGTCAGGACTCAGACGCGCAGCATCCCGCTACAGGCTCGTAGCGGAATACTTGCCAAAGCGTGGGACTTGCTGATGATTGTGGGGGTTGGGAGCACGCGCGCTGCATCGTGCGACTCCGGGCGAGAGGACCACCATGGACCAGTTCGATCAGAACAAGCAGGCCGCCAAGATTCGGGTCGTCGGGGCGGGTGGGGCCGGCTGCAACGCCGTCAATACGATGATCCTGTCCAAGCTGGACCGGGTGGACTTCATCGCCGCCAACACCGATGTCCAGGCGCTCGCCGCGAGCAAGGCGCCCACCCGGCTTCAGCTGGGCCAGACGCTGACGAAGGGCCTGGGCGCGGGCGCCAACCCGGAGATGGGCCGCGAGGCCGCCCTGGAGTCGCGTGACCAGATTGCCGCGGTGCTCGAGGGCGCCGACATGGTGTTCGTCACCGCCGGCATGGGCGGCGGCACCGGCACGGGCGCCGCGCCCATCATCGCGGACATCGCCAAGAGCCTGGGTTGCCTCACGGTGGGCGTCGTCACCAAGCCCTTCCTCTTCGAGGGCAACAAGCGCCGCAAGCAGGCCGAGCAGGGCATCGTGGAGCTCAAGGCCGCGGTGGACACGCTCATCACCATTCCGAACCAGCGCCTGCTGTCGCTCTCCAACGAGCCGATGCCGCTGCTGGAGACCTTCAAGCGCGCGGACGAGGTCCTGCTGAACGCCGTGCAGGGCATCAGCGACCTCATCCAGTACCACGGCTACATCAACGTCGACTTCGCCGACGTGAAGACCATCATGAGCGACAAGGGCATCGCGCTCATGGGCACGGGCAACTCGACCGGTGACAAGCGCGCGCTGATTGCCATGCAGCAGGCCATCGCCAGCCCGTTGCTGGAGGACGTCTCCATCGACGGCGCCACGGGCCTGCTCATCAACATCACCGGTGGCCGCGACATGACCCTGCAGGAGGTCAACGAGGCCCTGACGCTGGTGCACGACGCCGCCGACAGCGAGGCGGAGATCATCTTCGGTTCGCTCATCGACGAGAACATCTCGGATGAGGTGAAGATCACCATCATCGCCACGGGCTTCGTGCATCGCGACGCGCCCAAGGTCCGCACGGTGGCGCCGGTGGTGCAGGTGCCGCTGTCGCGTCCGGCGCCGTCCGTGCTCGCGAACGCGCGCGAGGAAGTCGCCAGCCTGGTGCCCACGAAGGGCAGCGGCTCACGGCCCCTGACCGTGGAGAGCGCCAAGTCGGTGAGCGCCCGCACCGCGGTGGTGAAGGACGCGCCGCTGCCGCTGGACGAGGACCAGTTCGACATCCCCACCTTCCTGCGGCGGCAGGGCCAGACGGAACTGCCGTAAGGGGCAGGGGAGACGCGGGGCTCAGCGAGCGGGAAGCTGGGCCACGCTGGCTTCGTCGCGTGCGGACAGGGTGTCCGCGCGGGCGAAGAGGCCGTCGACTTCCGAATAGAGCGCGTCCACGCGCTCCGGGAGCCGGGCCGCGGGCAGCACGCCGTCGCCGGACACTTCCTCCAGGCGCGCGTGGGCCCGCTGCAGCAGCTGGAGCGCCTTCAGCAGGGAGAGGCCGCGGCGCGTGCCCTCCTCGGTGAAGAGGGTGCCGCTCTGCGTCAACGTCTCGAGCGTGGTGCGCACGAAGCGCACGCGGTCCGTGTGCCGACCACGGTAGATGTCCAGGCGCTTGGCGCGCCGCGCGTGGTGCAGATTGACCACGCCGCCAGGGCTTGAGGAGGTGGGGGGCGTCACGGGGAACAAGGTACGACACCGCCTCGTAGACCCGCAAATTTACTGGACTGTAGGGACCTGTTGCACGTCCGTTCGCACCCTTGTCTTGGGAGGGAGCGAGGGTTAGGTTCGCCGCCCTTTCGCACCCGCACCCCAGGGGTTTCGCCATGTTCCAGAAGCTGCTCATCGCCAACCGGGGAGAGATTGCCCGCCGCATCGGCGTGGTGGCCCGGGGCATGGGGCTCAAGACGGTCGCCGTTTATTCGGACGCGGACGCCGAGCTGCCCTTCGTGAAAGAGGCCGACGAGGCGGTGCGCATCGGCCCCGCACCGGCCAAGGACAGCTACCTCAACACCGCCGCCATCCTGGAAGCCGCGAAGCAGACGGGTGCGCAGGCCATCCACCCGGGTTACGGCTTCCTGTCGGAGAACGGCGAGTTCGCCCAGGCCTGCGCGGACGCGGGGCTCATCTTCGTGGGACCGCCGCCGGAGGCCATGGCGCGGATGAAGGACAAGAGCCAGGCCCGCAAGTTGGTGTCCGCCGCGGGGGTTCCCGTGGTGCCCGGCAGCGAGGGCGTGGTGCCGGACGTGGCCAGCGCGCTGGCGGAGGCCGAGCGCATCGGCTACCCGGTGCTCGTCAAGGCGGCCAGCGGCGGCGGCGGCATTGGCATGGCGGTGGCCAGGAACCCCGCGGAGATGGAGAAGGTCTACCGCCAGTGCACGGACCGGGCGAAGGCCGCCTTCGGCAAGGAAGGCGTGTACGTGGAGCGCTACTTCCCGGCGCCCCGGCACATCGAGGTCCAGATTCTGGGGGACCAGCACGGCCACCTCATCCACTGCCTGGAGCGGGAATGCTCCATCCAGCGGCGCCACCAGAAGGTGGTGGAGGAAGCCCCCTCCGTGCTGTTCGCGGACGGGCGCAATCCGGAGCTGGCGCAGAAGCTCTTCACGGCCGCGGTGGCCGCGGCGAAGGCCTTCGGCTACGCCAACGCCGGCACGGTGGAGTTCCTCTACTCGGACGGTGAGGTCTACTTCATCGAGATGAACGCCCGCCTCCAGGTGGAGCACCCGGTGACGGAGCTGACCACGGGGCTGGACCTCATCGGCTGGCAGCTGCGCATCGCCGCGGGCGAGCGCCTCACGGTGAAGCAAGAGGACGTGAAGCGGCGCGGGGCGGCCCTGGAGTTCCGCATCTACGCCGAGGACCCGGTGAAGTTCTTCCCGTCTCCCGGGCCGCTGAAGGTGTTCCAGCCGCCCACGGGCGAGGGCGTCCGGCTGGACGCGGGCTACGGCGAGGGCAACACCGTCACGCCCAACTACGACCCGATGATTGCCAAGCTCATCGTCACCGGTGAGACGCGGGCGCAGGCGATTGAGCGCTCCGTGGCGGCGCTCCAGTCGTTCCGCATCGAAGGCATCAAGACGAACATCCCGCTCCACCTGCGCATCGTGCAGGATGCGGCCTTCCAGGCCGGCGAGCTGGACACGCACTTCCTGGAGCACCACGCCAAGCCGGCGTAGCGGGGCCCGCTCCAGCCCCAACCACCCCTGAGGAGGCACGGATTCATGGCGGACGTAGCGGCGCACATCACCGGCACGGTGTGGAAGATTGAGGTTCAGGTCGGCCAGCAGGTCAACGCGGGCGACACGCTCGTCATCCTCGAATCCATGAAGATGGAGATGCCCGTCGAGGCAGAGGATGGCGGGACGGTGAAGGAGATTCGGGTGAAGGAGGCGCAGTCGGTCAACGAGGGCGATGTCCTCGTGGTGCTCGGCTAGCAGTGGAGCCCGTCGTCGCGACAGGCGCTTCGCTGAACGTCGAGGACCGCGACGACGGGGTCCGGGTGTTGACGCTGTCCAACCCGGCCCGCCGCAATGCGCTCGATGACGGCCTTCTGGCGCGGCTGGACGCGGCGCTGGAGCCCGCCCCGCATGTGCGCGCCTTGCTGGTGCGCGGCGCGGGCGGGGCTTTCTGTTCCGGCTATGACCTGACGCACCTGGGCCCCCCGGGCGCGGGCGGGCGGCTGCCGGATGACTTGCTGGTGGAGTGCCTGCTGAAGCTGGAGTCCCACCCCGCGCCCAGTGTGGCGCTGGTGGAGGGCCCCGCGGTGGGTGCCGGCTTCGACCTGGCGGCCTCGTGCGACTTCCGCATCGGCACGCCCAACGCCGTCTTCCTCATGCCTCCCGCGAAGCTGGGCATCGTCTACTCCCCGGAGGGGCTTGCCCGGGCCGCGCGGCTGGTGGGCGTGGCGCGCGCCAAGCAGCTCTTCCTGGCTGCGCGGAAGCTGAGCGCGCGGGAGGCGCTGGACTGGGGGCTGCTGGATGACTGCCTGGCGGACGCGGAGACGCGCGCGCTGGCGCTGTGCGCCACCCTGGCGAGCCATGCACCGCTGGCGGTGTCGGGGATGAAGGAGTCCTTCGGGCGTCTGGCTCGGGCCCCGTTGGAAGAGGCTGACCGGGCGCGGCTGCGCGGCTTGCGCGCGGCGGCCTTCGGGAGCGAGGACGCGAAGGAGGGGCGGGCGGCCTTCCTTGAAAAGCGCCCGCCCCGCTTCTCCGGCCGCTAGTCAGGGCGGCCGGCGGGGCACTCCCACGGCGACATCAGGTATCGCCGAAGAGCTCGCCCATGCGCAGCTGCAGCGCCGAGGCAATCTTGTACAGCGAGGAGATGGAGGCGGAGGACTCCGCGCGCTCAATCTGCGACAGCAGCGACACCGACAGGCCCGTGCGCCGCGCCAGCTGCTTGAGCGTGAGCTCCTGCGTCTTGCGTGCGTCGCGGATGGTGCGGCCAATGGCGCGGTGCAGGTCCGCCTCCGGGTCCTGGGACAAGCCCTTCTTCTGGAGGGCGTTGCGGACCGCGGTGATGAACTGCTCCGGCTCCATGGGCTTCTTGACGTAGTCGGAAGCCTGCGCCTTGAGCGAGGCCACCGCCGTGTCCACCGTGGGGTACGCGGTGGCGACGATGACGGCCACGTCCGTGTCGTACTTGCGAATCTGCTCCAGCACCTCGGTGCCCGACATCTGCGGCATCATCATGTCGAGGATGACGAGGTGGAAGTCGGAGCCCCGGAGGATTTCCACCGTCTGGGTGGGGTCCGTCGTGGTCACCACCTCGTAGCCTTCACGGGTCAGGACCAGCTTGAGGTAGTCGCAGTTGTCCTGCTCATCATCAACTACCAGGATGCGAATCTGCACAGCGTCTCCTCGCTGCAGTTCAGTGCCATGGGACCGGAATACCCCCGGGGGGCGAGGGTGATTCCGGCAGACCACTACTTCTTGGGATTCTCGTAACTCTCGACCAAACCCTTCACGCGCTCGTAGTACGCGTGATTGGGCGCAAGTTCCAGGAATCGCTTGTAGTGAACCGCGCCCTTCTCGGGCTGGTTGTCGTTCGCGTAGGCGGACCCGAGGTAGAGGTGGCACTCGGCGCGGGTGGGTTCCAGGTCGAGGCACTTGTTCAGCTGCTCGATGGCCTGCCGGTAGCGCAGTCCCTTGATGTGCTCGAAGCCGTCCGCCTGGGCCTTGGCCGCCGCGGACTGCGCGGCGGGCGGCGCCTTCTCCGTGCCGGAGGTGGGAACCGCGGCGGGGGGAGCCGCCTTCTTCTGGGCCTCGGCGACCTGCGTCTTCAGCGCCGCGTACTCCTTGGCGAACGCCTTGGTGGCGGCGCTCTCGCGCAGGGCTTCCTCGGCCTCCGGCAGCTTGCCGTCGCCCAGGGCCTTGCGGACGTCGTCGAGCCGCCGCTTCATCAACTGCTCGGCGCGCGCCTCATCGAGCCGGGTCTCCACGTCACGGGGGCGCTGGCCGTTGGCGTCCTTGATGCGCTCCAGCGCGTCCACGGCCGTGTCGAAGTCTCGCGCCGCAATCGCCTTGTCAGCGACCGCGCGCTGCTCCTCCATGGAGGGGCCACGCGGGGGCGGAGGCGTTTCAGGCGTCTGCGCCGCCGCCGTTGCCGTCGTGGGCGGGGTGTCGTTGGCCGCGGCCTGTTCCTCGATGGTCGGCTGCGGATCCTCGTCCAGAGGGGGCGTGGGCGTCTGCGCGATGACGGGAGGCGCCGTCGGCTGGGCGCCCTGCTGGTTCATGTACCAGAAGGCTCCGCCACCTCCGCCGAGCAGCAGGGCCGCGAGGCTCGCCACCAGGGGCAGCTTCGAGCGCGAGCCGCCACCCGCGGCCACGTCGTCCGACGCGTCACCGGCGTTGACGAAGCGCAGCTTCACGTGCCCCAGTTCGATGATGTCACCGGTGGCGAGCGTGGCCTGTGCGTAGCTCTCACCGTTGACCGTCATCCCGTTGGCGGACTGCATGTCGATGACGCGCCACTCGCCCGCGTCCTCGCGGACGAGCTTGGCGTGGGTGCGCGACAGCGACCGATGATCCAAGGTGATGTCGTTGTCGTCGGTGCGGCCGATCCGCAGCTCCGTGCGGATGCAGGCGAACTCCTGGCCCTTGAGCTCGTCCGGGGACAGCACGAGCAGGCGGGGAGCGTCCTCGGCGGGCACGTCCACCACCTTGCGTGGCCGATCCGCCTCCACCTGGTCCAACCGGATGATGGAGGTGGAGTGACGGCGCGCGTCCGCGGCGCTGAGGGAGGGCGGGGTGTGCTCGCTCTCCTCCGGCTCGTCGTCGTCGGAGTCGTCCTCCTCCGGCTCGGGCTCCGGCCGGCGGGCGGGCACTTTGGTGGTGATGGGGCCTACGGCGTTGGCCGCGCCCTCCGCTTGGAGCGCGAGGTCGTAGTCGCCAATCTGGACCAGGTCACCCTCTTTCAGGGGCGACTGACCCGCGATTCGCTCGCCGTTGATCCGGGTGCCGTTATAGCTACCCAGGTCTTCCACTACGACGTGGCCATTGAGTCGCACCAATCGTGCGTGACGGCGAGACACATTCCGTTCCGTCAGGCGGATGGTGTTTCCCTCCTGACGGCCGATGGTGATCTCGTCACGCACGAAAGGAACAACGGTCTTGCGCCCCTCGTCGTCTTCGATGATGAGCTTCAGCACGGGTCCGATCCGCGTACAGTCATAGCAGAACGGCCTTTCCCTGTACAAGCCATGTATCCCCCTCAAAAGACACGACTTTCTCCCGAGGAAGAGGGGCAGCCGAGGCTGTTGTCCATCGGTCAATCGGCCGGTGGAATGCGACTTGGGGGGGCGCCCTGGCTCACGTTGATCCTCGCCACCGTGCTGGTGGGCATCCACGGCGCGGCGCGAGCCGCGGGGCCGGTGGGGCTGGACACCCTGCTGCGGTGGGGCGCGAAGGCGGGGCCTCTGGTGGTGGACACGGGCCAGGTCTGGCGGCTCGTCACCGCCCACTTCCTTCACCGGGACTTCCCCCACCTGGCGCTCAATGTCCTGGTGCTGTTGGCGGCGGGAAGCGGCCTGGAGCGGCTGTGCCGGCGCCGGGACTACGCGGCGCTGCTGGTGGCGGCGGGGCTGGCCACCATGGCGGGCTCGCTCGGCAACTCCGGGGGTGTGAGCGTGGGGGCTTCTGGGCTCGTGTACGCCTGCGTCGGTGCGTTGCTCGTCCTGGGCCGGCGTCACCGGGCGAAGCTGCCGGCGCGGTGGATGTCCAGCGAGGCCGCGGTGCCCACGGTGCTCGTCTTCCTCTGGATGGGGTGGACGTCGGTGGGCGTGGACAACGCGGGGCACCTGGGCGGATTGCTCGCGGGGCTGCTGGCGGGCGTCTTCCTGGAGCCGCGCTGGCACCTGGACACAGGCTGGCTGCGCCCGGTGGGGATGGTGGTGGCGGCGGTGGTGGTGACGGGGGGCGTGGTGGCGGAGCGCTCCGTCTGGCGCACGGAGCGGGATGACGGCTTTGGCCTCTCCGTGGCCCTGCCGCGCGACTGGCGGGGCGACGTGGACGGGCAGGGCCGGCGGGCCTTCTCCAACGGACTGCCGGGGCGTGGCCGCGCGACGTTCTCGGCGGAGGCCATCGAGGCGGGAGAGCCAGGAGACGGCTCGGTCCAGGCGCGGCAGTTCCAGCAGGAGGTGCTGGTGCAGGGCGCTCCGAGCCCCGAGGGGCGGACACTGAATGTGACGGGGCCGGTGGCGGCGCGCGTGGGCGGGCGGAGCGCGCAGCGGCTGCATGCGGAGTTGGAGGGGCCAGGGGGGCCCACTCATCTGATGGCGCTCTTCGTGCCACGAGGGGAGTGGGTGTACCGGCTGGTGTTCACCTGGCCCGCGGCGTACCCCGCCTACCGCGCGGTGGTGGACCGGATGGTGACGGAGGTGCGCTTCGACGAGCCGTCCGTCCTGCGCGAGGCGCGGGCCAAAGCGCTGCTCGTTCCGGGGGCGCCGGGACCGCTGCGTGCATTGGGCGGAGTGCTGCGCCGCCTGGGCCTTCCCAGGGAAGCCGTGGCGCCGTTGAGCGAGTCCGTGCGGTTGGCGCCCGCTCATGTGGAGACGCGTGTCGAACTGGCGCGCGCTCTCCTGGAGGCATCGCGGGTGGAGGAAGGGTGTCACGCCGCCGCGGAGGCGCGGGTGTACGGGCCTTGGGACACAGGCGCGCTGGAGGCCGGCGTGCGCTGTGAGCTGTCACGCGGCAACGTCGCGCGGGCCCTGGAGCGCCTGGTGGAAGCGCGCCGGGTGGACCCTCAGGATGCCCGGCTGCGCGCGGCGGAGCTCGCGCTGAGGACGGTGCTGGAGGCTGCGCCGCACCCCTGAAAATCAGGTCGGAAAGTGTAGGCGAAACTCCCGAGAATCATCGCAGATAACCCCAATGTAGGCCGAAGGCACACGCAGTGGGGGGATACCATGACGAGGATTTTTGGAAAGCCGACCGTTTCGCCCAGCAAGCCGCCCGTCAATCTGGGCGCCACAGGGGTGGAAATCGGGGACCGGACCGTCAACGCACTTCAGCTCGGAGCGACCGGCGCGAAGAGCGTGGGAGGCAAGAGCGGGACATCGGAGCAGGTCCAGACGCCGCCGCAGTCGGTGATGAGCCAGGTGGGCAGCATGTCCGGCACGGCGAACAACGCCATCAACGTGGCGGACACTTTCGAGTCAGGCGTCCGCGTCATCAAGGATGGGCTGCAAGGCAACATGCCTTCGTCGATGCCCTCGACGACCGTCGCGAAGACGGTGGGCAAGGCCGTGCCGTTCCTGAACGTCTTCAGCACGCTGTCCTCGTTGTCCAACACGCGGGACGTGTTCACCGACCCGACGTCCACGCCGTCGCAGAAGGCGCACGCGGTCATCGACTCGGCGACCTCCGTTCTCTCCGCGGTGCCTTACCCGCCTGTGGCGCTGGGGGCGACGCTCGTGAACGTGTTGAACGGCGCCGTCACGCCGACAGAGCCGAAGTGAGCCAGCGCCGGGCGCTCCTTGGGGGGAGCGCCCGGGCGCCGGGCTTCAGTCCTCGTCCTTGAGCAGGAAGTCGTTGTTCGCATCATCGGGCACCGAAGACTCGGACCGCGAGCCCGACGTTCGCGGTCCACTCACTGCGCCGGTCCAGCCCCGCGTCCCGGTGGACATAGGCCCCGCTCACCTGGAGCACCACGGGCTGGTCCGCCACCGCGAGCACGACGCGCTCCAGGCCTACGTCCGTCCTGGCGCGGAAGTACAGCCCTCGCTCGATTCCGATGCGCCAGCCCGCGAGCCCCGATGCGCGCAGGGCCCACAGTCCGTCCCGTGACTCCAGGCCCGCGTCGAACATCAGCTCGGTGAAGGGCGCCACCGTGTGCGAGACGCCCTCCCGGGAACGCCGCACTGCGTGCCCGGCGACAGGCCCCACGCCGAACCACACCCGCTCCGTCTCCGCGCGCATCGGGTCCAGCAGCAGGCCCAGCCGTCCCGTTTCCAAGGTCCAACCGGGGCCCTCCCAGACGCGGCGCTCCAGGTGCCCCAGTCGCAGCGCCACCGTCACGTCGAAGGGGAAGGGAATGCGCGCCGGCCGCGCCGTGGGCACCAGGATGAAGCCTTCCTCCAGGTGCCGGCGCAGCGTCCCGTCATACGCCGTGAAGGTGAGCCCACGCTGCTCTCCATCCCATGCCTCCAGCCCGAGCAGCCGGTGGTTGTTGAACCAGGGCGAGCCCTTGCTCCGGCTGCTGCGTCCGCTTCGGATGTGCACGCCCGTGCGCACTGCCTGCGCCATCACCGAGCCGCTGAGCCGCGCGCGCGTGCCCACCACGAAGCCGTCGCCGGGGTCGAAGCAGATGGGGAAGCGCTCACCGCGTTCGTCCAGGGCCACGCAGGCGTCGTCATCGGGCACGCCCCGCGGCACGTCCGCGGCAGTGGCCAGCAGCAGCGCCAGTCCGAGCATCAGCATGGAGGCCTACTCCTTCACGGACGTGGCCATGGGTGCGGAGCGACGCGCGGGAGCCCAGAGGGAGAAGCGCAGGCCCGCGGACGCGGACCATTCCCACTGCTCGGGGACGCCCGCGATGTCGCCACGCTTCACTCCGCGGCCATCCACGAGCAGGCTCAACGGCTGGTCGTTGATGGCCAGGATGATGACCTCGTAGCCGGCCTGGAGCCGCAGCCGCTCCGGCCTCAGCGGGCGGCCCGCGACGGCCGGGGCCAGCAACACCTTCTCCGCCTCCACTCCCAGCCGCAGGTGGTGGAATCCGTCCCGGTCCACCGTCAGGTCTGCTTCGAGCGCCGCGCCGGGGACGAAGGTGTTGAAGCCATTCGCAGCGTCCCGCTCGAAGGAGGGACCGGCGCGCACGCGCACGTAGGACACCAGGTCCTTCGAATGCCACAGGTCCACCGTGGCGTGGATCGTGCCCCAGGTGAGGAAGCGCCCCACTTCGCCGCCGCGTTCGAGCTCCTCCACGCGAAGCGTCTCCATCCACAAGCCCAGGTTGAGATGGAGGTCATGTCGTCGCGGCTTGCCGAAGAAGGTCGTCACGCGGAAGAGCGGGTCGTCGCGCTCGACGCTGAAGTCGTAACGCGCCGCCGTCAGGTCGAGCGAGGGCACGCCCAGGTGCAGCTCCGTCTCCAGGAAGCGGAGCCGGTGCAGCCGCTTCCCCCGGTGGGACGGTGCCTCCACCGCGATGCCGAAGTCGGCGCGCATGCGGCCCTGCACCTGGCCGTCATGCCACAGGGGCGCCCAGGCACCTCCGAGCCAGACGCGCCGGTTCAGGTCGAAGTTGAACTGCATCACCCGCCCGCGCTCGTCGCGGTACCAGCCGGGTGGGGCCGCCGCGCGGGCCGGCTCCATTCGATAGCCCTTCACCCGCTCCGCCGTTTCCTCATCGAACGGGATGGAGCAGGTCGTCACCCGCGCTTGCAGCCGGTCCGTCTCCACGCCCTCGGCGTCCAGCTCCCTCAACGGGGACACCCGGCACACCTGGGCGGTGTCGTCACACTGGGCCCGCCACTCGCCGGAGGGAACGTCCTTCGTCGGTGGCAGCCGCAGGCACACCGTGGGGGCGTGCCATGCCTGGACCGGAAGCGGGGTGGTGGGCGGCTGAAGGACGGGGGCCTCGTTCCCTGGCTGCGCGAGCAAGAGGGCGCAAGCCAGGGACACTGCGGGGGCGAGCATGATGTCTCCTCGGCGGCCACGTCCCGTCGGCCTCGGGAAGCACCGCCGGCCCCGGGCGTTTCAAGCGCCGTGCCTCTGCCGAGGAGCCGTGCTTTCGCGGGGTTGACGGCCCTGTCGTGTACATCCCCCTGCACAGCGGTGCGCAGTCAGGCTCACGGCAGCGGCCGTTGGCGGTGGTCGACCAGAGGGGGCTGCGGGGATATAACGCCGCGTCCTGCCGAGGGTGGGCCGCCCACCGCCCGGAACGACTCAAGGAGCCTCAGTCCGTGGAGAGCGAAGTCGAACAGCAGCGGGAGCAGACCTTCGTCGAGGCCATCCTCGGCAAGGACTTCTTCCAGGCGAAGTGGGCGAAGCGGTGGCTGGAGCTGTCCCTCAGTCTGCGCGTCGTGACGGCCACGGCGGGCTTCGCGGCCCTGCTCTTCCTTCCCTACCTGGGCGCGGTGGGGCTCTGGGACCCCTGGGAGACGCATTACGGCGAAGTCGCGCGGATGATGATTGTCCGCCAGGACTACGTGTACCCCTTCTGGGAAAACTCGTGGTTCTTCTCCAAGCCGCCGCTCACGATGTGGATGCAGGCGCTGGGCATGAACGTGGTGGGCGCGGCGAACCCGGGTGGGATGCTGGGCCGCTATACGGAGTGGGGCATGCGGATGCCCTTCGCGCTCCTGAGCATCACCGCGGTGGCGCTGCTGTCACTGGCGGTGGCGCGCGTGGTGTCCCGGCGCGCGGGATTGGCCACCGGCTTCGTGCTGGCCACGATGCCGCTGTACTTCCTGCTCACGCGGCAGACGGTGACGGACACGCCCTTCGTCACCACCTTCATCTGCGCCATGGCGTGCGCGCTCATCGGCCAGCTGGATGCGACGACGAAGCACCGCGCCGCCTGGTGGTACGGCTTCTATTTCTTCGCCGGCCTGTCCGCGCTGGCCAAGGGCCTGCTGGGTGTGGGCCTGCCCGCCGTCATCCTGGTGCTGTACGCGGCCCTGTCCGTCATCCCCTGGGACAGCGACAGCCTGGACGCGCACTTGAAGTGGCTCACGCAGTCGCGCTTCCGCAAGGACGTGCGCGAGGGCCGTCAGCCCATGCCCGTGCTGTGGGGGCAGATGTTCAAGATGCACCTGGGCACGGGCATCCTGGTGTTCTTCGCGGTGGCGGGCCCCTGGTACCTGACGCTGTCCCTCTTCGGCTCCGTGGACGATGAGGGCAAGCTCTTCTGGTACCGCTTCTTCGTCCACGACCACCTCAATCGCCTCACGGCGGGCGTGCACACCACCACGCCGGGCGGCACGTTCATCTACTTCATCGAGCAGGGTGGCTTCGCCATCTTCCCCTGGGTGGCGCTGCTGCCCGGCGCCTTCGCGGTGGTGGCGCGGCTGAAGCTGCGCTCGGAGAAGGCGGCGGACCACCTGGCCATCATCGCGGTGCTGTGGGTGGCCTTCTCCTTCTGGCTGCTGTCGTCCAGCGCCACCAAGTTCCACCACTACGTCTTCCCGGTGCTGCCGGGCGTGGCCGTCCTCCTGGCGCTCTTCATCGACCGGCTGTGGGAGGAGGGCATCTCCGCGCACGCGGTGAGCCTCATCTTCGGGTTCATGCTCTTCGTCCTGGTGGGGAAGAACATCGCGGAGAACCCGAAGATCTTCACCGACCTGTTCGTCTACAACTACGACCGGACCTATCCGCAGGACCTGGTGACGAAGCCCATCGCGTTCTTCACCTCGCGCCCGCTGTGGACGGGAGATCTGGTGACGCTGGTGCTGCTGGCCTTCGGCGTCTACCTGTCCTTCGATGCCTTCTCCGCGAAGGGGCGGGCCCGGACGACGCCGAGCGCGCGCGCCGTGGCGCTGATGCTGCTCCTGGGCGGCGTGGCGACGCTGGGCGCGGTGAGCGCCCAGGCCCAGGTGTCCGCCAAGGCGCTGGTGGGCGTGGCGGTGCTGGCGGTGGCGGGCTATCTGGCGTGGGAGTCCATGCGGCCGGGCGCGGAAGGCCGCGCGTCGATCCAGACACTGGCCGGCGTGCTGGCGGTGGTGGGCATCGCGTTCGCGGTGCGGGGATTCCGCCAGCCGGCGGCGGAGGACTCGCTGCTCAAGGCGCTGTCGGAGCCCGTCAACGTCAAGAAGACGCTGGGCTTCACCTTCGCGGTGGCGGGCGGCATGGCGGTGGTGGCGTCGCTGATGCGGGCGCGGGCGATGCTGTTCGGCACCTTCTGGGTGCTCGCGGCGGGCATGGCCCTCTGGTTCAACTGGAACCACTGGGTGGACCTGTCCCACCACTGGACGCAGCGCGACCTCTTCTGGCGCTACTACGCGCAGCGTCAGGCGGGCGAGCCCATCGTCGCGTACATGATGAACTGGCGCGGCGAGACGTTCTACTCGCAGAACACGGTGGAGCAGTACCGCGTGTCGGACGCGAACGCGCGCATGCGCGCCCTGGCGCAGCGGCCGGGGCGTGAGTGGGCCCTGGTGGAGCACAACCGGCTCAACCTGCTGCGCACCGCGGTGGGCTCGGACAAGGTCGTCACGCCGGTGGACCGCGACATCAACAACAAGTTCGTCCTGGTGACCATCGATTGAGCGGCATCCACGTCCAGGACCTGGGCAAGCGCTTCGGAGACCGGGTGGCCGTGGAGGCGTTGTCCTTCCACGTGCGGCCCGGCGAGGTATTCGGCCTGCTGGGGCCCAACGGCGCGGGGAAGACGACCACGGTGCGCATGCTCACGGGGCTGCTTCAGCCCACCGAGGGCGAGGCCACCGTGTGGGGCCACCGGGTGGACCGCGACGGCGAGCCGCTGCGCAAGGTGGTGGGCCTGCTCACCGAGCAGCCCGGCCTCTACGACAGGCTCACCGCGCGAGAGAACCTGCGCTTCTTCATGAAGCTGCACGAGTTGGATGAAGCCGCGGCCTGGCCTCGGGCCCGGCACTACCTGGAGCGCTTCGGGTTGGGTGGGCGCGAGGAGGAGCCGGTGGGCGGCTTCTCCAAGGGGATGCGGCAGAAGCTGGCCATCGTCCGGACGCTGGTGCACGACCCGAAGGTCATCTTCCTGGACGAGCCCACCAGCGGCTTGGACCCGGAGTCGGCGCGCACCGTGCGCGACGCCGTGGCGGAGCTGGCGTCGGAGGGGCGCACCATCGTCCTGTGCTCGCACAACCTGGCGGAGGTGGAGCGCCTGTGCGAGCGCGTGGCGGTGGTGAAGCGCCGCCTGCTGGCCATGGGCCCGGTTCGCGAGCTGCGGCACGCGGGGCAGGCGCTGGAGGTGCGCGTGGAGGGGGAGGCGGAGCGCTTTTGTGTCGCGCTGGCCCAGCTGCCCTTCGCGCCCAACGTGCTGGCCGAAGGGCCGAAGCTGCGCGTGATGTTGGCGGACGATGCGCAGGCGCCCGACGTGGTGGCGTGCCTGGTGGGAGCGGGCGCGCGGGTGCACAGCGCGGTGCCCACGCAGCGTCCCCTGGAAGAGGTCTATCTGGAGCTGCTGCGCGAGGGGAGGGGGTAGCCCATGGCGTTCCGTCCGAAGCGGGCCCTGGCGGTGTTCTGGAAGGACTTCCTGGACCTGCGAAAGAACGTGGGCCTGGTGGTGTCCATGATGGTGCTCCCGGCCGTCATGGTGCTGGTGCCCATTGGCGTGGTGTGGACGTACGTGCGCACGCCGGACCACGCGGACCTGCGCAGCGTGGCGCTTTTCTACGACCCCACGTTGCCGTTGGGCGCCAGCGCCGCGCGCTTCCTCATCGACAAGACGCTCACCGACTGGTTCGGCATGTTCCTGGTGATGCCGGTGTTCGTGCCCATCCTCATCGCGTCCCAGAGCGTGGCGGGGGAGAAGGAGCGGCGCACGCTGGAGCCGCTCCTGGCTTCGCCCGTGACGGCGGCGGAGCTGGTGACGGGCAAGAGCCTGGCGGCGTTGGTGCCGTCCGTGGCGATTACGTGGACGGCGTTCGTCCTGTTCTGCGTGGGCGTGGACATCGTCGCGTGGCCGCTGGTGAAGATGCCGCTGATGCCCAACGCGCTGTGGACCTTCGGCGTGTTCGTCATCGCGCCGCTGTTCGCCTTCTTCGGCAACGGGGTGGCGGTGCTCATCTCCGCCCGGGTGAGCGAGGCGCGCATGGCCCAGCAGTTGTCAGCGCTGGTGGTGCTGCCCATCGTGGGCATGGTGGGTGGGCAGGTGGCGGGCGTGCTCAAGGCGGGCTTCGGCTACTACCTGCTCCAGGGCGCGGTGGTGCTGGTGCTGGACGCCCTCCTGCTGTGGGCCAGTATCCGCCTGTTGGACCGCGAGCGGCTGGTGAGCCGCTGGGGCTAGCGCGGACGCCGGCCGTCGCTTTCCAGGGCATCCGGCCTGCCGAGCGGCTAGGCTTTCGCCAGTGAAACTGGCATGTTGCGAGCAGGTGCCGGTACGGGAGCGCGCGCGCTTTCGTCCGGGATGCCATGCTCTTAAAAGGGTTGGGGTGGCGGTGCGGGTTGACCGGCTGCCAACGCGGCCACGGAGGCGCTGACGGCAATGGGTATCTTCGACAGCATCAAGGGTGAGACGAAGCGCAACTTCATCGCCCGGGCGGACTCGGCGAAGGGCGACATCATCTACAAGTATCCGGAGAACAACGTCCGGATGCTGACCCAGCTCACCGTCGATGCGGACGAGGTCGCCCTCTTCGTGAAGGACGGCAAGGTGGAGGGCAAGCTGGGGCCCGGCCGTCACTCACTGGACACGAACAACATCCCGTTCCTGTCCCGCCTCATCGAAGGCTTCACGGGCGGCAACCTCTTCATCTCCGAAATCTTCTTCGTCTCCACCCGGGAGTTCGCCGGCGTGAAGTTCGGCGGCCCCATCGGTGACGTGCGCGACCCGGAGACGGGCCTGGGCATCGGCACCATGGTGTACGGCGACTTCTCCATCCGTGTGACGGACCCTGAGCGCCTGGTGGTGGGCCTGGTGGGCATGGGCCGCACCGGCAACGACGAGCTGCTCGGTTGGTTCAAGAACCAGGTGCTGAAGGTGACGCGCGACCGCATCGCGGAGCTGCTCGTCAAGAAGCGCTGGCCGCTGCTCGACGTGACGAGCGGCGCGTACACCGAGGAGATCGAGACCGAGGTCATCTCCGGGCTCAAGCCCCACGTGGACGGCTACGGCCTCACCGTGGTGCGGATGGGCAACTTCCACGTCTCCATCAAGGAGGAGGACGAGGCGACGCTGAAGAAGCTGGGCAAGGACGTGGCGTACTCGCGTCTGGCCGGTGGCTTCCAGCAGTACGCGCAGGGCCAGGCGATGCTCGGCGCGGCCGAGGGCATGGCCAAGGGCGGTAACGGCGGTGGTGGCGCGGGCAACGCGCTGGGCGGCATGGGCATGGGCATGGGCTTTGGCATGGCCCAGCAGTTCATGAACCAGCAGCAGCACCAGCAGCGGCCTCCGGAGCCCGCGCCCGCGGCGCCCCCGGCGGACACGCGCAGCCCCGCGCAGCGCCTGAAGGAAATCAAGGAGCTGAAGGACGCGGGCGTCCTCAGTGACGAGGAGTACAATGCGAAGCGCGCGGAGCTGATGAAGCTCCTGTAGTTCCCTTCGTGTGCCCCTGCGGTACCCAGAGCCTCCGTCCGACACCGGGCGGGGGCTCTCGTGTTTTCCCCGACATGCACTGGGGCTGGATGGACCTCAAACGTTCCCTGCGCTACATAGGGGCCGCCGCGGTCGTCGTGCGGTGTGCGTTTCAGGGCGCCCCACCTGGGGACTCAGATGGCGTGCGCCGTGCACGGGCGCGTGTGGGACGTGTCGCAGGAGGTGCGTACTTCTGCGGGCCGGACGTCCCCGTGCCAGCCATGCTGGCTGTTGGTTCCCAGGGAGACAAGGCATTGAGGACCTTTCGTTACAAGTCCCGCACGGCGCTATTGGCGCTCACGATTTCACTGTCCGCCTGCCGTGAGGATGTCCCGCCGGCGCCACCCGTGCCGCCCATTGACGACCCGCGGGAGGAGCAATCCGTTCCGTACGTGTCCATTGATGGCATGGACAACGCGTCTGGCCTTCTGCGGGGCACCATCCAGGGGCAGGGCGACATCAGGGCCGTGGAAGTCCACGTGGACGGCGTGCTGCTCGGCTGGGCCGAGGTGAATGGTGACCAGTGGAGCATCCAATGGCTGCCCGGCGCGGCGATGCACTCCATCGAGGTGGTGGCCCATGACGGCTCGGGCACTCCGGCCCGCGCGTCGTTGGCGCTCCAGCCATTGGATTTCGCCACGCCGCACGCGCTCTACCAGCCCCCGTCCCTGCTGACGCTGCCCACGAGCGAGTCCGCGACGACGCGCTACACGCTGGATGGCTCGACGCCGACGGCCAACTCGCCCATCTACACCTCGCCGCTGGTCCTGATGCGTTCACAGGGCGAGCCCGCGCCCCTGTCCCTCATCCCCACGAATCCGCCGGAGACGCCGGTGGAGTGGCGATGGCTGCCGCCTCGCGGGCCGGTGGGCCGCGCCGCCGTGGTGCGGTTCCAGCAGTTCCAGGACGCCACGCCCGTGGGCGCCTCCGGCACGCGGAGCTATCTCATCGACAAGTCACATGGTCCGTTGCCGGTGATGTCGCTGACGGTGGACGCGGAGCACTTCTTCGGCTTCGAGCACGGCATCTATGTCCCCGGGCGGATCCACGCGGAGGACCCCAGGCCGGACTGGATGTGGGGCAACGGCAACTATCACCAGAGCGGCAAGGACTGGGAGCGCCCCCTCCACGTGGAGTGGTTCGAGGTGAACGGCCAGCCGGTGATTTCGCAGGGGGCGGGCGTGCGCATCCACGGCTCGGGCAGCGCGGCGCTGCCGCACAAGAGCCTGCGCCTGTACGCGAAGGAGGACTATGGGCCGAAGACGTTCCGCGCGGCGGTGTTCCCCGATGAGACACTGGACGAGTACACGCGGCTCATCGTCCGCACGTCGGGACAGGACCTGCTGTATTCCAAGATTCGCGACTGCGCGCTCCAGGGACTGCTGCGGGAGACGGCGCTGCACCTGCAGGCCTGCCGCCCCACCGTCTTGTACATCAACGGCGAGTACTGGGGCCTGCACGAGCTGCGCGAGCGGTATGACGAGTACTACCTCGCGTCGCGCCACGGCATTGACCGCAAGAAGGTGGCCATCCTGGAGCTGGACGGGGTGCTCGACACTGGCGAGGAGGGCGACGAGTCGCACTACCTGGCGCTGCTGGACTTCGTCCGGAACAACGACCTCTCGTTGCCGGAGAACCTGTCCCACGTGGAGTCGATGATGGATGTGGACGACTTCATCGACTATCAAATCGCGGAGATCTTCTTCGCGAACCTCGACTGGCCCCACAACAACGTCAAGTTCTGGCGGTACGTGGAGCCAGATGCCGAGGGGCCCGTCGCGAAGGACGGCCGCTGGCGTTGGCTGCTCTACGATTTGGACGGGGCCTTCCTCGGCGACGCGGATTACGACTCACTGGCCCGGGTGCTGACGGATGAAACGCTCCCGGAGTGGTCTGTGCTGCTCATCCGTAAGCTGCTGACGAACGCGGACTTCAAGAGCCGCTTCGTGTCGCGCTTCCAATGGCACCTGGACAACACCTTCCGCGAGGAGCGCGTGACGGCACACCTGGAGTCGCTCACCGACCTGGTCGCCGCGGAGATTCCCGCGCACATCGAGCGTTGGGGCTATCCAGTGTCCGTGGAGTCGTGGCGATACTACGTGGACGCGATGCGCGACTACGCCACGCAGCGGCCCACGCACGTGCGCCAGCACCTGGAAGCGAGCTTCGGTCCCTTCTAGGGAGCGGGCGGGGCGGGGGGCGCGCTGAAGTCCTCCAGCCCCGGCGCGGGCGGGGGCTGGGTGAAGTCCTCCAGCCCCGGCGCGGCGGGGAGGATGGCGTCCTCCACGCCTTCGAGGTTGAGCTTCATGGGCACCTGGAGCGTGGTGCCCAGCCGCAGCAGCAGCACGTCCGGCTCGATGCCCTTCTCACCAATCGCCTGGGCCACCTCGCGCGCGGACATCGCGTTGCCCTTGGCCCACAGCGTCTTGAGGAACTCGCCCGCCTGCGACGTGCGCCACCACGCGGGGCCGAAGCGCGCCTTGAGCTGCGCCTGGAGCTGACCCGCCAGGAACCAGGCGCGGAAGCTGTCCGCGGACTGAAAGAAGTCCTCCTGGTCCACGAGGTAGCGCTCGGTGTCCTCGTCCGTCATCGGGATGTCGTCGGTGCGCGACATGATTTCGCGGTACAGCGCCTTCGGGTCGGCCTCGACGCGGCGGTGCAGCTCCAACTGGTAGAGCAGCCGGCCCGCGGCATGGCGGATGAGGAACAGCTTGTGCGCGCTGGACGCGGCCAGGTACTGCGCGCGCTGCTCGCCGCTGACGCCCGCGTGCTCCTCCAGCCACACCGGGTCTTCGGCCAGGTCCTCGAAGAGGGCGGAGTAGGCCTCGCCCACGGTGGGGTTGCCCAGGCGCGCCAGTTCGAAGCGCGTCTCCGTGGTGAAGGCCGCGTGCAGCGCGTGGCCGAACTCGTGGAGCACGCGTGCCTGGTGCAGCACGCCCGTGCCCGGCTTGAAGGAGATGCGCACGTCGGAGGGCACGCGCACCGCCAGCGCCAGGGGGCGTGAGCTCTTGGCCTTCACGTCCCGCGCGTCGATGGTGACGTGGGGCAGCTCACCCAGGTCCAGGCCCATGCCCGCCAGCGTCCCGTGGGCCTTGAGCAGGGACTCGCCCTTGGGGAAGGCGTCCTCCACTTCGCGCGAGCGGAACAGGCGGGGGATGTCCGCGCGGGTGATGTCCTTGAACGCCATGCCCAGCTCGCGCTGGCTCAGCCGCTCCATCACCACGCGGTAGGGGGCCTGCGTGGCCTGGAGGATTTCCTCCGCCAGCACGCTCAGCCGTCCCAGGTCCGACTGCCGCAGCTCGCTGCCGAAGGCCTCGTAGGAGGCGAAGCCCAGCTCCCGCACCAGCTCGTCCGCGCGCTCCTCGCGGCGGCGCAGCGTCTGGTTGAGGCGTTCAATCGCGGGCGTGGCCGCGGCGTACAGGGCCCGGCGCCGCGCCGCCGTGCGCTCGTTGGCGAGCAGCCGCTCCAGGTCCCGGTAGCGCACGTCCTTCCCGTCCACGGGGAAGGTGAGAGACGCTTCCAGGTTGGCCGCCGCGTCGTTGAACTCGGCCAGCGCGTGGGACAGGTACTCGCCGGCGAAGTGCGAGTGCAGCGCGGTGAGGGCGCGCACCTCGCGGGCGTCGTCCGTGAGCTGGCGCAGTCGGTCGATTCTGCGGATGTTCTCGATGGTGAAGAGCGCTTCCTGGCCGGCGTAGGTGGCGGCGACGTCCACGTGGCGGCCCTCCGTCCAGAAGTCCCACACCAGGCGGCTCTGGGCTTCGAGGAGCGTTTCAGCCTTCGAGGACATGGCGCTCACATCCGCCTCGAGCTGCTGCCTTTCGGAAAGGACCTGCCGGCCATCGGCGGGCGGGCCCTTGGGGCAGGCGGTGAGGCAGCAGGCGAAGGCCAGCAGCAGGGGAATCCTTGGGTGCATGTGGCTCCTCATGTTACTTGCGCGCTGCCCATGCCCAATCTTTCTCAATGGCGGGCCGCCCGGGGACGCCAGTCCCTCTACTCCGCCCTGCGACGTTTCTTCGCCGCCCACGGCTACCTGGAGGTGGAGACGCCGCTGCTCGTCCCCGCTCCGGGGATGGAGCCGCACATCAACGCGTTCGAGGCCGGCTTCATCCCGGAGACCGATGTGGGCTCCGCGCGGACGCTCTACCTGCACTCCAGCCCCGAGTACGCCATGAAGCGGCTGCTCGCGGATGGGGCCGGGCCGTTGTTCCAGCTGTGCAAGGTGTTCCGGAATGGGGAGGTGTCCCCGACCCATAATCCGGAATTCACGATGCTGGAGTTCTACCGGCCTCACGCGGACTACCACGCCATCATGGATGACCTGGAAGGGGCGCTGGCGGAGGCTGGCCGCGGCGCGACGGAGGGGGAGCCCGGGGCGGACCCGCTCTTCTTCACCCGCACCCCCTACGAGCGGTTGACGGTGCGTGACGCGGTGCTGCGCGCCACCGGCGTGGACATCCGCCAGCATTCGGACGGCCCGTCATTGAAGCGGGCGGCGGAGGCGGCCGGGGTGCGCACCGGGAACGCGGAGACGTTCGACGACGTCTTCTTCCACCTCTTCCTCCAGAAGGTGGAGACCGGCTTGGGCCACGAGCGGCCCACCTTTCTCATGGAGTACCCGGCGTCCATGGCGGCGCTGTCCCGGCTGAAGCCCGGTGACGCGGCGGTGGCGGAGCGGGTGGAGCTGTACGCCAAGGGGTTGGAGCTGGCGAACGGGTTTTCCGAGCTGACGGACCCCGTGGAACAGCGGGCACGATTGACAGAAGAACAGGAGCTCAGGCGCCAACTGGGCCGGGCCGTGTATCCTCTGGACGAGCGGTTCCTTGACGCGGTAGGGCGAATGCCACCCTCGGCGGGCATCGCCGTCGGGCTCGATAGAATCCTGATGCTGCTGCTCGGGGTCCAGCGCATCTCGGACGTGCTCCTTTTCCCCGCCCACGAGTTCGTTTGATTCGCAAGCTCCTGCAGACGGCCTTTGCTGGAACGGCGGCGGTGGGCATCACCGGTGTGCTGTCTCCCGTGGTGTCGGCGCTGTCGCTGCGCGACGCCAAGGACGCGGACGGCGTGCTGGTGCTGTGGGCGCGCTCGCTGCTGGCGTCCGCGGGGGTGCGGCACGAGGCGGTGGGCGTCGAGAACGTCCCCACCGACACCCACGTCGTCTTCG
Organism: Myxococcus virescens; assembly: GCF_900101905.1. Taxonomy (NCBI): domain Bacteria; kingdom Pseudomonadati; phylum Myxococcota; class Myxococcia; order Myxococcales; family Myxococcaceae; genus Myxococcus; species Myxococcus virescens. The sequence goes on along the minus strand of NZ_FNAJ01000004.1, from coordinate 279,328 downwards.
TGAGCAACCACCAGTCGCACTACGACGCGCTGGTGAACTTCGCCCACATCCGCAAGCACACGCGCTACGTGGCGAAGGCGGAGCTGTTCCGCATCCCCCTCTTCGGGCCCGCGCTCCGGCGCGCGGGCAACATCCCGGTGGAGCGCACCGGGGGGGCGGGAGACAGGGCCCGCCTGTCGGAAGCCGTCACGGCGCTGCGGGAACGGGTGAGCGTGCTCTTCTTCGCGGAAGGCACGCGCAGCACGGATGGGCGGCTGCGGCCGTTCAAGAAGGGAGCCGCGACGCTGGCCATCCAGGCGGGCGTTCCGGTGGTGCCCCTGGCGGTGTCCGGGACGCGCCTCATTCTTCCCAAGGGGGGCCGGGCCGTGCAGTGGGGACAGCGCGTGGCGCTGGTGGTGGGAAAGCCCATCCCCACCCAGGGACTGACGATGCAGGACCGCGACGCGCTCACGCGCCAGTTGGAGGACGCGGTCGCAGAACTCTATGCCGAGGCCTGCAAGCGCTCGGGAGACACGCCATGAAGAAGCCAATCCAGACCACATCCCAGGCGCACCCGTGGCACGGCATCACCCCGGGTGAGGACGCCCCCGAAATCGTCACCGCGTACATCGAAATCGTCCCCACGGACGCGGTGAAGTACGAGCTGGACAAGGAGTCCGGCATCCTCAAGCTGGACCGTCCGCAGCGCTTCAGCAGCCAGTGTCCCACGCTCTACGGCTTCATTCCGCAGACGTACTGCGACGAGCTGGTGGCGAAGCGCTGCGCCGAGCGCACGGGCCTGAAGGACATCAAGGGCGACGGCGACCCCATCGACATCTGCGTGCTGACGGAGAAGGTCATCTCCAGCGGCAACCTGCTGGTGCGCGCGATTCCCATTGGCGGCTTCCGCATGGTCGACGGCGACGAGGCCGACGACAAGATCATCGCGGTGCTGGAGTCCGACCTGGTGTACGGCGAGCTGCAGCACCTCGCGCAGCTTCCGCGCGCGCTGCTCGACCGCCTCAAGCACTACTTCCTCACCTACAAGCAGATTCCCGGTGAGGGGAAGCGTAGCGTGGAGATCGCCGAGGTCTACGACCAGCCGGAGGCGCTCGAGGTCATCAAGCGCAGCATGAAGGACTACGAGCGCATCTACGGCCCGCAGGTCACCACGAAGGCGCGCGCTGTCCGTACGCGCGGCGCGGCGGTGGAGGCGAAGATCGCCAAGCCCGCGAAGGCCAAGACGAAGGCGGCGCGCAAGTCTCGCGCGTCCTGAGCCGGCTCAGCGGACCTCGACCAGCCGCACGCGCTTGTAGATGCGGCGGTCCAGCGGCAAGCGGGTGTCGATGAAGCCGAGCGCTTCGTCGAACTCGAAGCTGAAGGTGGGGATGGGCGGGCTGATGGAGATGAGCAGCTCGAACTCCCAGACGCTGGTGAGCCGCGAGCGGCCGCCCACGGCCTCGTCCGGCGGCGGGGGCAGCTTCTCCGCCATGGCCCGCACGTCCTTGAGGGCCTCCTTGTCGACCTCGGGCTGGTGGCTGGGCTCCAGAAGGTGCACGTCCACGAGCTGGCCCTTCGCGTCCTGGACGACGCGGATGAGGGCACGGCGCGTGGTGCGGAACTCCTGACGCATCTGCTGGCGCATCTCGCGGCGGGCATTGAGCGTGGGGTCTCCGGCGGTGCTGAGCGGCCTGCGCCGGTCCTCGCCCGGGCCGTTCTTCGTGGCGAACGAGCCCGACGCGCCGTAGTCCGCCGCGCGCTCCACCCAGATGCGCGAGTACGCACGGCCGCGCTCCATGCCCATGTCGAAGTAGCCTTGGAGGCCGTGCTCCTTCACGGAGCGGTCGGCGTCCCACGCCTTCATCAATGCCTTGCCGAGCTGGCCGTAATACGGGTGCACCACCCCGCGTTCCACCCGGCCTCGGCCCACGCTTTCGGACACCAGCTCTTCCACCAGGCGCTGGGCGGAAGGAGGCGCATGCGGGTCCACGCCGCCGTCGAGCTCCGCCGCCACATCGCGATGCGTTCCTGAAAGCGCGGTGACCTGACGGGCCGCGAGCAACAGCCGTGAGCCCGAGACGGCGTTGGCGCCGGGCTCCGCGCGGGGCATGTCCGTGGGGGGCGTCCCCGCCAGGGGCGCGTCCGCGAAGCGGGGCAGCGCCGGAGCCGAGTCCAGGGCCTCTACGTGACGTTCAGGCCGCGCGTCCGTTTGGGCGACTTGCGTGTCGTGGGCGGGCTGGGAACTCGCGTGGGCGGGTTCCGTGTGGCGCTCGGACCGGGACTCCGCGTGGGCGGGCGCGGCGTCGCGCTCAGGCGTCGCCTGCCCCGACGGAGCCCGGTGCTTCGCGGCCGTGCGGGGCACAGGGGGCGCATGGGCGCTGTCCGAACGCTTTGGCGGCACCGGCTGGGCGGCGCCGGCGACCGGACCCTCGTCCGGCATCAGCGTGTCCTGCGATACATGGGCCTCCGCCACCTCCACATCGACCCATTCCAGGGCAGGCTGCGGGGACGCCGGAGGGGGCCTCGCGACCGGCTCCTCGCGCTCCAGGGTCAGCCACAAGAGCCCATGCACGCCCATGCTGGCGGCGAGCGCTGGCAGCAGGCGTCTGGTGGGCTCCGGAGGCATGCGCCTCCATTTAACCCCGCTTTCACGTCATGCCCTGGGAATCCGCGAGGGGAGGATAGGAAACGCAACCCTGACGCGTTTACTCTTCGCGGCATCGGAGGAAGGACCCCAAGATGTCGACCTCGCTGCTCGCGACGGATGGCTACAAGTTCAGCATGGCGGAGGCCGGCTGGCCGCTTCGTCGGGAAACGTTCTACTACTCGCACCGGCGGGGGGGGCTCCAGGTGATGCCGCTCGACGTGGCGGCCTTCGTCAAGTCGCTCATCCCGGAGCCCAGGTCGGAGGACTACGACTACCTCAGCCGGTACGACTATGAGATGGGCGTGGGGTTCAAGGCGGCCATCCTCCGCCGTGAGAAACTCAGCATCCGCGCCATCCCCAAGGGCGCGCTCTTCTATCCGCGCGAGCCCATCCTCACGCTGACAGGGCCGTCCGCCCTGGTGTCCTGGGTGGAGCCGCTGCTGCTCCAGCTCAACTTCCGCATCCAGGTCGCCACCCTGGCGCTGTCGGACCGGGACGCGCTGGCCCGCGCGCTGGCCACCGTGACGTGCGACGAGCAGAAGGCCATCGCGCTGGAGACGCTCGACTCGGTGGGCGTGAATGCGGTGCCCATCACCGTGGACACGGAGGGCTACGCCAGGCGCGTCTTCGCCACCGTCAAGGAGCTGGTGGACATCGTCGAGGACCCGTCTCGCATCTTCGAGGTGGGCCTGCGCGCGGCCACCTGTCTGGAGCAGCACGAGGTGGCGCTGCGAAGCTGCAAGGACGCGGGCGTCACACGCACCTCCAACGTGGACGGGGCGGCGAAGCTGGGAATGGTCCCCGTGGGCACCATGGGGCACGAGCACATCCAGCGCTATGGCTCGGATGAGGCCGCGTTCCGGGCCATGCGCGAGCGCCGGCCGCAGCGCTCCAGCTACCTGCTGGACACCTTCGACACGCTCACGTCCGGAATCCCCGCGGCCTTCCAGCTCATCCAGGAGGAGCCCGGCAACAACGACTCCATCCGCTTCGACTCCGGCAACAAGAAGCTCCAGTACCTCTACGCGGTGACGCGGGCGCGGGACCTGGGGATTCGGCCCGTCAACATCCTGGAGGACGGACTGGACGCGGAGGCCACGCGGGAGTTCGAGGAGCTGCGGCGGCAGGTGGGCTGGGAGCCGTCGGCCCAGTTCTACGGCTACGGCGGCCACATCATCGCGCGGACCATGGACTGCCCGCTCACCCGGGACAAGGTGGCCGCCATCTACAAGCTGTCTCGCACGGGCAACACGCCGGTGATGAAGTTCGGCAACGAGCTGGCCGAGGGCAAGAAGAGCATCCCCGGCGAGCCCGTCCTCTTCCGCCGCCGCCATGGCGCGGGCCCCGTCGGACTGGTCGGCCAGGTGGGCGAGCCCGTCCCGGATGGCTACTTCCCGCTCATGGAGAGCGCGCCGGAAACCCCATCACTGGTGGGCGCGCAGGAGACGGCGGCCGAGGCGCGTGTCGCCTACACCGCCGCGACGCAGGCGCTGGTGGATGCGCTGCACCGGCGTCACTTCCCCCAGCAGCACCGCTGAGTCCGACATGCCCTTGCCCATTCCCCGCTTTCACGAGGACGCCCGCGTCAGCCAGCTCTACCTGGAGCGTGGCGCGGAGGTGACCGAGGAGGCCCTCCGCTACGTGGCGGAGCACCGCATCCGCCCCGCGCGTGAGGACGCGACGCGCATCGCCGCGTTCGGCATCGACGTGCAGGTGGCCTTCTGCACGCCGGGCGCCAGCCTCTTCGTGCCCGGCGCGGTGGAGGACACCCAGCGCGCGCTGCGCTGGCTCTACGCGAACCTGGACCGGGTGACGGAGCTGGTGTTCTCGCTGGACACGCACCACGCGTACCACGTGTTTCATCCGTCCTGGTGGCGGGACGCGGAAGGCCGGCCGCCGCCGCCATTGACGGCCATCACCGCGGCGGATGTTCGCTCCGGCCGCTGGCGGGCCACGCGCTTCCACGAGGAGAGCCTGGCCTACTGCGAGCAACTGGAGGCCAGCGGCCGGTACGTGCTCACCGTCTGGCCCTTCCACGCGATGCTGGGCGGCCTGAGCCACGCGCTGGTTCCGTCCGTCTTCGAGGCGAGCCTCTTCCATGCCCTGGTGCGCGACATGCCCACGCACTTCGAGCTGAAGGGGGAGCACCCGCTCACGGAGAACTACTCCGTGCTCTCACCCGAGGTGACGGAGCTGAAGGGGCAGCAGGTCGGGGCCTTCAACACGCGCCTCTTCGAGCGTCTGATGTCCTTTGACCGCGTCTATGTCTTCGGTCAGGCCAGCTCCCACTGCGTGCTGAACACGCTGCTGGACCTGCGGCGTCACATCGAACAGACGGACCCGTCGAAGATGGGCCGCATCCACATCCTGGAGGACGCCATGAGTCCGGTGCCGGCGCCTCCCCTGGAGCCGCTGCCCGCCTCGTTGGACTTCCCCCGGTTGGCGAAGGAGGCCCTCCGGGACTTCCAGGCGGCGGGGATGCGGGTGGTCCGAACCTCGGACCCGCTGGAAGGGTAGCCGGGCGGCATTCCGGGCGCGTGCTCCCCCGTACCCAGCGTGTGGTAGAATCTCCCGTTCGTTCCCGGCGAGGCTGGGGACCTCCGCGTCGGTGAAGGGGGAGTCATGGCCGCTCAATTCAATCCGCCTGCGTTCACGGTGCAGGTCGGCTCACACGGCGCGGATGCGCTGAGTGTTTCGAGCATTTCCGGCACCGAGGCGTTGAGCCACCTGTTCGACTTCCGGGTGGACTTCTTCGCCAAGGATGGCAACCCCATCGCCACCAGTGAGCTGCTGGAGCAGGACGCGTTGCTCACCCTCTCCATCCGCGACAGCGCGCCCCGCTACGTGCACGGCTGGGTCCGCGAGGTGGAATCGCTGGGCATGAAGACGGGCCGCCGCCGCTACCGCGCGCACGTGGTGCCCCGGCTGTGGCGGCTCACCCAGCACCACCGCAGCCGCATCTTCCAGCAGAAGTCCGTGCCGGACATCCTCAAGGACGTCCTGGACGCGGCGGGCGTGAAGACGCGGCTGGCCCTGTCCGGCAGCTACGCCCCCCGCGAGTACTGCGTGCAGTACCGGGAGAGCGACTTCGCCTTCCTCAGCCGCCTCATGGAGTGGGAAGGCATCTTCTACTTCTTCGAGCACACCGAGGACGGGCACACCCTGGTGCTGGGGGACAAGCCCAGCGCGCACGCGCCCCTGCCGCAGGGCCAGCAGCTCCCGCTGCGTCCCAGCCTGGGCAAGGAGGTCGTGGAGGGTGAGTACCTCTCCGCGCTGGAAGTGGTGCACCGGCTGCGCCCCGGCGCCGTGCACCTGAAGGACTTCGACTTCGAGAAGCCTGGCCTGGACATCTCCGGCAAGGCGCAGGCGCCCGAAGGTGTCACGGAGCTGGAGCTCTACGACTATCCGGCGGGCTACGTGGCGCCGGGCGTGGGCAAGGCGGCGACGAACGTGCGCACGGAAGCGGCCAGCATGGGCGGGCGCACGCTGATGGGGCAGGGCGTGGCGCCGCGCCTGACGCCCGGGTACCTGCTGGAGGTGCAGTCCCCGGAGGATGGCACCTTCGCGGGTGAGTACCTGGTGACGGAGGTGGTGCATTCGGGCACGCAGCCGGACGTCAGCGCGGGCAGCGAGGCGATTCAGGGCCTGTACCGCAACCAGTACCAGCTGCTGCCCAAGGCCGTGCCCTTCCGGCCCCGGCGCCTGACGCCCCTGCCGCAGCTGGCGGGTCCGCAGACGGCCACGGTGGTGGGCCCCGCGGGCGAGGAGATTCACACCGACGAGCACGGGCGCATCAAGGTGCAGTTCCACTGGGACCGCGAGGGCAAGCGCGACGAGCGGTCCTCGTGCTGGGTGCGCGTGGGCCAGCCGTGGGGCGGCCCGGCCTGGGGTGACGTGTGGCTGCCGCGCATCGGCCAGGAGGTGGTGGTGCGCTTCCTGGAAGGCGACCCGGACCGGCCGCTGGTGGCGGGCGCCGTCTACAACGGCACCAACACGGTGCCGTATGGCCTGCCGGGGGAGAAGACGAAGTCCACGCGCAAGAGCGCCTCCAGCCTGGGCAGTGACGGCTTCAACGAGGTCCGCATCGAGGACGCGGCGGGCCAGGAGGAGGTCTTCACCCACGCGCAGAAGGACGAGGACCTGCTCACGGAGAACGACAAGGACCAGCAGGTGACGGGCTTCGAGGACCTGCTGGTGAAGAAGGACCGCAAGCGCACGGTGGAGGGCAACCAGGAGCTGCGCGTGGGCTTGGACGACGTGGGCGTCGTCGAGCAGAACCAGACGTTGGTGGTGCAGGGCAACCGCTCCACCCGGACGACGCTGTCTCACGACGAGGAAGTGGAGGGCAACCAGACGATGACGGTGGGCGGCAACCTCACCGCGCTGGTGCTCCAGGGCGCCATGGAGAACGTGGGGGCCGCGAAGGCCACCACCATTGGCGGCGCCTACAGCGTCAACGTGGCGCTGGCCTACAACGAGGCCACCGGCGGCGCGCGCGGCCTCCAGGTCGCCGCCGCGCACACCGAGCACGTGCTGGGCTCGCGGCAGGAGACGGTCGGCAAGGACAAGACGGTGGACGTCGGCATGGACTGGGACTTGCGCACCAAGGGCCAGCTCACGCTGACCATCGGCAAGGACTGGGAAGAGGACATCGGGAAGACGACCGGCCTCTACATCACCGAGGACATGGCGGGCCTGGCCAAGAAGTTCGAGCTGAAGGCAGACACCTTCTCGCTGCTCGTCGGTGACAACCTCATCCTGAAGATGGAGAAGTCCGGCAAGGTGACCTTCGCCCTCAAGACGCTCACCGTCGACGGCAAGGAAGTGAAGATCAAGGGCGGCAAGGTGAAGATGGAGGCGGCTGGTTCGCTCAAGAGCGACTCGCGCAAGGCGAAGGAGCTGGAGCACTTCAAGGAGCCAGACCCCGTCAACGTCGAGTTCAACCTCAAGGGCATGGACGGCAAGCCCATCAAGGACCAGCCCTTCGAGCTGCACATGCCCGACGGCACCATCAAGAAGGGCCGCGTGGACGGGAGCGGGAAGGGCGTGGTGGAGAAGGTGCCGCCCGGCGACTACCGCGTCGTCTTCCCGGAGATGTCAGGCCGCATCAACAAGGGTTCCTGAGCCGCACCCGCCCGCGCGGGCACACGCGCCATTTCGGATAGGCCAGCGATGGAAACGTACGTCGTCAAGGACGGGGACTCCCCCGACTCAATCGCGCAGAAGTACGGGTTCAAGGAATGGAAGCTCATCTACGAGCATCCGGACAACGGGGGCCTGCGCGCCACGCGCGGCGCCAATGAAGTGAAGGCGGATGACCGGGTCATCATCCCGGACCTGCCAGAGAACCAGGTGTCCGCCGGAGGGCCGCAGAACCTCATCGCCACGCCGGGAACGCCGCTCACCTTGCCGCCCGTCCACTTCGACGCGCACATGCACATCATGAGCGGCAACTGCACGCCCATGCCCGCGCTGGTGCAGATGATGAAGGACAAGGGCCTGGGCTTTCTCATCGGCACGGGCACCAGCCGCACGAAGATCAACCGCCTGGGCTTCTGGGCGGCGAAAATCCCGTTCGCGCCCGACATTGGTGATGTGTCCCACCGCGACACGCACCGCATTGGCGAAGAGGCCGTGCGCTCCAATGACAGCCTTGCCCAGGACCGGACGGGATACACCTCGGATGGAATGGGCAACGTGGAGGAGTACACCATCCCCGCGCCCCTGCGAGCCTATGCGTCCACGCAGGGCCACGCGGAGGCCAGCGCTTCCTACCTGGGCATGTCCATCGTCCTCACCATGGACATGGATTACTGCCACCTGGCTGGCTACCAGGGGGACCCTATCTACAGCTCGGATTTCGATGGGGCCGAGCCCCGCTTCACCTACCGCTGGCGCACGAAGTCCGATGACCCTGGCGAGCTGATTGAAGCGAAGTCCGATGAGATACGGCTTCACGAGACGTGGGACCGGCAGCTCCGGCACACCGAGCAGGTGGTCGCGGAGAATCCCTTCCGGCTGCTGCCCATGTTTCACTTCGAACCGCGCCGCTTCATCAAGAACGAGGACAAGTCGTTCCCCTTCGAGAAGGTGGTGACGGCCTCCAAGGCGGCTCCCTACATCGGCTTCAAGATGTACACGCCCCAGGGCTACATGCCCAAGGAGCGCCATGCGCCGGTGAAGGACATCCTGAGCTGGTTCTTCTCCGAGTGCGCGTCGAACGACATCCCGCTGATGACCCACTGCACGCCGTCCGGCTTCTACACGCACGAGCGGCGCTTCTACCTGGACCACGAGCCGGACGAGGCCATCCGCAACGACCCGAAGTACTGGCCTTCGAAGGAAGCCATCGCCAAGGCCGACGCGGACATCACCAAGGCGCGCGACTACGTGACGGAGCTGGAGGCGAGCTGGAAGAGCCACATCCCGCTCGTGCTCCGCCGCGCGCGCAATGGCGTGGAGGACGCCATCGAGGCCAAGGAGAAGCTGCTGAACCCGGGCCGGATGCGCTACTTCTATGAGAACTACGTGCACCCGGAAGCGTGGCGTCCGGTGCTCAATGACAACCCGAAGCTGCGCCTGTGCCTGGCGCACTTTGCCAGTGACGGCACCTTCTGGGACTTCCGCAAGGGATTGACCGTCAAGCAGGATGGCCAGAAGGTTCAGTACGACAAGAGCTGGATTGGCTCCATCGTCGAGCTGTGCAACGAGTTCCCCAACTTCTACACGGACATCTCCTATCTGGACCTGATGGAGAAGCAGAAGTGGAAGCTGCTGGCTGACATCCTCAAGTCCAGTCCATGGATGCTGAAGAAGATCATGTTCGGCACCGACTGGTACATGATTACCGCCGAGCCCGTGGCGTACGCGGCCTGGTACAGCCGCACCATCCGCGGGCTGGAGTTCATCCAGAAGGAGCTGCCGACGCAGGTGAACCTCTTCACCCAGTTCGCCATCGTCAATCCCATGCGCTACTACCGCATGATGGAGGTCGCTCCGAAGATGAAGGAGGGCCTCAAGAAGCTTCAAACGGACCTCAACGTGACGGGCGCCGCGGTGGACAAGCTCGAGGACAACTTCACGACGCTGATGCGGCTGCAGCACCCGCTGGAACAGATTGACAAGGCGGGCGGCCTGGCCAGCGGTCCCATGTTGTTCACCGCGACCACGAAGGCGAAGTAGGAGCCCCGCCCATGGAGCCCAACAAGGACCCCTTCCTGCTGACGCCTCAACTGCCCGCGGCCGCGGCGCCCGTGCGTCATCCGTCGCCGTTCCCCTGGAATCAGGTGGCGCTCGTGTTTCCATCGCCGGCGCCGGATTCGGTGTCGGTGCTCACGCTGAATGACAAGCTCTGGCGGCTGGAGCTGTCCGGCTCCGAGGTGCGCCGCGTCGAGGTGGATGACGAGTACCTGGAGCAGGTCTCCGGAGGCGAGCTGCAAGGGATGCTGCCTCCATCATCCACGCACCTGGCGTACCTCCAGACTCGAAGCCTGGTGATGTACGACCTCAAGTGGCAACTGGCCAAGACGTGGTTCATGGTCGAGCGACTGGAGGAGGTCGCCATCCGCGGCGCGTGGATTTCTCACGCCCCGCTGGTGGTGGCGGCGGAGCTGGAGGACACCACGAATTATGCCCGCACCTCCCGCATCTCCTTCCGGCTGCGCACCTGGCGGCTGGAGGGCGAAAAGCGCGCGAAGTTGGGCTCGCTGGAGCTGGGCTCCGTCGTCGGCGCGGTGAAGTGGGACGCGGGGGCGGGGCTGGTCGCGGTGCAGAAGCCCGGCGTGCCGCTGGAGCTCTATGGGCCTGACCTGGCCAAGCCCCAGCCGGAGCACCCGCTGGCGCTCGCGCTGCGCAAGCTGTCGGTGGATGGCCTCACGTTGCAGTCGCTGCGTTTGCATCCCTCGTTGCCGGTGGCGCTCGTGGCACTGGGCCGTGACGTGACGCCGAAGCGGGAGGAGGGGAAGGAGAAGCCCGAGGACCCTGGCATCTGGCGCGTGTCGTGGGAAGGCGCGCCCGCGGTGACGGTGCGGCTGGCGCGCCATGCCTCCGGGGAGTCGGTGACGCTGGGCTCGCTGTCACCCGAGGGGGACTGGCTCTTCTACCGCGTCCTGAACAGCGCGGGCCGCAACCCGCACCTCTACGTGCAGCAGGTGGGCGCGGCCTTCAAGCCGCCGCTGGCGCTGGGCGCTGTTCCAGAGAAGGGCGCGGCGCTGCTGTGGACGGGCGGGGCGCCGTCGCTCGTCATGTATGACGGGACGAAGGACGCGCTGGTTCACTGGAAGCTGGCGGGCGCGGCGGCACCGGCGAAGCCTCCCGCGTCGCCGCCCAAGCCAGACGGGAAGTGAGGGGACGGCGCAGCGTCCCTTGAGACGCTGCGCGGCGCCGGCGACGCCTCACTCGCGTCGTCAGGCCCGGAAGGATGTGACGGCTCGGCTCAGCGTCCCTTGAGACGCTGGGCCGCCCAGCGCGCGGCGGCTTCGCACAGCACCTTCGAGGCCGCTTCGCCCGGCTGGGCGTGGGCGCTCAGCTCCACCACCTCGTGGAAGAGGTCCAGCGCCAGGCCTTCATCCCGCTGCACCTGTCCGGCGAAGAGCACCACCGGCGTGCCGTGCTCGCGAGCCAGCCTCGCGATGCCGCCCGGGCCCTTGCCCAGCGACGTCTGACGATCGAAGCGTCCCTCACCGGTCAGCACCACGTCCGCCATCAGCACGCGCCGCTCCAGGCCCAGCGCGCGTGACACCAGCTCGTAGCCGGGCACCAGTCGCGCGCCAGTGAGGGCCAGCAGGCCAAACCCAAAGCCTCCCGCCGCTCCCGCGCCGGGCCAGCCCGCGGACGTATCCCCCAGCACCGTCGCCGCGTGTGCCAACGCCGCCTCCAGTGCTTCCACGCCGGCCTCGTCCGCGCCCTTCTGCGGACCGAAGAGCCGCGCGGCTCCGTCCGGCCCCAACAGGGGCGAGGTGACGTCCGTGGCACCCAGCAGCTCCACGGCGCCCAGGCGAGGATGACGGCCACTCGCGTCCACGCGGGCGAGCTGGGCCAGCGCCGCGCCTCCCGGGGGAAGAGGCTGTCCTCGCGCGTCCAGGAAGCGGAAGCCCAGTGCGCTGAGCGCCCCGGTGCCCGCGTCCGTGGTGGCGCTGCCACCCAGGCAGACGATGAGGCGTTCGCAGCCCGACTCCAGCGCCGCGTGCATCAGCTCGCCGGTGCCATACGTGGATGCCTTCAACGCATCGCGAGCCTCGGGCGCCAGCAGCGACAGGCCGGACGCGGAGGCCATCTCCACCACCGCCGTGCGTCCGTCCTCCACCAGGGCCCAGTGTGCTTCCACGGGCGCGCCCAGCGGTCCACGCACCACCTGCTGACGACGCTCGCCGCGCAGGCCCGTCAGCAGCGCTTCCACCGTCCCAGGCCCGCCATCCGCGAGCGGCGCCACGTCCAACACCACTTCCGGCGAGGACTCACGGAGGCCGCGAGCCATGGCTTCAGCCGCTTCCACGGCGGACAGCGTTCCCTTGAATTCTTGCGGTGCGACGAGCCAGCGAGGAGAAATCACGGTGAAGGGCTTGGCGCTTTCTGAGGTGTCCAGGGAACTCCAGAAGGCCAGGGGACCTGTACCGCGTCCTCTACCTGCGAGAGCCCCCACCCCTGGCATACCACTCCCAACGTCATTCCCACTCCTGGGGTGATGCGTGTTTCATCACTTCTATGTATCAACCGGACGTTAGCGCCGCGAATTCCTACAAAGACTTGAATTGAAAAGTGGCAATTCAAGCTTTTGTCGCCGCGTGCCAGGCCTCCTCATGCCAGTCCAGCAAAGGGCGCGGAGCCTTCAGTGAAGGGGCCACGCGCTGAGACACACGCTCCAGCCGCTCCAGCAGCGTGGCCACCGTCTCCGCGGGTTGGCGTGAGGGGCCTTGGATGCGCTGGCAGAAGAAGGTCCGGCAGCCGAAGGGCCGGTCCGCGTACACCGAGCAGCGCAGGCCCGTGGCGTCCAGGTAGGGACAGCCGCCGTCCGTGCGAGGTGGCGGCAGCGGGCGCCCTCGGGACAGCAGCTCCCATTCGGGCTGCCACAGCCAGGGCTGGCGCTTCGTGATGGCCAGCTGACAGCACTCGCCGCTGGCCGGGCAGGAGTAGGGGGCGTAGGCCGCGTCCGCCTGGCGGTAGACGGCGCGCACCTCCTTCAGCGCGCGCTCCCTTTCGCGGGTGCCACCCAGGGGCGCGTCGTCGTCCTCGTCGTCCCAGTCCCGCGTCCGCATGGGCGAGTCCTCAGAGCACCCGGAGCACGAAGCACTTCAGGTAGCGCGTCTCACGCAGGTTGAGCAGCACGGGGTGGTCCCGGCCGGCGCCGCGGCGCTCGATGATTTGCACGCGGCGGCGGGCATCCGCGGCGGCGGAGGCGAGCATGTCCTCGAAGGCCTGCTCGTCCACGTGGTACGTGCAGCTGGCGGAGATGAGGATGCCGCCGGGCCGCAACAGCTGCAGGGCGCGGAGGTTGATTTCCTTGTACCCGCGCACCGCGGCGGGGATGGCGTCCTTGTTCTTCGCGAAGGACGGCGGGTCCAGGACGATGGTGTCGAAGCGTTTGCCCTCGTCCACCGCGTCGCGGAGGAAGTCGAAGGCGTTGGCCACCACCACGTCCAGGTTGTTCAGCTTGTTGGCCGCGGCGTTCTCCCGAAGCTGCGCCGAGGCCGCTTCAGAGATTTCAATCGCCGTGACGTGCCTGGCCCGCGTGGCGAGCTGGAGCGCGAAGCCGCCGACGTAGGAGAAGCAGTCCAGCGCCTCGCCGTGGGCATAGCTCGCGGCCATGACGTGATTCTCGCGCTGGTCCAGGAAGGCGCCCGTCTTCTGGCCCTCCAGCAGGTCCGCGCGCATCTTCACCAGGCCCTCGTCGAAGGACACCGGGCCGGGATGTTCGCCGCGCAGCACGCCCTTCTCCGGAGTGAGGCCCTCCAGGTTGCGGACGCCCACGTCGGAGCGGTTGATGATGCCGCGCGGGTTGAACTGCGCCTGGAGCAGGTCGGCGATGAGCGCCTTGCGCTGCTCCATGGCGGGGACCAGGAACTGCACGCTGAGGAAGTCGCCGTAGCGGTCCACCACGAGCCCGGGCAGCCCGTCCGCCTCGCCATGCACCAGGCGGTACGTCTTCTCCCCCGGGAGCGCGAGCTGGCGCAGCCGGTCCGCGGCCAGGAGCCGCTCCCGGAAGAAGTCCGCGTCCACCGCGACGTCGTCGAAGGAGAGCCAGCGCAGGGAAATCTTCGAGTGCTTCGAATAGAAGGCCTTGCCCAGGAACCATCCCCGGGTGTCCGTCACGCGCACCACCTCGCCGCCGGGCAGTCCGGGGTCGCCGTTCAGGTCCGCGCGGTAGATCCACGGGTGGCCGCCCTGCCAGCGCTCCACGCCGCGGCGCAGCAGCGACACCTGGGGAAGGCCGTCCGGGCCCAGCTCGGGCGAGGTGCGGTCCGGGGCGGGCTTCTCGGGGCGGGTGTGGGGACGGCCCCGGCCCTGCTGCTGAGAGGAGGGGCCCGAGGGCCGGTTTCCGCTTCGGCGCGGGTAGGGGGGCTTGGAAGAGGTGGACATGGCGTTCGCGGCGTATACTCGCAACCCGCGTGAGATACGAGTTGCTCCTCCAGACGATGACGCCGGGCTCGCCTTATGAGGCAGCGCGGGTGGATGCCCTCCTTTCCGAGCGGGGTGTGGTCGCCCGGCCGGACGGCGTGCGCAGGTGGTCCTTCAAGAACGGCGACGTCGACGTCGGCGAGCTGCGTGAGGGCGGACAGGTGGTGGCCACCGAGCTGCGCGTGCCGCTGTCGGACCGCCCCGACCTGATGCGCGAGGCCGTGGAGGCCGCGGCGGCCCTGGCCTCCGAGGCCGGTGTCCGGCTGGTGGACCCGCAGCTGGGCCGCTCGCTGACCGGCAAGGACGACGCCGGAGTGGTGGAGCAATACGTCCGCACGGCGCGCTACGCGGGCGAGGTGGCCGGCGTGCCCGAGGCGATGGGCGCGGGCAGCTACGCGCTGGAGACGGAGGGCTCCCGCGGCTTCCAGCTCTCCACGCGCATGGTCCTCATCGCCATTGGCATCTTCGTGGTCCTGTACCTGGTGGTGGACACCCTGGTGGGGCAGCTCGGCGGGCGCTGACGCGGCGGCGGAAGACGAGCACGACCCCTCTCGAAGCGTTACCTTGGGGGCGTGTTCCGCTACCTCCTCCTCGCCCTCATCGTGGTGCCCTTCCTCGAGCTCTACCTGCTCCTGGCCATTGGCCGGCAGATAGGGCCCATGCCCACCCTTGCCTGGGTGCTGGTGTCCGGCCTGGTGGGCACCGCGCTCTCCCGGCGGGAGGGCAGGCGGGTGCTGCGCCACTGGCGTGAGTCCATGGCGCGCGGCCAGGTGCCCGAGGAAGGCATCCTCAGTGGCGTGCTGGTGCTGGCCGGCGGCGTGTTGCTCGTCA
Organism: Myxococcus virescens; assembly: GCF_900101905.1. Classification (NCBI taxonomy): domain Bacteria; kingdom Pseudomonadati; phylum Myxococcota; class Myxococcia; order Myxococcales; family Myxococcaceae; genus Myxococcus; species Myxococcus virescens. Next base: position 264,258 of record NZ_FNAJ01000004.1, on the reverse strand, counting down.
TCCCTGGCGTCATCACCGACGTCGTGGGGCTGCTGCTCCTGCTGCCGCCCGTGCGGCGCCTCATCTCCGCGCGCGTGCGCCGCACCCTGGAGCGCAAGGTGCGTGCTGGCTCGATGCACGTCACCACCTTCGGTGGCGGGGCGTTTGGGGGCGGCTTCCACGCGTCCGTGGGAGGCCCTTTCCCTGGAGGCCCCGTGCCGCGTTCTCCGCGGACCGGTGCCCTGGAGCCGGACGCCGGCGGCACCGAGGCCCGCCGGCCTCAGGACCCGCAGCCGGAGGTGGACGCCGAGTTCACCGAGGAGGAGCCCAGGCGGAGCTGACGCGCCGCCCGGACGTCAGTTCCCGCGCGAGCCCAGGCTGCCCACGCTGGCCTCCAGCGTGGTGGAGCCGGTGCGCCACGGCCGGGCCTGGTCCCTCAGCCACGTCCCAAGGCGGGCCACCAGGGCGCAGCCCACCAGCAGCGATACGCCGATGCCCAGTCCCTCCGGAAGCGTCAGGGTGGGGCCCACGCGGCTGGACAGGCCCGCGTAGCTGGACCAGCCGTACACGATGGGCAGGTGCAGCACGTAGACCCAGAGCGACAGGCGGCCCAGAGGCGCCAGCAGGCCGCTGACCTTGCGCGGCAGCAGGTTGACCACGCCCAGCACCATCATCCCCTGGCCCACGCGGTACGCCACCAGCCACGCGCTGGCGGTGCCCCAGTCCTGGTTCTGTCCGCGCATGAACCAAAAGAGGCCGCCGCCCAGAATCAGCAGCGCCAGCCCCTGCGGCACGCCGGGGCGGAGGGTACCCAGCAGGCTCGCGGCCAGGGCGCCCGCGAAGAAGTAGCTGGCCCACGGGAAGAAGGGGAAGCGGCTGGCGCCGCCACTGCCGATGAACTGGGTCAGCGGCCCGGGCAACCCTTCGCCCAGGGTCCACAGGGTGGCGCTCACCAGCGGCAGGCCCACCGCGACCACCGCCAGCATCACCGTGCGTCCCCAGCGGCCCGGCGTCACCGCCAGCAGGGTGGCGCCCGCCAGGAGGGCGAAGCCGATGCATTGGAGCGCGTCGAAGACGAGCACCTTCGTCAGCATCCGCTCGGTCATCCCCATCTGGATGACCGTGGACCACCCGGGCCAGTGGACGAGGTAGCCCAGGAAGATGAGCAGCAGCGCGCGCCGCACTCGCTTGCCGTAGGTGTCCCGGGCCGCCGTGGGCTTCGAGCCCAGCGCCGCGACCACCGCCCACCCCGCGACCATCAGGAACAGGGGCGCGGTGATGCCTCGGCAGGTCCAGTAGTGCTGGACCCACACGTCCGCGCGCACGGCCGGCGACAACACCGCGTCCAGCGTGTGGCCAATGACCATCGCCATCACCGCGAGTCCGCGCGCGCAGTCGAGCCCGGGGTGCCGGGTGTCTCGTTTCTGGAAGGTGAAGGTAGGGCCGAGTTGACTCACGAGGTCCCCAGCATAGGCCGTGACTCGGGCTGCGTCTCGAAAACGCATGAACCCGTCAGCCCCCACTTCACGGAGAGACAGGGCACCCTGACGGGTCGTGTGGTGCTACAGGGAGGGACATGCGCCTGCACGCCCTGCTGCCCAGCTTGCTGTTGCTCGTCCTCCTGGCGCCTCTCGGCGCGCGCGCCGCGTCGGGTGATGCGTGGCTGGGGCCGGACAAGCCCAAACACTTCGCGGCGTGTTTCATGTTCGCGGGCGCGGGGTACGCCGGGGGCGCGCTGCTCTTCGACAATCCCCACGCGCGCTGGCTCACCGGCGCGGGGCTCGCGATGGGCGCGGGGGTGGGTAAGGAACTCTATGACTTGGGGCGCGGGACGACGTTCTCGATGAAGGACCTGGCATGGGACGCGGTGGGCGCGGCGTCCGGGCTCGCGGTGTCGTACGTGGTGGACCGGCTCGTCTTCCGCCGTGACGACACGCCGTCCGAGGTGGCCCGCCAGGCGCGGCTACGTCGCCCCGTCGCGCTCCGCCTCCACGTCGCCGGGGACGGGGGCCTCCCGGGTGGGCTCGCCACGCGCATGGCGTTCGACGAGCTGTACCAGCTCCTCTCGATGCAGCCTCGGGTCCACCGTCACCAGGGCGCCGCCGCGGCCGGAGTCGCTGGAGACGAGCACGGTGACCTTGCCGCGCGGGCACTGGTTCATGCAGCCGGAGGGGCGCACGCGGACCTGTTCCCCCAGGCCGCGTTCGGTGAGCGTGCCTTGGAGCCAGCGCGGCAGGTCCAGTCCTCCGGCACGCGTGCCGCCCTTCATCAGGCACTTCCGGCAGACGAGCACCTCCACGTCCTCCACCGGTCCACCATCGTTGCCGTCCCGCATCCGTCCTCCATCGTCTCGTCGATGCCGCTCGATGCGCCGCGCGCCCGGCCCTGAGGCACAGGGGCCCTGTTGGCTGAAGCACGCATGGCGGCCTGAGACTGGGAGGTAGCGCGCTGTCGGAAGTCTCGCAGGCCACCCTGGTCGTTCGAGTGCTTCCGGAGCGGGAAGGCGGCCCGGTGGCTGATGGGTCCGGAAAGCGGACGTACAGGGATGTCTCGACGCGGCATTCCTCCTGGGCTGATTGCTGGTAGCTTGCGCCGCGCTATCGAAGCGGCCATGGAGGGCTTCCATGATTCAGAACCGGTGGGTCTCGCTGCTGTCGCTGTCCGCTCTGGGCGTCAGTGCGCTCACGGGGTGTGAGCGGACGCCGCCGCCCGCCGAGGCGCCCGTGGCCGCGCCGGAAGCCCAGAAGCTGCCGGCGCCCAAGCCGATGACGGCCGAGCAGCTCGCGCACTTCTTCAAGCCGCTGCCTCAGCGCAAGGACGCGCCGCCTCCCCCCGAGGACACTGAAGCCCAGGTGGCGCTGGGGCGGATGCTCTACTTCGAGCCGCGCCTGTCGAAGAACCACGATGTGTCCTGCAACACCTGCCACGGCCTGACGACCTTCGGTGTGGACAACAAGGCGCTGTCGGACGGCCACAAGGGGCTGAAGGGCACGCGCAACTCGCCCACCGTGTACAACGCGGCCGGGCACATCGCGCAGTTCTGGGACGGGCGCGCGGACACGCTGGAGGCGCAGGCCACGGGCCCCATCCTCAATCCGGTGGAGATGGCCATGCCGGATGAGAAGCGCGTGCTGGCCACGCTGACCTCCATCCCGGAGTACACGAAGCGTTTCCGTGAGGCCTTCCCGGGCGACAAGAAGCCGGTGACCATGGCCAACACCGCGCGCGCCATCGCCGCCTTCGAGCGCAAGCTCGTCACGACCTCGCGCTTCGACGCCTTCGTGGGCGGCAAGCACGACGCGCTGACGGAGCAGGAGCAGCGGGGCCTGCAGCTCTTCGCCACCACCGGGTGCACCACCTGCCACAACGGCCCCGCCGTGGGCGGTACCTCTTTCCAGAAGCTGGGCCTCATCGAGGACTACCCGGGCCTGAAGGACGCGGGCCGCTTCGACGCCACGAAGAACGAGGATGACCGGGGCAAGTTCCGGGTGCCCACGCTCCTCAACGTGGACAAGACGGGGCCATACCTGCACGACGGCAGCGTGGTGGAGCTGCCGCAGATGGTGCGGCTGATGGCGAAGCACCAGCTGGCGCGCACGCTGACGGACCCGGAGGTGGACGACCTGGTCGCCTTCCTCAAGAGCCTCACGGGGGAATTGCCCCCCGCGGAGTTCATCGCCCCGCCGGAGCTTCCCCCCAGCACCGCGAAGACGCCCAAGCCGGACCCGTCTTGAAACGTGCGCGGCGCCCCGCGCGTTGCTAAGCAGCGAGGCCCATGGACCGAATGCTCTTCTACGCCCACTCCGGGCTCCGTTATCTGGTGCTGCTGGCTGGAATCCTGGCCCTCGCGTACTTCGCCTACGGGCTCGCCACCCGGAAGCCCTTCGACAAGCTGGGGCGCATCTTGGGCTCGGCCTACTCCGGGCTGCTCCAGCTTCAGGTGCTGCTGGGTGTTGGCGTGCTGGTGACGCGCTTCTATTACCCGGCGCTCATCGGGCACATCGTGATGATGGTGCTCGCCGCCGGCGTGGCGCAGGCGACGTTGTCCATCAACCGCCGCAAGCCGCAGCCGGCCTTCGTGCTGCCGCTGGTGGGCGTGGTGGTGTCCATCGTCTTCATCATCGGCGGCATCATGGCCATTGGCCGTGGCGTGTTCACCACGACGGCGATGTGAGCCGCGCCGGGTAAATGCTGCGCTGAATCACGGCGCGCGGCGCAAATGCTGCGCGCATCAGGCCAACCCCCACGCACGTCCGCCTGGGTGTTGGCCTTTCGTCATTCTGGCCCTCGCATTGCAATTCGTGTCACGCGTGCCGGGCAGTGAGCCCGGCCTCCCTTCGAGGAGGGGCACGCGGCGATGCGGACACACGCCCAGGACGGACGACCGCGCAGGGCGCGGGGGCTCGTCCCCGTCATTCAGCTTCTGGCCCTGGTGGCGGCGCCAGTGGCGGGAGCGCAGAGCGCCTCGCAAGGGGCCACGCTCTTCACGCAGCGCTGCGCCACCTGTCACACGGTGGGCGAGGGCGACCGCGTGGGGCCGGACCTGCACGGCGTCATGGAGCGGCGCGACGAGGCATGGGTCACCCGCTTCATCACCAGCCCCGGCGCCGTCATTGACGAAGGCGACCCGGTGGCCAACGCGCTGCTGAAGCAGTTCAACGGCATCCGCATGCCGGACCAGCAGCTCGCTCCCGAGGAACTCGGCGCCCTCTACGCCTTCTTCCGCGACTGCGCGAAGAAGGGGCCGGGCGGCTGCAAGCCGTCGCCCGCGGCGAAGATGGGCACGGACGCGACCTCGGAGGAGGTTGCGCGCGGCCGCCGGCTCTTCGAGGGCACGGAAGCCCTGGCGAAGGGCGGTCCCGCCTGTTTCGGCTGTCATGACGTGCGCGGGCTGGGCGTGGCGGGTGGCGGCACGCTGGGGCCCAACCTCACCTTCGCCTTCGCGCGCATGGGCGAGCGCGGCATGCGGCCTCTCCTGGCGAAGCTGGACACGCCGATGATGGCCGCGCTGTACGCGAAGGCCCCGCTGGAGGAGGAGGAGCAATACGCCCTCAAGGCGTACCTCGCGGACGTGTCGCGCGACGGCAGCAAGCCTCGCACGGACAGGGACTTCTTCTACCTGGGCCTCGTCGGGATGCTCGCGGTGCTCGGGTTCATGGGCGTTGCCTTCAACGCGCACACCAAGCGAGGTCAGCCGTGAGTGAAGCCCTCTTCTCCGCCATCCCCTACGTGGCGGCGGGCGCGGCCGTGGCGGGCGTGGCGCGCCGGCTGATGGCACGCGCGCCCGCGGGTGCCCCCAGCGCGCCCACGCCCTGGACGCTCTCTGGGCGGGCCGTGCTGGCGGGGGGCGTCATCGTGGCCCTCATCCACCTGCTGGGGCTGCTGGCGCCGCGTGCGATGCAGGCCTTCAATGCGTCGCCGGGCCGCCTCTTCACGCTGGAGGCGGTGGGCCTCATTGGCGCGCTGCTGCTCGCCTGGGGCCTGGTGGGCCTGACGCTGCGCCGCGCGCGAGAAGGGCAGTGGAGCACCGCCGCGCTGCTGGGGTTGCTGTTCGCGCAGTCGTGCTCCGGCCTCTACCTGGCGGTGGCGCTGCGCTGGGGCTCGGCCTGGTACGTCCACGTGGTGGTGCCGTACCTGCGCTCGGTGCTGGCCTTCCAGCCGGACGCGTCGCTGCTGGCGCAGGCGCCCTTCATCGTCCAGTTCCACACCCTGTTCGGGATGGTGGTGCTGGCGCTGGCTCTCTTCATCCGCGCGCGGCCCGAGCCCCTCACCGCGCCCCTGCTCGTCACGCCTCGGGAGGAGACCGCCCGCTGACGCGGCGGCACACCCGTCATGAAAGACGCCTCGATTCGCTTCCCTTATCGTGCCCTGACCGCTGCCTGGATGGGCCCGCTGGCCGCGCTCTCCCTGGCCGGCTGTAGCGGCCCGGTGAACAACCAGCAGGGCTACATGCCCGAGCAGCCCGTGGCCTTCTCCCACGCCGTCCACGCCGGGCAGTACGGCCTGGATTGTCAATACTGCCACGTGGGCGCGGAGAAGAGCCGCCACGCCGGCGTGCCCTCCACCAGCGTGTGCATGAACTGCCACACGCAGGTGAAGACGGACTCGCCCGAAATCCAGAAGGTCGCGGCCGCGGTGGCGGAGAACAAGCCGCTGGCGTGGGTGCGCATCCACCGCCTGCCGGACCACGCGTACTTCAACCACGCCAGCCACGTGGGCGCGGGCCTGGACTGCCAGACGTGCCACGGGCCCGTGCAGGAGATGGTGCGCGTGGAGCAGAAGGAGCCCATGACGATGGGCTGGTGCCTGGACTGCCACCGCGACACGGCGGCGAAGCAGGTGTCCGCGCCGCCGCCTTCCGCGCCCCGCGCTGGAGAGCTGCTGGCCCTGTCGTCCGGTGCACCCGCGCCGGAGCCCTTGAAGGCCCCTCGAATCCTGCAGCCCCCCACGGACTGCTCGAGCTGCCACCGCTGAGGAGTCCCATCCATGTCCGACCCACTTCCCAAGTACTGGCAGAGCCTGGCGGAGCGCGCTGGCGACCTTGGCGCGCTCGCACAGACGCAGGACGAATTCGCGGAGCCGCTCCCCGTGGGCGTCGCCGCCACCCCTCCGGATGCGAACAGCCGCCGTGACTTCTTCAAGCTGATGGGCCTGAGCGCCGCGGCGGCCATGGTGGCCTGCCAGCGCGCGCCGGTGCAGCAAATCATCCCCTACGTGGCGCGCCCGGATGAAGTCACGCCGGGGCTGGCGCTCTGGTACGCGTCCACCTGCGACGGGTGCAGCGCCCGGTGCGGCCTGCTGCTCAAGACGCGGGATGGCCGCCCCATCAAGGTGGAGGGCAACGACGAGCACCCCGTGTCGCGCGGCGGTGTGTGCGCGGTGGGCCAGGCGTCGGTGCTGTCGCTCTACGACGCGAGCCGCGCCCGTTACCCCACCCGCGGCGCCACGCGCGTGTCCTGGACGGACCTGGACGCGGACGTCACGCAGGCCCTGCGCAAGGCCACCGAGGCGGGGAAGGGCATCCGCGTGGTGTTGCCCTGGCACCTGGGGCCCACGGCGGAGGCGGCCGTGAAGCGCTTCCTGGCCGCGTACCCCACTGCGCGGACCGTGCGCGACGAAGCCCTGGGGGAGCTGTCCGCCATCGCCGACGCCCACCGCGTCACGCATGGCGTGCGCGCCGTGCCGGACTACCGCTTCGACAAGGCCGCCGTCATCGCCAGCTTCGGCGCGGACTTCCTGGGGACGTGGGTGTCGCCCGTGGCCTTCACCCGGCAGTACGCGGAGTCGCGCGACGCGGCCCGGCGCCGGACGATGTCGCGGCACTTCCAGGTGGAGCCGGTGATGACGCTCACCGGTGCCGCTGCGGACCGCCGCTTCGTGGTGGCGCCTTCCGATGTGGCGCTGGTGCTGGCGGACCTGGTGCGGCGGCTGGCGGTGAAGGCGGGCCGCGAGGTGCCCGGACTGGCGTCCCTGCCGCCGCCCGCGCTGGATGAGGCTTCGAGGGTGGAGCTCGCGGACACGTTGTGGGCCCAGCGCCAGGACGCACTGGTGGTTGCGGGCGGTGATGACGTGGCCACGCAGGTGCTGGCCAACACCGCCAACGCGCTGCTGGGCAACGAGGGCCACACGGTGTCGCTGGCGGACGGCACGGCGCTGGATGCGGACGCGATGTCCTTGGGGACGCTGCTGACCGAGCTGCGCGCCGGCAGCGTGGGCGTGGTGCTCTTCATGGGCGTCAATCCCGTCTACAGCGACCCGCGCGGCGCGGAGCTGGCGGCGCTGCTGAAGGACGTGCCGCTCACGCTGTCCACCAGCGACCGGCGGGACGAGACGGCCGTGCACGTGGGCCTCCATGCACCGGAGTCCACCGCGCTGGAGTCGTGGGGCGACGCGGAGGTGCGCCGGGGCGTCGTGTCCCTGCGCCAGCCCGCCGTGGCGCCGCTGCACGAGACGCGCAGCGGCGTGGAGTCGCTGCTCCAGTGGGCGGGAGCGCCCCAGCCGCACTACGACTTCCTCCGCGCGCGCTGGGAGGCGGAGGTCTTCCCCCGGGCCAGCGGCCTGGGGCAGGGCTTCATCGCCTTCTGGGATGATGCCCTCCGCCGGGGCGTGGTGACGCTCGGCGCCGCCGCGGCGGAGGCACCCGCCTTCCGCGAGGAGGGGCTGGCGAAGGCGCTGGCCGGCGTGGCCCGTCATGCCGCGGAGTGGGAGCTGGTGCTGTACCCCACGGTGGCGCTGCGCGACGGCGCCCCCGCGAACAACGCCTGGCTCCAGGAGGTGGCGGACCCCATCACCAAGGTGACGTGGGGCAACCCGGCGTGCATCGCTCCGGCCCGCGCGAAGGCGCTGGGACTGAAGGACGGCGACGTCGTCCAGGTGCGCGCGGGGAGCACGACGCTGTCGGTGCCCGTGCTGGTGCAGGCGGGGACGCACCCCTCCGTCATCGCGGTGGCGGTGGGCTACGGCCGCACGCAGGCCGGGCGCGTCGCGGATGGCGTCGGCGTCAACGGCTACCCGCTGTCGGCGGTGGTGGACGGACGCGCGCGGCGCACGGTGCCCGGCGTCACGGTGCAGGCCACGGGCGAGCAGCAGCCCCTGGCGCTGACGCAGACGCACCACCGGCTGGAGGGGCGGCCGCACGTGCGCGAGGCGGAGCTGGCCGCCTTCCTGGCCAACCCGCGCGCGGGCAACGAGGTGCATGCGGGGCACGGCGGGGGAGGGCACTCGCTCTCCCTGTGGTCCGGCCACGAGTACAAGGGGCACCGGTGGGCGCTGGCGGTGGACCTGAGCGCCTGTACGGGGTGCTCGGCCTGCGTGGTGTCGTGCCAGGCGGAGAACAACATCCCCAGCGTGGGGCGCGACGAGGTGCTGCGCCGGCGGGACATGCACTGGATGCGCATCGACCGGTACTACCAGGGGGACGAAGCCAATCCCCAGGTCGTCCACCAGCCGATGATGTGCCAGCACTGTGAGAATGCCCCGTGCGAGACGGTGTGCCCGGTGCTGGCCACGGTGCACTCCAGCGAGGGCCTCAATCAGCAGGTCTACAACCGCTGCGTGGGGACCCGGTACTGCGCCAACAACTGCCCCACGAAGGTCCGCCGCTTCAACTGGTTCGACTACGAGCACGCCGAGCCGTTGGAGCGGATGGTGCTCAACCCGGACGTCGTGGTGCGCAGCCGGGGCGTCATGGAGAAGTGCTCGATGTGCGTGCAGCGCATCCAGGAGTCCAAGGCGGCCGCGAACCGGGAAGGCCGCCCGCTGCGTGACGGGGACATCCAGACGGCGTGCCAGCAGAGCTGCCCCGCGAAGGCCATCCACTTCGGTGACGTGAACGACCCCGACAGCCAGGTGGCGCGACTGGCGAAGGACGGGCGCGCGTTCCGGCTGCTGGAGGAGCTGAACATCGGGTCGTCCATCACCTACCTCACGAAGATCCGGAACACCGGGTCGGGAAGCGGCACATGAGCAACCAGCATCTGTCCCCGCTGCGCGAACCGCTCGTCACCGAGCCGCGCTCCCTGGGCCAGCTCACCGAGGAGATCTGCGCCCCCATGGAGCGGGCCCCCACGTGGAAGTGGTGGGTGGCCTTTGGCATCGCGGTGTCCGTGCTCGGCACGGGCGCCGGCATCGTCGGCTACCAGGTGGCCACGGGCATCGGCGTGTGGGGCCTCAACAAGACGATTGGCTGGGCCTTCGACATCACCAACTTCGTGTTCTGGGTGGGCATTGGCCACGCCGGCACGCTCATCTCCGCCATCCTCTTCCTCTTCCGGCAGAAGTGGCGCACCAGCATCAACCGCGCGGCGGAGGCGATGACGCTGTTCGCCGTCATGTGCGCGGCGCTCTTCCCCGTCATCCACATGGGCCGGCCGTGGCTGGCCTTCTGGGTGCTGCCGTATCCGAACGACCGCGGCAGCCTCTGGGTGAACTTCCGCTCGCCGCTCTTGTGGGACGTGTTCGCCATCTCCACGTACTTCACCGTGTCGGCGGTGTTCTGGTACGTGGGCCTGATTCCGGACCTGGCCACGGTGCGCGACAGGGCGAAGGCGGGGATTCGCAAGGCCGTCTTCAAGGTGATGTCGCTGGGGTGGACGGGCTCGAACCGGACGTGGAGTCGCTACGAGACGGTGTACCTGCTGCTGGCGGGCCTGGCGACGCCGCTGGTGCTCAGCGTGCACACCATCGTCTCCATGGACTTCGCCACGTCGGTCATCCCCGGCTGGCACACCACCATCTTCCCGCCGTACTTCGTCGCGGGCGCGGTGTTCAGCGGCTTCGCCATGGTGCTGACGCTGATGATCATCACCCGCGTGGTGCTGGGCTACGAGCACCTCATCACCCTGCGCCACCTGGAGAACATGACGAAGATCATCATCGTCACGGGTGGCCTGGTGTCGCTGGCGTACGCGACGGAGTTCTTCATCGCCTGGTACTCGGGCAACCCCTACGAGCGCTTCGCCTTCATGAACCGCGCCTTCGGCCCCTACGCCTGGGCGTACTGGATCATGGTGACGTGCAACGTGGTGTCGCCGCACCTCTTCTGGTTCAAGAAGATTCGCACCTCGCCCGCGGCCATTTTCGTCCTGTCGCTGGTCATCAACGTGGGCATGTGGTTCGAGCGCTTCGTCATCATCGTCACCAGCCTCCACCGCGACTTCCTGCCGTCGAGCTGGGCCATGTACACGCCGACAATGGTGGAGGTGGGGACCTTCATCGGCACCTTCGGTCTCTTCTTCACGCTGTTCCTGCTCTTCGTCCGCGTGCTGCCCATCATCTCCATCGGCGAGGTGAAGAGCGTGCTGGGCTTCGCGCGTGACGGCCATGCGGCGCAGCCACACCCGCCCGCGAAGCCCGTCGCCGAGGAGCCGCACCCCGTGGCCCACCGGCCCGCGTCGCCGGTGCCGCTGGCCATCGCCACCCGAAAGGATGCACCTGTATGAGTGCCCCGGTTCTCATCGGCTACTTCGACAGTGAGGCGCAGGTGCTCGACGCCACCCGGGCGGTGCGGGAGGCGGGCTTCGTCCTCCACGACGTGTACACGCCGTACGCGGTGCACGGGCTGGATGACGCCATGGGCCTCAAGCCCAGCCGCCTCACCTGGGTGTGCTTCGGCGCGGGCCTGCTGGGCTGCACGCTGGCGCTGTCGCTCCAGTACTACACCAGCGTGGTGAGCTGGCCGCTCAACGTGGGCGGCAAGCCCTTCAACTCGTTCCCCGCGTTCATCCCCGTGACTTTCGAGCTGACGGTGCTGTTCGCGGCGCTTGCGACGGTGGCGGCCTTCCTGGCGCGGGCGAAGCTCTTCCCCGGGAGCCGCCGCTCGGTGCTCCCGCGTGTCACGGATGACCGGTTCGCCATCGCGGTGACGCCGCGCGAGGCCCCCTCGGAGCTGGACGCGGCCGAGGACCTGATGCGCCGCCACGGCGCGGTGGCGACGGACCTGCTGGAGGAGGTGGCGTCGTGAGAAGGCTATCCCTGGGCGTGGTGGTCCTGAGTCTGACCGTCGCGGGCTGCGAGCAGGACGAGACGCGGCCCAACTTCGAATACGCGCCGGACATGGTGTCGTCCGTGCCGTTCGACACCTTCGCGGCCAACCCCGTCACCGTGGATGGCAAGACGCTGCTGGCGCCGGTGAAGGGGACGATACCGCGTGGGCATCAGCCGCTGCACCTGGCCGCGGGCGCCGAGGAGGCGGCACGCGCGGGGCGGGAGCTCCAGAATCCGTACCCGGCCTCTCCGGAGGTCCTGGCGCGGGGCAAGGTGACGTTCTCGCGCTACTGCGGGCCGTGCCACGGCCCGGAGGGCCTGGGAGACGGGCTCGTCACCGCGCGCTTCCCCATGCCGCCGTCGCTGCTGGCGGAGCGCGCGAAGCAGCTCCCCGACGGGCAGGTGTTCCACATCATCACCCACGGGCAGGGGCTGATGCCGGCCCATGGCTCGCAGGTGGCTCCAGAGGACCGGTGGAAGATCGTCCACTACGTCCGGACCTTGCAGGACCCCGCGCGGACGGCGCGGAAGGACGTGCCATGAGCGCTTCGACGCATGAGGAGGCCGCTGTTTCGACCAGCGGCTTCGAGGTTCCTCCCGCCGTGCACCGCGCGGCGCAGGTGTTGGCCGGCGTGGGCCTGGGCATCCTGGTGGCGGGGTTGGCCATCGCGCGTGAGCGGGCCCTGACGAGCCTGCTCACCAGCGGCTTCTACTTCCTGTGTTTGGGCCTGGGCGGCGCGGTGTTCCTGGCGCTGATGTACGTGGCCAACGCGGGCTGGTTCACCGTGTTCAAGCGCATCCCGGAGGCCTTCGCGGCCTACGTGCCCTGGGGTGCGGTGACGATTCTGGCGCTGCTGCCCTTCGTGTCCTCGCTGTATCCGTGGGCGAAGCCGGGCGTCATGGAGACGGACCACCTGCTGCATGAGAAGGCCGCCTTCCTCAACGTGCCCTTCTTCGCGGTCCGCATGGTGGTGATGCTGGCGCTGTGGGTGGGCTTCACGTGGATGCTGCGGCGCATCTCCCTGCGGCAGGACGCGGAGCGCTCCCTGGAGCTGGCCGGGCGCAACGTGACGGTGTCGGCGGTGTTCCTGGTGCTCTTCTCGCTGACCTTCTGTCTGGCCGCGTTCGACTGGCTGATGACCCTGGAGCCGCACTGGTTCAGCACCATCTACGCGCTCTACAACATCGCGGGCCTGCTCAGTTCCACGGTGTGCGCCATCACCGTGACGGCGATCCTGCTCCACCGCGCGGGCGCGCTGCCGCAGCTCAACACCAGCCACCTTCATGATTTGGGCAAGCTGATGTTCGGCTTCGCCACGCTGTGGGCCTATCTGTGGTTCTCGCAGTTCCTGCTCATCTGGTACGCGAACATCCCGGAGGAGACGGTCTACTTCGTCACCCGGCTGCACGGCACCTGGGCGGTGGCCTTCTATGTAAACGTGGCGCTCAACTGGGCGCTGCCCTTCGTGCTGCTGCTGCCGAGGCCCGCGAAGCGCAATCCGTCGCACCTGCTGCGGGTGGCCGCCATCCTCCTGGTGGGCCGCTGGCTGGACCTGTACCTGATGGTGGTGCCGGGTGGTCAGCCTGACGGTGTCGCCCTGGGGGTGTTCGAGCTCGCCGGCTTCGTGGGAATGGCGGCGCTCTTCACATTGGCGGTGACGCGCACCGTGCGCTCGACGCCGATGGTCCCAGTGGGGGACCCGTACCTGGTGGAGAGCCTGCACCACCACACCTGAGCCTGTTTCTGAGAAAGGGAGCGGTGGAAGCCTCGGCGCCGAGGCCTCCCCGGAAGCCCGCTCCCGACCGCGACGCCGCCCGTCCTCCTCGGCGGGCGGCGTTGCCCTTTCCAGGGTAGGGTGCGACATGGCCTTCTCCTCTCCTGGACGAGCCCCCCTCCGAGTGGCCTTGCTGGGCTTCGGCGTCGCGGGCAGGTCCATCCACGCTCCGCTGATTCAAGGTGTGGACGGGCTGGTGCTCCAGGTCGTCGCCTCGCGCCAGGAAGCGGCGGTGCGGTCCACGCTGCCGCACGTCACCCTCTGTGGCTCTCATGAGGACGGAGCAACACATTCCGACGTGGACCTGGTTGTCATCGCCACGGCGAATGACCGCCACGCGCCGCTGGCCGAGGCCGCGCTCCGGGCGGGAAAGCACGTCGTCGTCGACAAGCCCTTCACCATCACCCTGGCCGAAGCCCGCGCGCTGCGGGCCCTGGCGGAGTCGCGCGGCCTGCTGCTCTCGGTGTTCCACAACCGGCGTTGGGACACCGACTTCCTGGCGTTGAAGGCGCTGCTGGCGGAAGGCACCCTGGGCCACGTTGCTCACGTCGAGTCGCGCTTCGACCGGTTCCGCCCGGAGGTTCGCACCCAGTGGCGGGAACAGATGGTTCCGGGCGCGGGCGTGTGGTTCGACCTGGGGCCGCACCTCGTCGATCAGGCGCTGCAACTGTTTGGACTGCCGGAGTCGGTGTCCGGCACGCGCGAGACGCTGCGCGAGGGCGCTTTCGTCGATGACTGGTTCCAGTACACGCTCGTCTATCCACGGCGGCAGGTGGTGCTCCAAGCCTCCATGCTCATCGCGGCCCTGATGCCTCGCTTCGCCGTACATGGCTCACGGGGCTCATGGCTCACCTTGGGCAGGGAGCCGCAGGTGCCACGTCTGGTGATGGGTGCGTCTCCAGAAGGCGCGGGGTGGGGCGAGGCCCCGGCGCCTGGCCGGGATGGAGCGCCTACCGTCGCTTCGGCAGGGGACTACCGCCAGTACTATGCGGGCATCCGGGATGCCCTGCTGGGAGGGGCGCCCAACCCCGTGACGCCCATCCAGGCCGTGGCCGTCCAGGCCGTGCTGGAGGCGGGCATCCAGGCGCAAGAGCGTGGCGGCTCACAGGGCCTGGACCTCTCGGAGGCGGAGCGCGCCGCCTTCGACGCAGGCGCTGCTTGATTCCCGCCCGGTGGGATGCCTACTCCTAGCACCGTCGTGGACTCTCCTTGTCGCCTGCGCGACCCCCTGAGGACCTCTTGAGCTCGAAGAAGCCCGGCCGAAACGACCCGTGTCCCTGTGGCAGTGGCAAGAAGTACAAGGTCTGCCATGCCGCCGAGGACCGGGCCCGCGCCGCGCCGCCCGCCGCCCCCGCCTCGTCCGCCAGGGCCGACCTCGAGGCGGCGATGGAAGTGCTGGGCGACCCCGATGTGTCCAAGCTGTCCGGTGCCCTGGAGCGGCTGGCGGAGTTGCTGACGGACTGGGGCCCGGCGCCGGGCCTGCGCTTCGACGTGAAGGCCTTCTCCGAGCACGTGGGGAATGAACTGGCCCGGCTGTCGGAGAACACGGAGCAGGACGCCGCCAGCGCCCGTCGTGAGCTGTTGGTGGGAACGGTGCGCGCGCTCGGCACGCCTGCGTTCCTGGAGGCGCTCGGGGCCGCGCTGATGTCCAAGATGTCCACGCCTGGACTGTCCGCCGAGGACCGGCGGGCCATTGGCGTGGGCACACTGCTGGCCTCCGCGTCCAAGCGGATGGGCAAGGCCCGGCCGGAGGACATCCCCGTCCTGGACGTCGTCTTCGACGTGCAGTTCCGCGAGTGGAGCGCCAGGCACAAGGAGCTGTCCCAGAAGTACGAGGCGCTGGTGAAGGGGCTCGAGGAGGAGTCCCTCTCCGACGAGGCGAAGGCCGCGCTCCAACAGGCTCGTGGCGGCGACGTGGGCGCGCTGCTCAAGTACGTGCAAGAGGACCCGGAGCTGGCCGAGCGCATCGCTCGCGAGGCCAAGGAGCGCGCCGCCCGCGTGGAGGCGTGGCTGCGGGCCTCGACGACGCCGGCCGTCTTCTCGCCCGAAGAGGAGCTGTGGCTCACGTGCGCGCTCTGGGACCCGATGCAGGCGCTGAAGGCCCTGCCCACGGGCACGGAGCCCTCGGTGCGCCGGGACGCAGTGACGGCGCTGATGCGCGCGGTGAAGGGCGCGCTCGACGAGGACTTCCTCGTGGGGCTGCTCGACCGGCTGCGGGAGAAGGCGAAGGACGCGGCCGCGGATGACGCCACCCGCACGGCGTACATGGACGCCGCCATCGCCTTCGAGGCGGAGCCCGCGCGGATGACGCTCGCCGCGCTGCTCACGGCACGGAAGGAAGCAGAGGGGCGCTCGCCCGAGGAGATGGTGGCGCTGGCCGACCTCAAGGCGCTCACCGCGTGGACGCCGGAGGCCTTCGAGCCCTACCGCGCGCTGCTGCTGAGCATGGGCCTGCCTGCCGCCGCCGCGCGCATCGAGCGCTGCCAGGCATGGCTCAAGGAGCATCCGGTGACGCTGCGCACCGAGCAGGCCTGAGCCGGGACTGCGTCAGGACGCCTCGGGCCGACGACGGCGCGGGGCGTCCACGGGGCGCACGTTGTTCAGGTCGAGCATGTTGAATGAGCCCCATCGCATGGCCGCCGAACGAGTGGGCGACGATGAAGAGCGGCCAATGCCTCGGTAGCCGAAGGTCAAGGTCCCGAAGCCGCTCCGGGCCTGTCGGGCCCGGGACGAGGATGCGCCCGCGAGGGGCGCTGTGGCGGCAAAGCGGCTCGCGCCGAGCGAGCATCCGTCGGACGCGCGGAGCGAGGTGGGCTCCCCGTGATGGGGCTCTGGATGCGCTGGAATGCCCCGGCCTCCTGAGACCGTCATCGGCCGCGGAAGGTCGCGGGCCGGCGTTCGAAGTGGGCGGAGAGCGCCTCCTGCACATCCTCGGTCGTCGCGAGCTGCTGGATGGCCGGCAGGAGCTTCTCCGCCGCGGCGCGCTCCCCTTCGAGGACGGCCGTCCGCGCGCTCTCGATGGTCGCCTTGATGGCGAGGGGCGGCTTCGACGCGATGCGGGCCGCGAGGCCCATCGCCGTCTCCATCAGCGCCTCGCGCGAGACGACTCGCTGCACGAGCCCCAACCGGTGCGCTTCACGCGCGTCGAGCGCATCGCCCGTCAGCAGGTACTGCATCGCGTTGCCCCAACCCATGGTCCGCACCCACCGGGCCGTGCCCCCGCCGAAGGGGAAGATGCCGCGGTCGATTTCAATCTGCTCGAAGGTGGCGTCCTCGGAAGCCACCGTGATGTCGGCCGCGAGCATCAGCTCGATGCCGAGCGTGAGGCATTTGCCATGCACCGCGATGATGAGCGGCTTCGTCCTCGCGGGGCCATGCGTGGCCCACGGGTCGATGCCCGCCGCGCTGAACAGCGTCCGGGCATCACCCAGCCTGGGAAACACATCCATGAGGTCCAGCCCCGCCGTGAACACGGTGCCGTGAGCGAAGAGCACGCACACCCGGACGTTCTCGTCGGCCTCGGCCCGTCCCAGCGCGCCCGAGAGTTGCTCGATGAGCGCGATGTTCATCGCGTTCCGCTTCTCAGGGCGGTTCAGTCCAATCTTCCGCACGAACCCTTCGGTCTCTTCCGTGATGAAGTTGCTCATGAGTCCCTCGTTGGGTGGTGAAGTCACTTCGTCTGTTCGAGCCAATCCGCCGCCTCCACCCAGACGGCCTCGGGCGTGCTGGAGCGGAACCAGCCGAAGTGGCCGATGCGCTTCATGCCGAGCTCCGCGGGCGTGCGGTGCAGGTGCTCGCGCGCCGCGTTCGGGTAGTAGTCGAGCAACGCACGCGCGGCGGCCTCCGGCGCGATGGAATCGTCGGAGAAGCTGTAGAGCCGTATTCGCGCCCGGACCCGGTCGTTGTACGGCCTCAGCGGCGCGCCGTTGTCGTCGGAGACGTAGTGTGGGTTGCGGCACCAGCGCGCCCACTGCTTCGCGATGCCTCCTGGGAGGTCTTCCGAGCCCACGGCGCGGCCCGGGAAGTAGCCCAGCAGCGCGACGGAGGCGGGCAGCGCGACGTACCAGATGGCGGCCAACGCCAGCCGTTGGCGGAGCGGCCAGTGCCGCCACCAGCCGTGCTGTGAGCCAATCAGCAGCACGGAATGAATGCGGGAGGCGTTCTCCGCCAGCCCCAGCATCTGACCGCCCGCCGAGTGGCCCACGACGGCCAGCCGGTGCGAGGGGAACCGCGCCGTCACCCAGTCCAGCACAGCGGGCGTGTCCAGCTCGCCCCAGTCCTGGAAGCGGGCCTGGTTGCGCAGGGACGCATCGACGACCGAGTCCCCCATGGTCCGGTAGTCATACGTGACGACCGTGAAACCCCGGCCCGAGAGGAACCGGGCGAAGGCGTCGTAGTACCTGCGCGGCACGGCCGTCGCGGGATTGATCTGGACGACCACGCCATTGTCCTGGAGCCCCTGGTACACCGTCGCGGCCAGAGGGAGCCCATCCCGGGCGGGAATCCGGACGACCTCCGGTGAGGCCGTCGCGACGGGAGAGGGCAGGGCGTCATCCGGCATCATGGCACCTTCCTGGAGGGGGCTGTCTCTGGACGCAGGCATCGCCAGGCGGCATCTGCGAGGACCTTCTCGATGCCGGCCTTGAGCTCCACGTGACCGTTGGCCCAGGCGCGCAGCAATTCCTGGGCGGGGCCGAGCATCAGCGGCATGTAGACGGCCGGAGGCAGTGGCAGCAGCTCGCCCGCCTGGGCATGGGCCTTCATCCGGCTGAAGCCTTCCCGGATGAAGTCGCCCGTCGCGGATTGGATTTCCTGTTCGGCCGCGGCCACGGCTTCCTCACGGCGCATGCGCAGGAGATAGCGGGCGGCCTCCGGGTGCTCCCGGGACCAGGCGATGTGGTGGGTGACGATGGTGCGCACGAAGGCTTCCGCGTCGTGCTTCCGCTCCAGCCGACTCCGCAACGACTCCTGATGGAGACGCAGGCAGTCGATGTAGAGCGCCACCGCGATGCCTTCCTTCGCACCGAAGTGGTGGTAGACGCTGCCCACGCTGGCGCCGCTGACCTTGCGGATGTCCTCGATGGTCGTCGCCGCCCAGCCCAGCCGGGAGAAGCAATCCAGCGCGGCATCCAGGATGGCGCGACGGCTCTGCTCGCCGGTCGCGCTGCGACGTTTACGCTCCATGACTAGAATCTGATTCTAGAGCCAGATTCTAGTCAAGCGGCCGGCCGGGCCGGCCCATGTTGTCTGGAGGTCAGAACGCTGACCCTGGCATTCCTGGGCCTACAGGGTCGCCGCGCGGACGAGTCGCAGGACGACCGTGAAGTGGAGCCCCGCACCGACCAGCGTCAGGGCGTGGAACAGCTCGTGGTAGCCGAAGACGCCGGGCCGGAGGTTCGGCCGCTTCAGGGCATAGGCGAGGGCGCCCGCCGTGTAGGCGACACCCCCCGCGAGGATGAGCGCCAGGTTGCTGCCCGTGAGGGCTTGCCGTGCTTCATCGAAGTACGGCACCAGCGTCCAGCCGACCGCGACGGCCAGCGCCGCCGTCACCACCTTGGGCGCCTGTATCCAGAACAGCGACTGCAGGACGCCAGCGAGCGCGCCTGCCCAGATGAGGAGCAGCAGGCGGTTGCCCGCGGTCCCGGAGATGCCCAGCAGCGCGACGGGCGTATAGGTGCCCGCGATGAGGATGAAGATGGAGGCGTGGTCCATTCGCCGCATCCATGTCCTCCCTCGCGTGGACCAGTTCACCCGGTGGTAGGTCGCGCTGACCGAGAACAACACCACCAGGCTGACGGCGAACACGGCGGCGGCCGTCGCGGCCCGGTCGGTCGGGGCCATCAAGACGAGCACCAGGCCCGCTCCCAGCGCCCCCGTGGCGGCGAACTGATGCAGGACACCCCGCAGTTTCGGCTTCTCCGCGGCCTGGGCGCTCAGGACCGGACCCGCGATTCGAGGACGGCGAGGATGTTGAGCTCGGCTGTGTCGGGCAAGACGGCTCGGCGAGAGACGCGATACATGAGGGGCTCCAACTCCACCGGAGAGTTACTGGATGGTAGGTTCCGGTTGGGTAAGTTACTGTTGGGTAGGTTAGAGGTCAACGTGGCGACGAAGAAGCGACTGTCGGGTGCCGACCGCCGGGTCCAGTTGATGGCGGTGGGGCGAGGCGTGTTCGCCTCGAAGGGTTACGAAGCGACCTCCATCGAGGAGGTGGCCCAGCAGGCGGGCGTGTCGAAGCCCATCGTCTACGAACACTTCGGCGCGAAGGAGGGGCTCTACGCGGCCATCGTGGACCGGGAGATGGATGACCTGGTGACGCGCGTGTCGGAGAGCATCGCCTCGGGCACGCCCCGCGAGCGGTTCGAGCGGGCGGTGCTGGCCTTCATGACGTACGCCAAGGAGGAGCCCGCGGGCTTCGCGGTGATGACGCGCGATTCACCGCTGGCGGCTGGACGGCGAGGCCTGACGCGCGTCATCGACGACCTCGCGCTGCGGGTTGCGGACATCTTCAAGAGCGAGTTCGAGCACGCTGGCTACAACCCCAAGGTCGCGCCCATCTACGCGAACGCGCTGGTGGGCATGGTGACGCAGGTGGGGCAGTGGTGGGCGGAGGATGGGCGCTCCTTCTCGATCGACCACGTCGCGCGCCACGTCGCGGCGCTCGGGTGGATGGGATTGCGGCACCTGCCGAAGGAACCGGCTGCTTCGAACGGGCGGCGTGGCGCGAAGCGACGCGGCGGTTGAGTCCCGCGGCGCGCCTCCGCGGCCCAGTTCGAGCATGGGAAACTGGTGGAGCGCCTCGACTTGGTGGATGGTCTCCCCAGCCCCGTGGACTCCTTCCTTCGTTCACCCCTCCGCTGGCTCTGGCTGCGCTGGTTCTCCATCTCACCGGCGACGTTGCTGGCGCTCTCCTTCGCGGTCCTCATCGCGGTGGGGACGGCGGGGTTGCTCTGGCTCCCGGCGTTGTACACGGGCCCGCGCCTGGGCTTTCTCGACGCGCTCTTCACCATGACGAGCGCGGTGTGCGTGACGGGGCTCTCCGTGGTGAACACCGCGACGGCCTTCACCCGCTGGGGGCAACTGTGGCTGCTCGTCTTCATCCAGTTGGGGGGCCTGGGGCTGGTCACCCTCACCACGCTCGTCATCGGCGCGTTGGGCCGGCGGCTGTCCCTCCGCAGCGAGGTCATCGTCGGTGCGCCCATGGACTACACGCACCGGCACAACGTGCTGTCGCTGACGCTGCGGGTCGCGCGCTTCACCTTGGGGGTGGAGGCGCTGGGGGCGTTGTTGCTGTGGCTGCTGTGGCTGCCGCGCTTCGGCTGGAAGGAGGCGGCCTGGCACGCTGTCTTCCATTCGGTCAGCGCCTTCTGCAACGCCGGGTTCTCGACGTTCAGTGATTCGCTGGCGGGCTTCAGCCGGGAGCCCCTCACGCTCCTGGTCATCTCCTTCCTCATCATCATGGGGAGCCTGGGCTACCTGTCGAGCGAGGAGGCGCTGCGCTGGTGGCGCAGCCGCGACCAGCGCTCCCGGCGGATGAGTGTACACACCTTCGCGGCGCTGCTCGTCACCGGGGTGCTGCTGGTGGGCGGCACCGTGCTCTTCGCGCTCTTCGAGTGGCGGGGAACGCTGGCGCCCCTGGGCTACGTGGACCGGGTGGTCAACGCCTGGTTCATGTCCGCCACGGCGCGCACGGCGGGCTTCAACAGCGTGAGCTACTCCGAGGTGAGCAACGCGAGCGGTTTCTTCACCATCCTGCTGATGGTGGTGGGAGGCAGTCCTGGCTCCACGGCCGGGGGCTTGAAGACGACGACGCTGGCGGTGCTGGGCGCGCTCGCCTTCACGCGCATCCGGGGACGCCGGCATGCCGAGTTGCATGGCCGCGCCATCCCGGAGGGCACCATCGAACGCACGGTGTCGCTGGCCCTCATCGCCTTCGGGGTGATGACGGCGGCCGTCTTCGTGCTCTCCTTCACGGAGGGGCGCGGAGCGGAGTCGGTGCAGGCCGCGCGCGCCAGCTTCCTTCCCGTCTTCTTCGAGGTGGTCAGCGCCTTCTGCACGGTGGGGCTGACCATGGATATGTCGCCCAGCCTGAGCGTGGCGGGCAAGCTGCTGATCATCGGGCTGATGTTCGTGGGACGGCTGGGGCCGCTGTCCTTCTTCGCCGCCCTCAGCCTGCGCGCCCGGACGCACCTGCGGCACGTGCGCCCCGCGCAGGAGGACCTCATCGTTGGTTAAGGAGCACGGATGAAGCGCATCATCGTGGTGGGCCTGGGCAACTTCGGCTCGGTCATCGCCGCGCGCCTGCATGAGCAGGGGCATGACGTCATCGCCATCGACCCGCGACCGGCGGTGGTGGACGCCCTGGGCGCGCGCGTGTCCAAGGCCATGGTGGGGGACGCCACGCAGCGCCAGGTGTTGGAGGAGGTGGGCGCGCGGGGGGCGGACGCCGCCATCATCTCCACGGGAGAGGACCTTTCGGCCAGCATCCTCGCGCTGCTCGCCCTGCGGGACACGGGCATCCAGGACATCTACGTGAAGGTCCGCTCGGATGACCATGCGCGCATTGCCAACGCGCTGGGGGCCACCGAGAGCATCTTCCCCGAGCGGGAGAGCGCCCTGGGACTGGCCAGCCGCATCACCAGCGGCCGGCTCCTTCAGTACGTGCAGCTGGGAACGGAGTTCGGCCTTCAGGAGATGCCCGTGCCGGAGGCCTGGTATGGCAAGAGCCTGCGTGTGCTCGCCCTGCCGCAGCGCTACCGCGTGCACGTGGTCGCCGTGCATGACGTGCTCCAGGACCGCATGCTCCCGGTGCCGGACCCGGACCGGCTGCTCACCCCATCCGACGCGTTGCTCGTCGCGGGTGAGCCCTCCGCGCTCGAGGCAGTGGCCGCGCTGCGCTGAGCTCGTGGCGCGGACGGCCCGGTGCTTTCGCCCGGAACGCCCGCGCCCTTCTCAGTGACAGCTGGCTCCACCGGCGTTCACGCTCACCGCGCGGTAGACGAGCACCGCCGCCGCCGCCAGCGGCACCGCCCGTTGGAGCAGCAGGGACATCCACTTCGGACGGTGCTTCCACAGCGCCGCCTGAAGCTGCGCCCCCAGCAGGGCGGGCAGGCCGCCGAGCGCGAACGCGGCGAGCACCAGCGCTCCGCCTCCGAACGAACCGCTCGCCAGCGCCACCGCGAAGACGCCATAGAGGAGGCCACAGGGCAGCAGCGGTGTGACCGCACCCATTGCGCTCGCGCGGCCCGTCCACGAAAACTTTGCGCCCCAGCGCGTGACATGCCGCGCGAGGTTCGCCATGCCCGGCAGCGGGCGCAGGCGCTTGCCCAGCTCCAGCGCGGACGCGACCAGCGCCACCGCCATCAGCCAGGGAAGGTAGGGGCGGGTGGAGACCGCCAGCGTCTGGGTGACGCCTCCACCCAGCATGCCCAGTGCGCCGCCTACGAGGGCATAGGCGCCCAGGCGCGCTCCCTGGTAGGCGACGACGGCCCGGCGGCGCTCGGGGCCCGGCACGCTGGGGAGACCCGCGCAGGCCAGCGGTCCGCACATGAGGAGGCAATGCACGCTCCCCGTGAGCCCCACCACGAAGGCGCCCAGTGCGCCGGCGATGACGGTGGGTTCGGAGGTGTGCAGCAGCGAGGCGAGTGCGGCCGGTTCGGGCGACATGAGCGCGGTGCATCGCAACAGGCATGCCGTTCGCAAGGTGACATCGTGAATGCCTGCCTCCACGACATCGGAGCCTGCTCCGGCCGCCTGTCTCCACTGCGGCAGCCCCGTTCCTCCGGGGGGCGCGGCGCGCGACTTCTGCTGTGTGGGGTGCGAGGCCGTGCACGGCCTGCTCGTGGAGCAGGGGCTCACGCGCTACTACCAGCTCGCGCAAGGAAAGACAGCGCCCGCGCCTGAGCCGCGCAAGGAACGCGCGTTCGCGTGGCTGGAGCCGCTCATGAGCCGCGCGGAGTCGACTCCTGGCCCCTTGTGCGCGCTCGAGCTGGACGTGCAGGGCATCCACTGCGCCGCATGTGTGTGGCTGATGAACGAGCTGTTCCGCCGGCAGCCGGGCGGGGCGGGTCTGACGGTGGACCCGGCCCTGGGCAAGGTGCGGATGCTGTGGCGGCGCGGCGCTTTCGACGTGGCGGAGTTCCTTCGCGGCGTGGAGGGCTTTGGCTACCTCTTCGGACCCAGCCGCAAGCGCCCGGAGCGCACGAGCCTGGACCTGCCCATCCGCCTGGGCATCTGCGCCGCGCTGTCGATGAACGTGATGCTGTTCTCGGTGAGCTTCTACGTGGGGCTCACGCCGGAGGATGGCGATGTCTTCCGTCTCTTCACACGGCTGAGTCTGTGGCTGTCGTCCGCGGTCGTGGTGGTGGGAGGCTGGCCCTTCTTCCGCTCCGCGCTTCAGGGCTTGCGGCGCGGCGTGCTGCACCTGGACCTGCCCATTGCCCTGGGCATCCTGCTGGTGTTCGGCATGTCGCTGGCGCAGGCGCGCGGAGGGCGCGGCGACCTGGCGTACTTCGACACGCTCAACACCTTCGTCACGCTGATGCTGGTGGGACGGTGGCTCCAGCAGCGTGTGTTGGAGCGCAACCGGCGCTTCCTGCTGGATGACGACGGGGCGGAGGGGCTCTTCGTGCGCAGGGAAGAGGGCGCGCGGCTCGCCACCGTGCGCGCCGCCGAGGTGGCCGACGGCGACGTGCTGGTGATTGCGCCGGGGGACCTGGTGCCGGTGGACGCGGTGCTGCTCGATTCGGGGGCCCGCGTGTCCACGGATTGGATTACGGGCGAGCCCGGCGAGCGCGCGGTGGGGCAGGGCGGTGCGTTGCCCGCGGGCGCGTTCAACGCCGGGCGCAAGGCCGTGCGTGTCCAGGCGAAGCAGGCGTTCACCGACTCGCCGCTGGTGGCGTTGCTCCGCCGGGCGCCCACGGGCGTGGGGGGCCCCGCGCTGCACACCCGCTTCTGGGACCGCGTGTCGCGCCGCTGGGTCGTCACGGTGCTCTTCGTCTCCGCGTTGGGGCTCGCGCTGTGGTGGCCCGCCGGGCCGGACAAGGCGCTGGAGGTAGCGGTGGCGTTGCTGGTGGTGACGTGCCCGTGCGCCATCGGTATCGCCACGCCGCTGGCCTACGAGTTGGTCCAGGCGCGCCTGCGCCGCGGCGGCTTCTTCATCCGGAGCACGGACCTGCTGGACCGGCTGCCGCGCGTGCGAAAGGTGCTCTTCGACAAGACGGGGACGCTGACGCTGGGACGGCTGGAGTTGGTGGACCGCGCCGCCGTGGCGGGGTTGACGCCCGCGTCGCGCGACATCGCCTTCGACCTGGTGTCGCGCAGCAACCACCCCGCCAGTCGCTGCCTCGCGGCCGCGCTGGCTCGGGAAGGCGCGCGCTTCAATTCGGAGGCGCGTGTGTCGGAGCTCGCGGGCCAGGGGCTCGAGCTGAATCGAGAAGGCGTGCGCTGGCGGCTGGGCCGCGCGGACTGGGCCACCGAAGCGGTGGACACAGGGCTGCCGGACCACGAGCCCATGGATGGCGCGTCGCGTGCGTGGGGCGGCCCCGCGAGCCGCCACTCCAGGCCGAGTGGGCGAGTGGAGGTCCTCCTCTCCGGTTCGGGCCTCGCCGCGGGCCCGGTGCTGACCCGTGACGGCGTGCCAGTGGCCTTCTTCCAGCTCCGGGAGTCGGTACGTCCCGACGCGCGCCGTGAGGTCCAGGCGCTCCAGGGAGAGGGCCGCGAGGTGTGGCTCATCTCCGGGGACAGCCAGGGCCGCGTGAATGACATGGCCGCCGCGCTGGGCATTTCCACCCAGCGCACCCTGAGTGGCCAGCGTCCCGAGGACAAGGCGGAGGCCGTCGCGAAGCTGGACGCGGCGGACACGCTGTACCTGGGCGACGGCGTCAACGACAGCCTCGCCTTCGAGCGAGCCCTCTGCGCGGGTACGCCCGCCATCGACCGGCCGGTGATGCCCGGCAAGAGCGACTTCTTCCTCCTGGGCGAAGGCCTGGGCGCCATCCGCGAGGCACTGCGGTTGTCGGCCCGGTTGCGCCAGGTGGTGCGCCGGCTGCTGGTCCTGGCGGTGAGCTACAACGTGGTGGCCGTCGCCGTGTGCCTCGCGGGTTGGATGACGCCCCTGCGCGCCGCCGTGGCCATGCCCGCCACCAGTCTGGCCACCGTGCTCTTCACGGTGTGGTGGCTGTCCGCCTCACGCGAGCGCGCTGCCGCCTCGCCCACGCCGCCGCTTCGGGAGGTGCCGGCATGAACGTCCTCGTCCTCCAGGTCTTCGTGAGCCTGATGCTCGTCGCCAGCTCGGTGCTGCTGTTCGTCTACAGCGTGCGCCACCGCGACCACGAGCACGCCGACCGGCTCTCGCTCTTCCCGCTCGAAGACGACAGCGCCGCTCCGGCGCCGCGTGCTCCCGAGCCTCCGCCCTCCGCTTCCCAGGAGTGAAGCCGTGCATCAGCAACGAATCATCTATGACGACACCACGGTCCGGCGCTTCATCATCGCGTCGGTGCTGTTCGGCATCGTGGGAATGGCGGTAGGGGCGCTGGCGGCCAGTCAGCTCGCCTGGTGGCAGGCGAACCTGGGCATCCCCTACACGACCTACTCCCGCCTGCGCCCGCTGCACACGAACGCGGTCATCTTCGCCTTCGTGGGCAACATGATGTTCGCGGGCATCTACTACTCCACGCAGCGTCTGTTGAAGACGCGCATGGCGTCGGACCTGCTCTCGAAAATCCACTTCTGGGGCTGGCAGCTCATCATCGTCGCGGCGGCGATTTCGCTGCCCCTGGGCTTCACCACCTCCAAGGAGTACGCGGAGCTGGAGTGGCCCATCGACGTGGCCATCGCCGTCATCTGGGTCGTCTTCGCCATCAACTTCTTCTGGACGCTGGCGAAGCGCCACGAGAAGAACCTCTACGTCGCCATCTGGTTCTACATCGCGACCATCGTCACGGTGGCGGTGCTGCACATCGTCAACAGCCTGGCGCTGCCGCTGTCGGGGATGAAGAGCTACTCCGTCTTCGCAGGCGTCCAGGATGCGCTGGTGCAGTGGTGGTACGGCCACAACGCCGTCGCCTTCTTCCTCACCACGCCCATCCTGGGCATCATGTATTACTTCCTGCCCAAGGCGGCGGAGCGGCCGGTGTACTCGTACCGGCTGTCCATCATCCACTTCTGGGCGCTGGTCTTCATCTACATCTGGGCCGGTCCGCACCACCTGCTCTACACGGCGCTGCCGGACTGGGCGCAGTCGCTGGGCATGATTTTCAGCGTCATGCTGTGGGCGCCGTCGTGGGGCGGCATGCTCAACGGCCTGCTCACGCTGAAGGGCGCCTGGTACAAGCTGCGCGAGGACCCCGTCCTCAAGTTCCTCATCGCGGGCGTCACCTTCTACGGCATGGCCACCTTTGAAGGGCCGCTGCTGTCCATCAAGTCGGTGAGTGCGCTGGGCCACTACACGGACTGGATTGTCGGCCACGTCCACAGCGGCGCGCTGGGCTGGAACGGCTTCATGGCGGCCGGCATGTTCTACTGGCTGGTGCCCAGGCTGTACGGCACGAAGCTGCACTCGCCCAAGGCGGCGGACGCGCACTTCTGGCTCGGGACGGTGGGCATCCTCCTCTACATGGTGTCGATGTGGATCAGCGGCGTCACGCAGGGCCTCATGTGGCAAGCGGCGAACCCTGACGGCACGCTGCTCTACCCGAACTTCGTGGAGACGCTGCTGGCCATCCGGCCCATGTACATCGTCCGCTTCGTCGGCGGGTCCATGTACCTGGTGGGCTTCATCATGATGGCGTGGAACCTGTGGAAGACGGCCCGCGCCGGCAAGGCCGTGGACGGGGAGACCACCGTCGTCGTGGAGCCGCCCACGCCCGTCGCCGAGCCCGTCCCCGCCAAGGCCCCGACGCCCGGCTGGGTGCAGGTCGTCACGGGCCGGCCGTTGGTGTTCGCCATCGCCATCCTCACGGTGACGATGTTCCTCGGCTGGGCGAAGCCAGTGCGCGCGGTGGTGCTGATGGGCGCCATCATCGCGTTGGGCGAGTTCGCCTGGATTGTCACTCGCAGGGACCGTGAAGCAGGCCGTCCGTCGTGGTTCGGCCTCATCGAGGGCAAGCCGCTGGCCTTCACCGTGCTCACGCTCATCGCCATCCTGATTGGCGGTGTGGCGGAGCTGCTGCCCACCATCATGCTCAAGCAGGCGGTGCCGGCGCACGGCCAGGCGCAGGAGCCGTATTCGCCGCTGGAACTCCAGGGACGCGACCTCTACGTCCGCGAGGGTTGCTACACCTGCCACTCGCAGATGATTCGCCCCTTCGTGGCGGAGACGCAGCGCTACGGCGACGTGTCCCGCGCGGAGGAGTTCATCTACGACCACCCCTTCCAGTGGGGCAGCAAGCGCACCGGCCCGGACCTGCACCGGCTGGGCGGCAAGTACCCGAACCTCTGGCACTACACGCACATGATGGACCCTCGGGCGACGAGCCCCGGTTCCAACATGCCGCCGTACCCGTGGCTGGCCGAGCAGCGCATCGTCGTGAAGGACGCGCCGAAGAAGCTCGCGCTGATGCAGCGGCTGGGCGTGCCGTACAGCAACGCGGACGTGGACGGCGCCGAGGCGCGACAGAAGCGTCAGGCGGAGGGCATCACCGCGGACCTGGCGGCGCAGGGCGTCCAGGTGGCGTGGGATTCGGAGATGGTGGCCATCATCTCCTACCTCCAGCGCCTGGGCCGTGGGCCGCAGGACCTGCCCGCGCCGCCGGAGAAGGCGCCCGCGCCGCCGGACCGTCTGCCTGCCGCCACCATCGCCAGTGAGGAGGGCCGCTGATGTACAAGCAATTCTATCAAGGGATGTCGCTCACCGAGCTGCCCCTCTTCGCCTTGGTCCTGTTCATCGCGGTGTTCCTCGGCGTCGTCGCCTGGGTGTTCGTGGCGCGGCGCAGCGGGGACTTCGACGCGCTCGCGCGGATGCCGCTGAGCGAGCAGGGGGAGGTCCGCCATGAGCAGTGACAAGCCGCTGGTGCACTCCGTCTATGACGGCATCGAGGAACACGACAACCACCTGCCCAATTGGTGGCTGTTCATCCTCTGGACGTCCATCATCTTCAGCGCGGGGTACTGGTTCTGGTACCACATCGCCGAGGCGGGGCCCGGACAGCTCGGCGAGTACGCCGCTGAGTCCGCGGAGGTGGCGAAGCGCGCGTCCGGAAACGCGCCGGCGTCGGACAGCATGCTGCTCGCGCTGGCCAAGGACCCGGCCTCCCTGGAGAGCGGCAAGCAGGTGTTCCAGGCGAACTGCGCGGCCTGTCACGGCGTGCAGGGGCAGGGCTCCATCGGCCCCAACCTGACGGACGCGTACTGGATGCACGGTGGCGGGCCCATGGCCATCCACAAGGTCGTGGCGGACGGCGTGGTGGCCAAGGGCATGCCCGCGTGGGAGCGCACTCTGGGCGCCGAGCGCGTCAAGGCCGTCACCGCCTATCTGCTCACGCTCAAGGGCACCAACGCGCCTGGCGGCAAGGAGCCGCAGGGCGAGCCCGAGCAGCCGTAGCTCACGGAGAGGAAGCAGCCATGTCGGCGGCACCGCAGCGGGATGGCCCGCGCATCGACCAGCTCACGTCCATCCACGCGGATGGTTCGCGGCTGGCGCTCCACCCGGCGGACGTTCGCGGCCGGTTCATCACTCGGCGGCGGGTGGGCTTCGCGGTCCTCATCGCCATCTACCTGGCCCTTCCACTGGTGGAGGTGGGGGGCCACCCGGCGGTGCACCTGGATGTGGCGGCGCGCCGCTTCTATCTCTTCGGGGGCACGTACAATGCGCAGGACTTCTGGCGCGTCCTGTTCTTGCTGACGTCGGTGGGCTTCGGCCTGCTGTTCTTCACCGCGTGGCTGGGACGCGTGTGGTGCGGCTGGGCGTGTCCCCAGACGGTGTTCCTGGAGGCGCTCTATCGTCCCATCGAGCGGTTCATCGATGGGCCCCGGGAGCGGCGGCTGAAGGCCGCGAAGGAGCCGTGGACGCCCGGGCGCGTGGCGCGGGCGGTGCTCAAGCATGGCGCGTACGTCGCGGTGTCGCTGCTCATCTCCCACGCGGCGTTGAGCCTCTTCGTCTCGGCGGGAGGGCTCGTCGCGATGGTGGCCGATGGCCCAGTGGCTTCGCCGGTGGCCTTCACCTGGGCCATGGCCGTGACGGGTGCGCTGTACTTCAACTTCGCGTGGTTCCGTGAGCAGCTCTGCGTGGTGGTGTGCCCGTATGGCCGCCTCCAGTCTGCGATGCAGGACCGGGACTCGCTCATCGTCGGCTATGACACGCGGCGCGGAGAACCCCGGGGCCGCCTCATCAAGGCCGCTCCGGGTGTCCCGGCCCCGCCTCCGCGCGGCGACTGCGTGGACTGCTTCAAGTGCGTGGCCGTGTGCCCCACGGGCATCGACATCCGCAATGGCTTGCAGATGGACTGTCTGGCGTGCGCGCAGTGCGTGGATGCGTGCGACGGCGTCATGGACAAGCTGGGCCGGCCGCGTGGGCTCATCCGCTATGACTCGCTCAACGGATTGGACGGGCAGCCGCGGCGGGTGCTCCGGCCCCGCTTGTTCATCTACGGCGCGTTGATGCTGGTGGCGGTGGTGGGCCTCACGCTGAGCCTGGTGCGGCGCGTGCCCTTCGAGGCGAACCTGCTGCGCTTCCAGGGCATGCCCTACGTCGTCGAGCAGGGCACGGTGCGCAACCAGTTCGAACTGCACCTGGTGAACAAGAATCCCTCCGAGACGGTGCTCACCATCCGCGTGGACAGTCCCGTGCCCGCGAAGGTGGTGGTGCCACAGGCGCAGGTGACGCTCGCCTCGCTGGAGAGCTTCCGAGTGCCGCTGTTCATCACCGTGGAGCAAGGCGGAACGGAGCTGCCGTTCCACTTCACCGTCGAGGTGGCCGACGCGGCCTCCGGTGAAGTGAAGCGCATGGAGGCCCGGTTCCTGGGACCTGCCGCCAAGGGCGGTTGACATGAGATGATAGAGAAATGCCAGGTGACGTCGATGAAGAACGTCACCTGGCTCGGCTTCTCACGGTGGACCGTGGTTCATCCGGTCCTGGGCAAACCGCTCATGGCGGCTGAAATCCCAGTGGCAATCAGGCGTCCGCGTCCGTGGCCACACAGGTCGCGGTGCAGTAGCTCTCGCAGACAGTTCGCATGTAGGTCTTCGTCTTCGTGGCTGGCACGGTGCACGTTTCGGAATCCCATGGGAACTCGGTGCCATCGTCTGGGCACGTCCACCATCCGTGCAGGGAGCAGGCCTGGGCGCTTACTTCGTTCGACTCAGTCGAAGTTTCCGGCGTTCCCTCCGGGGCGGAACCTGGGCCACATGCCGTCATGCCGAGTGCAATGCAAAATGCTGCTGCCAACGTAGTTGACGCACGCTTCATGTTGGGTCTCGTTTCGCTAGTGGATGATGGTTTCTGCTTCCGGGCCCGTCTTGGCAGGCAAGTCTATCTATTGGCTTTGGTTTGAATTGTCGAATGATGGTTGCGTGTGGAGGGGATTGGAATTGAGTCTTGATGGATTGATCGAGGTGTGTCCTGTGTTTGTTGTTGCGGCGGTTTAAAGATCCAGTTTGGGTGTGCTGTGAACCTGGCTCCTGTTGTTGCAGGTGGTGCGTCCCAATTGGGAAGCCGATGCGTCCTTTGTGGCGCTGAAGTTCGGGACATTCGTCCTGGCCGGGGCTTGGCCGGTACTGCCAGATGCGTAGGTGCATCCGTTTGTTTGCGCAGGACTTGCACAGGGCCTGGGGGGAGTCGCAAATCGTGCGCGATCCTCGCCGGTTCCCGTCCCTGGCCCGTCCTGGATGATCCTGGCACGAGGCTTGGAATGGTGAAGCGGTGAGATGGAGCCCCCCCGCCAGGAAGTCCCCACGCCACCCGAAGCCCTGCTGAGCCGGTACGACGTCTCCGGCCCTCGCTACACCAGCTACCCCACGGCGCCCGAGTGGCGGAAGGACTTCGGTCCGGAGCACCTGGTGGAGCGGCTCGAGCATGCAGGCTCCCGGGAGCACGCCGAGCCGCTGTCGCTCTACGTGCACTTGCCCTTCTGCCGCAGCCTCTGCTGGTACTGCGGCTGCAACGTCGTCATCAGCCGGGACCGGGCCGCGGCGGACCAGTACATCGATCATCTGGAGATGGAGCTGGACCTGGTGGTGCAGCGGCTCGGCTGGCGGCGCTCCTTGTCCCAGATTCACTGGGGTGGAGGGACGCCCACCTTCCTGGATGAGCGGCAGCTCGAACGGCTGTGGACGGCGCTCACCCGCCGCTTCCGCATCGCGTCGGACGCGGAGGTGGCCATCGAAATCCACCCGGCCGTGACGACGCCCGGCCAGCTCACGCTGCTGCGGAGCCTGGGCTTCAACCGCGTGTCCATGGGCCTGCAGGACTTCGACGCGCGCGTGCAGGCGGTCACCAACCGCATCCAGTCCCCGGAGGAGACGCGGGCGCTGCTGGAGCACGCGCGGCTGCTGGGCTTCAAGGGCGTGAACTTCGACCTCATCTACGGCCTGCCGCACCAGGACGCCGAGGGGTGGGCCCGCACGCTGGACACGGTGTTGTCGATGCGGCCGGACCGGCTGGCCGTCTACTCCTTCGCGTTCATGCCCGAGGTGCTGAAGCACCAGCGGCGCATGCCCGCGGAGGCCATTCCCAGCGGGCGCGCCAAGCTGGAGTTGTTCCGCTCCGCCTACTCGGCCTTTGTGTCCGCGGGCTATCGGCCCATCGGCATGGACCACTTCGCCGTGCCCGAGGACGAACTGGCGCGCGCGCAGGCCGAGCGCCGGCTGGGCCGTAACTTCCAGGGCTACACCGTCAAGGCCGCGTCGGACGTGGTGGCCATTGGCAGCACCGGCATCAGCGACGTGGATGGCGCGTATGCGCAGAATGTCCGCGCGCTGCCGCGCTACTACGAGCGCGTCTCCCAGGGCTGCCTGGCCACGGAGCGGGGCTTGTCATTGACGGCGGACGATCAGCGCCGCCGCGCGGTCATCACCCGGCTCATGTGCAACTTCTGGGTGGACCTGGGGGCGGACGGCGCCGACTACTTCGCGCCGGAGCTGGGGCGGCTGCGCGCGTTCGAGGCCGATGGCCTGGTGACGCGCACCGGCTCGCAGCTGGAGCTGACGCCCATGGGGCGGCTCTTCGTCCGCAACGTGGCCATGGTGTTCGACGCGTATCTCGCGGGGACGGAGCGCCCCCGCTTTTCCCGCACGGTGTGAAGGGGTCGGTCATGGATGCATTGGACGTGTTGAACCAGGAGCACCGCCACATCCAGCGCGTGCTGGTCGTCTTGGAGCGGGCGGTGGCGAAGGGGCGCGATGGGGAGTTCGTCTCGGCCTCGCTCTTCCTGCGCGCCGCGAACTTCTTCCTCACCTTCGTGGACGGCAGCCACCACGCGAAGGAGATGGTGCTCTTCCAGACGATGGTGGCGCACCGGCTGCCGCTGGCGCCCGGGCTGCTGGCCCAGGTGTCCGGCGAGCACGGCACCGGCAGCGAGCACGCGGTGGCCATGCTCTGCGCGGCGGAGGCGATGCTTCGGGGTGGGGAGACGGACCCCGCGCGCATGCTCGACGCGGCGGATGACTGGTTGCGCCTGTACCGGGGGCACACCGCGGTGGAGGAGGCGCAGGTGTTCCCCATGGCGCGGCGGCTGCTGCCCGCGGGAATCCTGGACCGGATGCGGACGCGCTTCGCCCGAATCGAGGCATCGCATGGCTCGCTGGCGGAGGCTGCGGAGGCCATGGAGCGCGCCTTCACGCCCCCCACGGCGGGACGTCTCTTCCCGCGCGGACCGGTGTGCTCGTTCTAGAACGCGACGGGCGCCGCGGAAGCACTTCCCGCGACGCCCGGAGTCCTGCTGTCTGCCTGTCAGCCCGCGCGGCTCAGCGCTGCGAGAGAATGTCGTCCAGCCGCTTCTTGTCGCTGGAGAAGGTGAAGTGGCTGTAGAGCGTGTGGCTGTTCTGCGGGTCCAGGATGTACGGCTTCAGCTCGCGCACCACGGCCAGCTTGTCCTGGGTGAACTGGAAGTTGCCCAGGAGCTGGCCCACCTGGGAGACCAGGAAGTAGTGGTGCTGGGCCGCCGAGACGAGCACGCGCATCTTGTCCTCGGCGAAGGTCTGCAGGGAGATGGAAGAGTGGATGCGGCGCAGCTCGCTGTCCGAGATGGGCCGCACCACCGGCTGCGGGGGCGGCATCGGCGCCGGCGGCGGGAGGACGGTGGCCAGCAGCGGCGCCCGGTTCACCAGGTCCTGCACGGAGTTCAGCGTCTCCTTGGCGTTGCGGAACTTGTTGCGCTCCTGCCGGTTCATCCGCTGCTCGGCTTCCTTCAGCAGCTTCTCCAGCCGGTCCAGGCGCTCGTTCAACTCCCGCCGGTCCACCACCACCTGGCTGCCGGTGTGCTGCGGCGGGTAGTTGGGCTGGTGCGGATGGTGCGGCTGCGGCATCTGCTGCCCCGGCGGCGGGCTGGGCGGACGGCGCATTTCCGCTTGGGCGTGGGCATCCAGGGAGGGAAGGGCGAAGAGGAGAGCGAGGGAGGTGATCAGGGCCTTCATGGGGAGCGTCCTTTCATGTGCTCGAAGCATCTGACGCGCCGGGGCCGGTTCCATTCAACCGGACGCGGTAGGGCGTGCAGCCTGCCTCCGGACCACGGAAGTTCCCCCTGGAGCGGCCTGAGCCGTCCTCGCGCCGCCGTGCGTATCCCATGACTCCAGGGGGATGGGTAGTCCCCCTGTGCCTTCACCTGAGTCAGGGGGACGCGGTGTGCTTGGACAGCACCTCGCCGTCCGGCGACATCTCGTAGACGAGCGGCACCCCGGTGGCCAGCTCCAGCCCCACCACCTGCTCCCCCGTGAGGTGGTCCAGCTTCATCACCAGGGAACGGTTGGAGTTGCCGTGGGCCACCACCAGCACGTTCTTCCCCAGGCGCAGGTCCCCGGCGATGGCGCGCTCATAGAACGGCAACACGCGCTCCGCCGTCATCTCCAGGGACTCGCCGTTGGGGGGCGGCACGTCGAAGGAGCGGCGCCACACCTTGATTTGCGCGTCCCCCCAACGCTTCGCGGCGTCCGCCTTGTTGAGCCCCTGCAGGTCGCCGTAGTTGCGCTCGTTGAGGGCGGCGTCCCGGATGGTGGGGACCTGCTGTCCCAACGCGTCCAGGAGGATGGACAGCGTCTCCTGCGCCCGGATGAGCGCTGACGTATAGGCGACGTCGAACTTCATCCCTTTCAGCGCCTCCGCCGCGCGCCGGGCCTCCTGGCGCCCCTGGTCGGTGAGGGGGACGTCGACGAGGCCGGTGAAGCGGTTCTCTTGATTCCACAGCGACTGACCGTGTCGGACCAGGACGAGGGTAGGCATGGCCTCCAGGTAATCCCGAAGCCCTGGGGCGGCCAGGGGTGTACGCGTCCACCCGGGGCCGGGCGTTCCAGGCTCCACAGTCTCGCGCTCCGTTCAGGCTGCTTTCTCACGCGGTGCCCCTGGTGGAGCCGGGGCCCATCGCACTAGAGGGAGCGGAGGAGGAGACACCATGGCTCGCAAGGTCGCCGCATCCGCTGATTCCGCGCTGAGCATCACCCTGGCCCGCGCCCGTGCGCACTGGCTGCGGACGCAGGGGCTCGCGGAGCCGCTGAAGGGGAGCCTGGAAGAGGTGGTCGCCGCGACAGGCTGGGTGCGGACGCTGGGCGGCGTGGACGTGTACCTGGCGGTGCGGGCCCGAGTGCCGGGGCTGCGGCGGGCGGACCTGGACGCGGCGGCGGAGGCGTCCCAGCTCCAGGTGATTCCCGCGGTGCGTGGCTGCATCTACCTGGTGCCTCGCGCCCACGTGCCCCTGGTGATGCGCGTGGCCGAGGAGGCGTACCGCAAGCGGGCCGACCGCGAGCACGAGAAGGTGGGCCTGGACGCGAAGGAGCTGGCGGACGTGGCCGAGGCCGCGTTGGTGGCGCTGCGCAAGGGGCCGCTGTCCACGGACGCGCTGCGCAAGGCGATGCCCGCGGGCGTGGTGCGCAGCCTGGGCGAGGTGGGCAAGAAGGTGGGCCTGTCCTCGACGCTGCCGCCCGCGCTGCGCCACCTGGAGTTCGAGGGCAAGGTGGAGCGCCGCACGGAGGGCGGGCGGCTGGATACGGAGCGCTACCTGTGGCGGCTGACGGCTCGCAACCCCTTCACCGGGGCCAAGGTGCCCGCCGCGGCGGAGGAGCGCAACGCGCGGCTGGCGGCCCTCTTCTTCCGCCAGTTCGGTCCGGCGACGGTGGAGGACTTCGCGGCGTGGTCGGCCTTCTCGCAGCGGGACGCGAAGGCGGCCGTGGCGCGGGCGGGGCTGGTGCCAGTGGCCGTGGAAGGGTACTCGGAGGCGGCCTATGTGCCCGAGGACGTCCTGGCTGCCTTGCGAGAGAAGGTCCCCGTGGCGACGTCCGTGTCCCTGCTGCCCGCGCATGACCTGTATGTCTCGTCGCATGGCGGGCCCGCCTGGGTGACGGACCCCAAGCACCATGGCCTCGAGGTTCCGACGTGGGGCTCCGCCAAGGGCGGAACCCTGGGAGCGGCCGCCCACATCTTCGTCCGCCCCGTGCTGGATGCGGAGCGGCTGGTGGGGCTGTGGGAGTTCGACCCGAAGGCGGACGACGTGGTGTTCCACACCTTCGAGCCGCTGGCGCCCAAGCGGCGCAAGGCCGTGCAGGCCCTGGCCGAGGACACGGCCACGTTCCTTCGAGAGGACTTCAGCCTCGCGCGCAGCTTCAGCCTGGACAACGAGGACTCCGTGCAGAAGCGCGCGGACTTCGTGAAGTCGCTGGGGAAGTAGGCCGGAGCCTCAGCCCTGGCGCCGCTGCGTGCAGCGGCGCCGCAGCTCCTCGGGGGATACGTTCTCGATGTGGGCGTTGAGGGCCCAGCGATGGCTGAAGGGCGCTCTCAGGTTCTACTTGGGCTCCGCCTTCACCAGCCGGGTCAGCTCCCGGTCCAGGGCGCCTGCGAACTGCTGGCGGTCCTGTGCCGAGTAGCCGTCCGGGCCTCCAGTCGTCACGCCGCTCTCCCGAAGCTCCTGCATGAAGTTCCGGACGGAGAGCCGCTCGGCGACGTTCTCCTCGGTGAAGACCTCTCCGCGCGGGTCCAGCACCACGACGCCCTTGGGTACGAGCAGCGCGGCGAGCGGAATGTCCTGGGTGATGGCCAGGTCCCCCGGCTGCGCCTGCTGGGCGATGTGCTGGTCCGCGACGTCGAGCCCCGCGCCCACCTGCACGCTGGAGACATAGGCCAGCCGGGGCAGGGAGAGCGCGTGGTTGGCCACGAAGACGGAGTGAACCTTCACGCGCTGGCCAGCACGCAGGATGATGTCCCGGACGGGGCCCGGGCAGGCATCGGCATCGACCCAGATTTTCATACGGGCACGACTATCTCAGGATTCGCGCGCGGACTCACCCACGGCGCGCCGAGCGCCCGCGCCTTCCGGCCCAAGGCCCAGCGTGGGCTCCACGCCGGTGTGGTGGCTGCTCCAAGTGCGCACGGCCGTTCCGTCGGTGCCCTGGACCAGCAGGTCCTCTCCCTGTGACAGCGTCTCCAACTGGGCGACAGGGATGCCTTGCACGCTGGTGAGGACGAACGGCCAGGGAGCGGGGACCAACCGTGAAAGGCAATCCCTTGCGGTCGTCGTGACGCGACGCGTAGCCCAGGATGGAAGACATCGGCTGGGGACTTTGCGGAAGGACTGGCGGTTGCATCTATGATGACGCCCATGCGTCTACTTTCAATGCGTGTCGTCATTCCAATCATTGCCATCGCCATGCTCACCTCGGCTTGCGGTACCGACGCCACGGGGGAATGCCAAGGCACGCTCCTGGGCACCCGTGTGAAATGGCCCATCGATGGTGAAATGTCCCGGTGGATCCGCAATGGCTCTGGCGGGAATGGGCAGCACGGCACCTGGATTGACCTGAGCTACGACCCCAAGAGCACCGCGGGCATGACGAGGTTCGGCGTGGACATCCGGCTCGTGAATGGGGCGGTCGTCAGCGGCGGGCCGGTGACGGTGGCGTTGTCCAACGAGGACGGGCAGCGGCTGGTGCCGGCGGCGGACTCGCTGGTGGTGGACTGGCTCGCCAGCGTGGCGACACACTCGACGACGGGCTTTCCCGAAACGACGGGCGTGCCGGTGGCGGGCTCGGTGACCCTGGACGCGGTGAATGATGACCTGGCCGCGGGCCGCTTCGTCTATCGTTACAGGGATGGCAGTGAGCTGACCTGCACCTTCAACGTGCCGTCGCCGGAGCGGGCCGCTGGCTTCTTGGACGGGGACTATGAAGACGATGATGATGACGATTGAACCCTGCTCATGAATTGCGTGCTCGCTCGTGGTGTGTGTTGTAGAACGAGCGCATGAACAAGAACACGGGTGGCTGCTTTTGCGGAGCGGTGCGGTATGAGGTGAGCGCGCCGCTGACGGCGGTGACGTACTGTCATTGCTCGAAGTGCCGCAAATGGCATGGGCACGTCGGGGCCTACGCTGCCGTGGACCGGGATGGCTTCCGGCTCACGGAGGAGCACGGCCTCAAATGGCACACCGTCTCGCCCACGGTGCGGCGCGGCTTCTGCGTCGAGTGCGGTTCCAGTGTGCTGTTCGATGAAGCGCCTTCCGCGAAGATGTCGATTTGCGCCGGGACGTTGGAGTCGCCCACCGGCATCCGCGAGAAGGCGCACATCTATCTGGGCAGCAAGGGGGACTACTACGACATCACTCCGGGCCTCGTGGAGTACGACACCTTCCCCGGGAAGTGAGCACCCGCTTGCTCACGCCCCGGCGCTGTGAGGCTCAGGGGGCTCTGGCCGCCGCGTCGATGGCGTCCAGGGCTTCCACCCGCAGGCGCTCCTCCGGGGTGAAGGAGTCGAACAGCAGCCGCTGCACGGCGGCCTGGCGCGCGGCGGGGTTCGGCTCGGACTGGCCCAGCGCCTCCCGGCGGGAACGGAACTCCGCCAGTCGCCGCTTCCACTCGGCCTCCTCGCGGTCCATGGCCTCCAGCCGCTCGGTGGCCTCCGCGCCCACGGTGGCCAGCCGGTGCTGGCGCAGGTCCTCGACCGACGCACCGGATTCCACCAGCTCGCGCTCCACCGCCTGCTGCCGCAGGGGGCGCAGCGCCTCGTCGCGGCTGGCGCGGTATTCCGCGGGGAGTTGTTCATCCAGCGCGGCGATGCGGCGCTCGCGCTCCTCAGGCGACAGCGTGGTGTCCTGCTGGAGCTTCATCCGCTCCACTGACACCGCGTCCACCCGCTCCTCGTCACCGAAGAGTCCCTCCGCCCAGGGGCCCAGGTGCTCGCGGCGCAGCTCACGCAGGGACTCCAGCCGCGCGCCCAGGTCCAGCTCCGCGCCCCGTTGGTTCGCCGCGAAGGTGCGCGCCGCGTCGCGATACGCGAGGTAGTCATCCAGCACGCGCACGGCTTCCTCCATCGCCGCGGCTGGCAGGTTCTTGGCCCGCAGCGAGGCGAGGATGCGCTCCCGGATGACGGGCAGTCCTTCCTCGCCCATCGCGGAGAGGTAGTAGTCGAACAGGCGCCGCAGGTCCACCGACACCACCAGGTGACCCGATGCATCCACCTGCGCCGAGCCATCCTCCTCCGTGTCCTGGAGCGAGCCCGGCATGGGGGGCAGGGTGGGCGTGGCGGACGTGGGCGACGCGGTGAGCACGGCACGGTGCGGCGCCGGTGTACCCACGCGCGGCGCGGAGGGCATCGGCGTTGAGACAGCGGCGACAGCGGGCCCGGGCGGCGTGGGCGTCGCCCGGGCCTTCCACCATGAGAACACGCCCGCACCCAGCAGGGCGCACAGCGCGGCTACGGGAATGACGGCGCGGCGCTTCATGGCGGTCCTTCGCGCGCGGCCGTCTAGAGGCCGAGCCCCTTCAGGCGGTTGGCATGGTTGCGGAACACCGTCTTCGGGTTGGTGAAGAAGGCGGTGAGGCCCAGCACCTGGTTCACCTCGTCCAGGTGGTTCATGTCGTAGTTGTCACGCAGCACCGTGCCGAAGTGCGAGCTGCACTTGCCGACCAGGCCGTCGTTCGCCTCGCTGTAGAAGAACGAGCTCAGCTTCATCGGGTAGTCGGACGCGTCGAACAGGTTGGTGAAGGGGTCCGTGCCGGACCAGGAGTAGTAGCGCTGGCCCTGCGTGCCCGTCGCGGCGCCCTGGCCACAGCTGCTGGAGGGGATGCCCGCCGGGTACTTCTGGTTGAACGCCGCCGTGCCGGACTTGCTGAGCGCCGCCAGCGCGCCAATGGCGTCCTGCGGGTTCGTCTTCCCCGACAGCAGCCCCAGGACGGTGCCCAGGTTGTTGGCGAAATAGGCCAGCACGCTCTCCGTGAAGGAGCCGCCACGGAGGTTGGCGCGCAGGTAGTCCGCCAGGTCCGCGCCCTTGTGCGGAGAGCCCACCGTCGTCACGGACGCCACCAGGTCCGGGCGCACCGCCGCCACGTAGCGCACGTCCAGGCCGCCGTGGCTGTGGCCAATGAGGTTCACCTTGCCCTTGCCCGAGCGCGCGACGATGTCCTTCACCTGCGCCAGCAGCGCCTCGCCACGCTGCTCCGTGGTGTTGAACTGCGGAACGCTCGTCACGTACACCGTCGCCCCGCCCGCGCGCAGGTCGGTGCCGATGCCGTAGAAGTAGTCGTAGACGCCAAACAGTGAGTCGAAGCCCGCCATGCCGTGCGCCAGCACGATGGGATAGCGGGTCTGCGTTTGGGTACTCGCGAGCGCGGGTTGCGCCCACAAGCCAAGTGCCGCGACAGCCAGAACCAGTGTCCGGACAGCGTTTCGCATGAGGAGGGGCTCCTGTTCGGGGGACGGGTCCACTGCGGATTGACCCGCGAATCAACGCGTAGGCCAATCACAGACCAGAATCAAGGCGCCTCCTGCATTATCGGCAAACCGGGCGAGGCCAGTTGTCGCATGCTCTTGCTGTGTTGCGTCAAGGGCTCACGGCGCAGTGCGTTGAGTAGAGCCGGGGCTGCGCGAGCGCATCAAGGCGGCGCGGACCGCGCGCAAGAAGACGATCCGGCGCTGGCGTTCGAAGGGCCTACGCCTCGGGCTGTGTGGAGGGATTGCCCGCGGGCGGGAGGAAGCCCGCTTCGTAGTCCGCGAGCAGCTCCGGGAAGACAATGCACTTCTGCGTTTCGGGATACACGCCGGTGGAGTAGCGGATGGCAGCATAGCCGAAGATTTCCGTGAACAGCGCCAGCTTCGCCTCCGCGGGGGCCCGGCGGACGTGGTCATGGAAGGCGAGCACTTCTCCCTCCAGCGAGAAGGGCCGCGCGTACATGGCATGGGGAATCACGTCATGGACGATGCGGAAGACGCAGTTCTCCTCCGGCGTCCACAAGGGATGTTCGCAGTGCTCGGTGTTGATTTCGAGCTGTCCCCGCTCCAGGTCCGCGACGATGTCCTCCGGGCCTGCGTAGACGGTGCGCGTCGAATAGCGGATGGACAGGCAGGGCCGGACGGCTTCGTAGACGTCGAAGGCGTGGGCCAGCAGGGCTCGCCAGGAGCCGCTGCATCCCTCATCAAGGTGCCGGGCGTCGGCCGCATAGGCATCCGTCACCCGGGTGGCGAACGCCAGCAGCGCGGCGGGTTGGAATGCGCGTGGCGCTGGGTCCGCATAGGCGGTGAGCGGAAAGCGTGAGTCAATGCGCTGGCGTAATTCGTTCAGCAACGTCATGGAACGACCCCCATGATGGCCATTGGAGCGCGCGGCCAACCTCTCCGTCAACAGCACATCCTTCCCCGAATGGGCGTGTTCGCTGCGCCTCGTCCCTTGTGGAGAAGTGTGTGGGGTCGTTAGATCGGCGAGGCTTCCAGGTCTCACTTCCACCCAGGGCGTCTCTCTCATGTCGAGCACTTTCTCCGCCGCCTCCCCGGCCTCCACGCAGTCCGCCCCTGCCGCCAAGAGATGGATGCTCTGGCTGGGACGCATCTTCACCGCGCTCGTCGTCGCCACGCTGGCCTTCAGCGCGTCGAAAAAGCTGGGTCAGTCACCCGAAGTCATCCAGGGATTCGAGAAGTCTGGCTACCCTGGCTCGGTGTTGCTGACCATTGGAATCACCGAGCTCCTCTGCATGGTGCTCTACGCGGTGCCGCGGACGGCCGTCTTGGGCGCCATCCTCGTTACGGGCTACCTCGGCGGCGCCACCTCGACGCACGTGCGTCTGTCCGAGCCGTTCATCGCCCCCATCCTCGTGGGCGTTTTCGCCTGGGCGGGGCTGTTCCTGCGGGACGCACGTCTCCGGGCCTTGCTGCCCCTGCGCCGCTCGCCCTGAGCACGCGCCACGGCTCCTCTCCTGGCGTCA
Source organism: Myxococcus virescens (assembly GCF_900101905.1). Taxonomy (NCBI): domain Bacteria; kingdom Pseudomonadati; phylum Myxococcota; class Myxococcia; order Myxococcales; family Myxococcaceae; genus Myxococcus; species Myxococcus virescens. Next base: position 222,694 of record NZ_FNAJ01000004.1, on the reverse strand, counting down.
GGCTTTCGTTGTCTGCGGGCGGGCGCTCATTCTCCGGGCGCCCACGAAGTCCAGCACCGCGTTCAGCTTCGCCGCGCCCGACGAGGGAAAGACAATCGCGTGGGGCGGACTCCCCCGGCAGCGGGCGCCGAACCTATGCCTCCGTCGGGAGGAGGCGGGACAGCAGCTCGAGCCCTGGGGCTTGCAGGGGGATGCGCCCACGGAGCGCGGAGAAGAAGGACCAGCCATGGTTCGCCAGCAGCACCACGCCCGCGTCCGCTCCAGCGGCGAAGCCCATGAAGCTGGTGTAGCCCCGGATGACGGAGGCGCGCCACACCACCGGTTGACCGCGCACCTGCGTCACGCTCCATCCGAGCCCCATCTTCCCAGGGTTCGCCTCCGCACGCGGCACATGGGTCAGCTGCAGGGCACGCACGACGCCCGCGTCGCCCCGTCCGAGGTTCGCATCGAGGAAGCGGAGCAGGTCGGGGGCGGTGGAGTAGGCGGCGCCAGCTCCCGGCAGTGCGGGGAAGGTCCATTGGGGGATGGGTTTGCCTCGCGCCGTGTGGCCGGGCGTCAGGCGCGGCTCCTGTTCCTCGGACACGCGCAGCGTGGTGTCGGCCATGCCCAGGGGCTTGAAGAGCAGGTCCCTCAACGCGTGTCCGTAGTTGACCCCCGCGCGCCGGGAGAGCGCGTGGCCCAGCACCCCCATGCCCAGGATGGAGGGCGCATAGCGGCGCGGCGGCGGCCATTCCGGCTGATAGGTCTGGAGGAATTCTCCGAAGTGTCTCGCGTCGTAATGGCCGAAAGGGTCCTCCATCGTCTGGGCGTTCTGCTCCAGGTTGGGAGGCAGGTGGGGCATTCCCGAGGTGTGTGTCGCCAGTTGCTCCAGGGTGATGCGGCCCGCCGTGGCATCCGCGAGCAGCGACCGGGGAATCACCTCGGACAGGGGCATGTCGAGCCGTGCCTTGCCCTGGTCCACGAGCAACGCGAGGAGGGCCCCCGTGAAGACCGGGGTCAGCTCGCCCAGCGCGAAGAGGGCGCTTTCAGAGGGCGGCGCGCCTTTGCTCCGCAGCGCTTCGACGTGATGCACGCCTCCCTGGGTGATGCCGGCGCAGAGGGACGCCGTGCGATATCCGCGCACGTAGGCACGAGTGGCATCCTGGAGCAATTCACCGGGGGGCGGCTTCGGCACGGAACGCATGGCGGGCCTTCTACACCATGTGTCCGGAGCGGCCAGGGAGGGCCGGCGTCGGGGCGTCCGCGCCTTGCTGTCACACGCCTGCACGGGAATTGACGGAATGTCATTCGTCCGCCGTGTCGGAGCCGACCAAGTGCGCGGAATCTTGGGAATGAAGCGTTGGAACGGCATGTGTAATGGCCTCCTGGCAACAGGAGGTCCACGCCATGCCCGTTTGCCGTCCGCCCGTTTCCCCTGGGTTTTCCGCCACGCGTCACTTCGTCGAGCGCAGCTCGCTTCGGCAGCTTCGCGACGATGTGCTCGACTTCATCCTGGAGTTTGGCATCCGGACCCGGGCGACGGGCATGACGCACGTCACGGTGCTGGAGCGGGAGCTGCCGTGGGCCTGGCGGAACCTGGATGTGGCACGGCAGGCGCGTGGGTGGATTGTCCTGCTCAATGACGAGGAGCGCCTCATCACCTGCTACCGGCGCGGCGATGCGAACCGCTTCATCCGCCGCAAGCCCAAGCACCGCATGTCCGGTGTCCAGCTCCAGGGCCTTTGAGCGGGAGGCGCTCACGCCGCGCGCAGCAGCAGGAACATCAGCATCGCCAGCAGCGCCGCGATGCCCACGGCCAAAGGGCCCAGCGGCGCACGCTGGGTCAGCAGTCGCCGCGCGGAGATGGCGCTGTCGGGGCGGTCCTGGATGGCTTCCGAGAGCAGGCTTTTCAGCAACCGGCGCAGGTGCCGGGGCACGCCCTGGGGGAGTGGCTGCGTCTCCGGCATGCCTCCCGTGAGCGCCTCGTGCAGGACGCGCCCCAGCGCATGCAGGTCCGATTGCGGGACGGCGCGGCCCCACTGTCGTTGCTCGGGAGCCTGGTAGCCATGGGCACCGGGAGGCACGAGCGACAGGCCGAAGTTCGTCAGCATCGCGCCGTCCTTCGCGAGCAGGATGTTCTGGGGCCGCACGTCTCCGTGGACAAGCCCTGTTTCGTGCGCGGCGCCGAGCGCGTCGAGCAGCCGCAGCGCCAGTTGCTCCACCTCTTGGAAGGGCAGTGCGTTCACCCGGTCCCGTCTCGTCTCCAGGTCGGGCGCAATCACGGGCTCCAGGGCGTACCAGCAGTGGCCGCGCTCCTCGCCCACCGCCAGGACGCGGACGATGCCCGGGTGGCGGAGGCTCCGCAGTGTCTCCGCCTCCCGGTGGAAGCGCGCTCGCGCCTCCGCATCCGCTGTCACCGAGGAAGACATCACCTTCACCACGCATGGACCCACATGGCCTTCCGCTGCGTACAGCCAGCCCGTGGCGTCGGTGTCCAGGCGGGCGTTCAGCTGGAAGCCCGCCAGGGATTCACCCGTGAGGTCCGGCTCCAGCGGTGTGCTTCGCGTCTGCGCGCCGGGCGTGAGGTCCGCACCGCAGGCGGCGCAGGTGCGTCGCGGGCCTGCCTCGGCGCCAGGGTGGGGCGTATGACATGTGGGGCAGGTCGGATTCACGGGGCCGGGCCGGGTCGATTCTTCGCCATCTTCCGGGCCGTCCTCGTCGTCCGCAAGCCATGCTCCCGTGTGGCTCGGTGGGGACTCCGCCCAAGGCCGTTGACTCGCCCCTCGCGTTGAGGGACGGGAAGCGCATGGCACTGCAGAAGGTCCAGGTTCCTCGTGAGGCCGCCGGTGAGCGGCTCGACCGCTTCCTGTCGAAGCAGGTCCCAGGCATCAACCTGGAGCGGGCCCGTGCCCTGATTGATTCGGGAGCGGTTCGCATCCGGGGCAAGAAGTGCCAGCCCACGCGCAAGCTGTGGGGCGGCGAAGAGATTGAGCTCGAAAGGCCCGAGCCACGCGCCGCGCCGGTGGCTTCTTCTGAAGGGCCGGTGCTGCCAGTGCTTCATGACGATGCGGCCCTGGTCATCGTGAACAAGCCTCCGGGCATCGTGGTGGAGCCGGAAGGGCGCGCGGCCTCCGTGGTGGGGTTGCTCGCCGCGCAGCGGCCGCCCTTCGATGTGGAGGGACTGGCCCAGCCCGGGGTGGTGCACCGCCTGGACCGGGAGACGAGTGGCTGCCTGGCCTTCGCACGCACGGACACGGCCGCCGCCGCGCTCCTGCGCTCCTTCCAGGAGAAGCGCGTGGACAAGCGCTACTGGACGCTGGTGTTGGGACAGCCGCCCGCGCGGGGACGTCTGGAGGGGCCCTATTCCAGAGATCCGTCGGACCCTCGGCGCTTCACCACCCGCGTGCCCTCCGCGCGTCGCGCGGCGCTCTCCTTCGAGGTTCGCGAGCGCTTCGCGGATGCAGCGTTGCTGGAGGTCGACCTGGATACGGGCCGCACGCACCAGGTTCGCGTGCAGCTCTCCGAGGCCGGGTTCCCCGTGCTGGCGGATTCACTCTACGGTCCGCCGGAGGCACGCGCGCATGCCGCGGCGCGGGCGTTGGGCCGGCAGGCGCTGCATGCCTTCACCTTGGAGCTGCCGAGCCCCGCTACGGGTCAGCCAGTCCGCGTCGAGGCGCCATTGCCCGAGGACTTCCAGCGCGCTCTCACGGTGCTGCGTGGTGGGTGAGCGCGGTCGTCCTTAGAAGCGCACCTGGAGCAACAGGTTGCCGCCCACGATGTCCGGCGAATCCCAGACGTGTTGGCCATGTCACGCCTCGCGCCCCGGGAGTTACTTCTTGGGGCGCTTGAGGAGCGCGGCGCACGGATCCTCCATGGGCACCGCCGGCGTGAACCAGACGTAGTCGAAGGGCAGGGATTGCGCGCCGAAAGAGGCCGCGTAGTCCGCCGGCTCGGGCAGCTTCGGGTCGACCTCCAGCAATCCCACGGAGCGCACGTCCTGGCCGGGCGCACGGGCCGCGAGCTGCGCGGGAACGCCCCGGTCCGTCCGTGCATGGCCATTGCCTGTGATGAGTACGCCGCCCTGGCCCGTGTCCGCGCTCGACAGCCGGTCCGCCAGGTGTGCATCCCGTGCACGTTGGGCCTGCACCATGGGACCGAGCATCTCCTGGGGCAGATGACCACAGTGGGCTTCGTCCTGCTCCTGGCGCATCGCCTGCTCCACCGGTTCGGGCAGCGGCGTGTCCAGAGACAGGCGCTGGCGCAGCTCGGGGGCCAGGGCCTCCGGGCCGCGCATCACCAAATCCCTCACCTGCGCGCGCGGCAGGTTGGCGGCGACGATGGGAAGCCCCGCCTCCAGCCCGGCCGCGAACACGGGCCGATACAGGGCCCAGTCCGGCCAGCCACTGCCCGCCCAGTTGACAGCGAGCGCGAGCGCCTCCGTGTCCCGCGGGGCCTGGGCCAGTGCCGCGTCCACCGCCGCTTGTTGCCCCACGTCGAGCATCTCGAAGGCCAGCGCGGGCTTCCGGCCTCCCTCGGTCAGGGCCTGGATGAGCCACGCCTGGAGCTGGTGGTGGTCGGGCTGGTCATGCCGCTCTCCCAGCACCACGAAGCGGGCCTGGGCGAGCGAGCGGCGCAGGGTGTTCGCGTCCACGAAGCGGGCCGCCTTCACGTCCCAGATGCGGCCCGTGAGCGGATGCTCTCGGTGCAGAGGCGAGGACCACTCGATGGGAAGCGGCGCCTGGACGCTAGGCTGCTCCACGGCGGAACCAGGACGCGTGGCGCTGGCGCGCGAGCAGGCGGTGGCGACCAGCAGGACGGAGGCGATGAGGAGCGTGCGCATCACGCGCGCCATTCATCCACAAGGGAGGCCGTGTGGACCACTCCCTGGGTGGCGAGGTGGTGGACCGGTGACAACCGCTGGCGCGAGGGCGTCCCGGAAGGGACCCGACGGGATGGATAGGGCGCCGTGACGGATGCGTTTCCCTCCCCACCGGGCGGATTGTTGCGTCACCGCGCGCGCCTGAGGTTGCCGCCTGTCGAACCAGAGGGGAGCAACGTATGCGTCAGGGGAAGTGGAAGCCCGTGCGAGTGGCGCGGTGGAGCAGCATGTTGCTGGGAGTGATGCTGTCCGCCTGCGGTATGCCCTTGGACGACGCGCCTGAAGGCGTGCCGGAGGCGGTCTGGGAGGCGTTGGACGGGCGGGCCGGACCGTCCGAGATGGGAAGGAACATCGGGAAGCGTCCGCCCACGGGGCGGCCGGGCGAAGGCGTGGCCTTTGATGGAAAACAGTTCCTGGTCGTCTGGCAGGACGAACGCGAGGGGGGCGTCTTCGGCGCGCGGGTGACACCCAAGGGGAAGGTGCTGGACCCGGGGGGCTTTCCCATCAACGCGGGCAGCGGGTTCGATGGCGGGCAGCCTCGAGTGGCCTGGGACGGAAAGTTCTTCCTGGTCACCTGGGTCAGCGCTTCCGGTCTGGTTGCCGCCCATGTGGAGCGGGACGGAGATGTGCGCCGCCGGTTCGTCGTCTTCGGCTCCGATGAGGTGCGAGGGCCTCCAGGCATCGCCTGTGCGCACGAGTTGTGTCTGCTCGCCTTCCCCTTCGTCGGCGATGTGGAGAGCATCATCAACGCCATCCGTGTGACGTCCGACGGAGACGTGTCCGAGCGCACGCAGCTCTCCGTCTCCGCCTCCAACATGGCCATCAGCCCGGCCGTGGCCTGGGACGGCAAGGAGTTCCTGGTCGTCTGGAGTGACGAGCGGGGTGGAACCCTCACGCCGGACCTCTTTGGGAACCGGGTGACGAAAGACGGCATCCGATTGGATGGGCCTGGCGGTGTCCCGCTCGTCGTCCGTGAGGGCGCTCAAACCGTCCCCGACGTGACGTGGACGGGCAACCACTTCTTCGTCGTGTGGCAGGACGACAAGAACGATACCGCCGATGTCTACGGCGCCCGTTTCCGAAAGAACCTCGCGTTGGACGGGCCCGCGGCCTTCGGAATCGCCACGGGCGCGGACGAGCAGACGCTGCCGCGGGTGGCGCCCAGTGGCAACAAGTCGCTCGTCGTCTGGGATGCCACCCGGCAGGGTATCCACCGCGTGCGCGGTGTCCGGGTGGGGGACAACGGAAGCATCCTGGGCTCGAGCTTCACCATCTCCACGGGGGACTTCCAGCAGGAGATCGCGCCCGCCGTGGCGGCCGGAGACCACAAGTTCCTCGTCACCTACGCGGGCACGACGACAGGCACGGACGAATTCGGCCCGCACGAAATCCTGGCGACCCGTGTGACGCACGATGACACGGTGAAGGACAGGCCGGCGCTGCGCCTCACGCGCCCGTGGGGCCACAAGCCTCCGGTCGCCGCCGCGCGGGGCACCGATGCCTATCTGGCGGTCTGGAGTGAGAATCTCTCCGGCACGCCGGGCATGCTGGCCGCTCGGGTGAGCCTGGATGGACAGTTGCTCGATGTGCCCGTCGTGTTGCCCGCCGGGGCGACGTCACGCGCGCCCGTGGTGGTGTGGGACGGGACGGCCTGGTTCGTGGCGTGGGAAGAGGGCGCCGCTGACGCCACGGGATTCCAGGGGGCGCGCGTGAGTGGAGCGGGCCCGGCGCTGGAGGTGAGCAGCCTGTCCCGTTCCGCGCTGCTTCCTCTGGAGATGCTGGCGCCGTCCGCCGAGCGCTGACGGCGCGCCTCCCGGCCAGGCGGGCACTCCGCCTGGCCCGGGACGGTCCTGCTACTTCGAGTCCACCACGACGACCATCCACCGGTCCGTGGCGTGGTCGATGCGGATGTTGGCGGCGCCGGCCTCCTGGAACTGCTGGATGATGCCCTCCAGGAAGGTGAGGTGCTCCTTGGGCGCGTCCACGAAGATGTTCTTCGGGCCGTTGCCCTTCGCCTTGGCCTTCTTGGCGGGGGCGCCGGCCGCGCCGTTGATGGCCTCGGGGGCCGCGGCGGCGGCCTTCAGACGGGCGGCGGCGTCGTCCACCGTCGCCTCGGTCTCCTCGGCCTCGGGCTCGGGCTCCACTTCCGGGGCGGGGGCGGGCGCGGCGGCGGCGGCCGACGCGGCTTCGTCCTCGGCCTGCTCGCGGAGCTGGTTGAACGTCTTCATGTTGATGGTGCCGCCAAACTTGTCCTTGAAGGACTCCAGCGCCTCCTTGCTGCTGATGTCCGGCTGCTGGCGGAAGAGGTCGAGCAGAAACGCGTGGCGCTCCTGGGTCTGCTCTTGGGTCGTCCTGGCCATCGTCTTCGTGCTCCTGGGTGTGTCGCGATGTCGCGAAAGGCGGCGCACCCTATCCGGAGCCGTGTAGCGCCGCAAAGGGGGGCCTGAGCCTCCCCTTCGCGGGCATGACTCGCGTGCCGAGCCACACGCGCTGGACGTATGCTCTCAGCGCCGGGGCGGCGGCGGCGCGCTGTGGTCGCAGTGCAGCAGCGACGGCGGGTCGAAGCAGGTGAAGCGCTGGTTGTCGAGCCGGCACACGCCGTCCGGCGTGTTGGCGCACTGCACCTCGGTGCGCGTGGCCTTGCAGTCATAGCCGCAGGCCATGTCCTCGGAGGCGTTGAGGCAGCGGGGCGCGGGCGTCTCCGCGCCGTACTGGTGGATGACGGCGTCCGGCGGGTCCCAACAGGTCAGCGTGTTGAAGTTCGTGGAGCAGACGCCGTAGGGCGTCCGGTTGCAGGCCACCTCGCCGTTGAACTGGCGGCAGTTGTAGCCGCAGGCCACCTGGCCCCGGCTCTCCTTGCACTCCGGCTTCGCGCTCGTGGTGGGCGGGTGCTGGATGGCGACCAGGGGCGGGTCCCAACAGTGCACGCCTCCCACCAGGACCTCACAGATGCCGTAGGGCGTCCGGGCACAGGCTGTTTGTGTTCCGGTCGTCTTGCACTGGTAGCCGCACACCGAGCGTCCCTGGGAGAACACGCACTGCGGAGGCGGGGGGCGGACCACGGGCTGTTCCGAGGTCGTCACGGGAGCCGTGGCGAGCCACAACGCGGAGAGGAGGCTGAGCATGGTGGGAGGCCCGACGAAAATCGCGGCGGTTTATTCAAACCGCGCGTTCGGGCTCCCAGGTTCCAGGGCGCTCAGCGGGCGCGAGGCCCACCGGGACGGCGCGCCCGGGGACGCGCGGTTCCATTCGGTCCGGACCGGGGCGTGGCCTCATGACGCGGCGCGGAGGCACCCGCGCCGGTGTCGCGCTCGGCACGCTGCCGGCGCGCGGCCTCCCCGGGCGACTCCGGCGGGACGAGCGCGTGGGGCCCGCGGCCGATGAGGTCCTCGCGGCCGGCCAGCTTCAGCGCCTCTCGCGCCAGCGGCCACTGCTCCGGGTTCCAGTAGAGCAGCAGCGCCTTCTGGAGCCGCTTCTCGCGCAGGCCCTGGGCCGTGTAGACGGGCTCCATCTTCAGCGGGTCCAGGCCCGTGAAGTACATGGCGGTGGCCATGGCCATGGGGGTGGGGATGAAGTCCTGCACCTGCCGGGGCCGCTTGCCGTTCTGCTTCAGCCACAGCGCCAGCTCCACCATGTCCTCCAGCGTGGAGCCCGGGTGGCCGCTGATGAAGTAGGGGATGTCGTACTGCTCCTTGCCGGCCTCTTCGCTGGCGCACGCGAACATCTGCTGGAAGCGCTCGAAGCTCTCGATGCCGGGCTTCTTCATCTTCTCCAGCACGCGCGGGGAGACGTGCTCCGGCGCCACCGACAGCTGCCCACCCACGTGGTGCGCGGCCAGCTCCTTCACGTACTCCGGCGAGCGCTCCGCCAGGTCGTAGCGCACGCCGCTGGCGATGAAGACGTGCTTGACGCCGTCCTCCTTGCGCACGTCCTGCATGAGGCTGATGAGCGGCCCGTGGTCCGTCTGGAGGTTCTCACACACGCCCGGGTGGACGCAGGACAGCTTGCGGCACCGCTTCTCGATGTCCTCGCTCTTGCACTTGAGCTTGTACATGTTGGCGGTGGGGCCACCCAGGTCGGTGATGGTGCCCCGGAAGTCGCCCATGCGGCGCAGGGCGCGGACCTCGCGCAGCACGCTCTCCGCGGAGCGGCTCTGGATGACGCGGCCCTCGTGCTCGGTGATGGAGCAGAAGGTGCAGCCGCCGAAGCACCCGCGCATGAGGACGATGGAGTGCTTCACCGTCTCGTAGGCGGGGATGCGCTCCCGGTACATCGGGTGCGGTACGCGGTTGAAGGGCAGGTCATACAGCTCGTCCATGGCCACGGACTTGCCTTCGGCGCCCGCGGTGCCCACGCCGTCCTCCAGCGGGAGCGCGGGCGCGTTCATGTAGATGGCGCGGTTGCCGTGGCGCTGCGCCAGCGGACGCGCGTTGCCCGGGTTGGTCTCCATCTGGAAGTCGCGGCTCATCACCGCGAAGGCGTGCTTGTCCTCGATGACCTGCTCGTAGGACGGCAGCACCACCGTCTTGCGGTCCGCGGCGCGCCGGGCCGGGTCCGCCTCCAGGGCGCGCATCTCCTCGTCGTTGATGGTGTACGCGGTTCCGCGCACGTCGCGGATGTCCTGGATGCGCTCACCCTGGCGCATGCGGTCCGCGACTTCCATGATGGGGCGCTCGCCCATGCCGAAGACGAGCAGGTCCGCCTTGGCGTCGAAGAGGATGGAGCGGCGCACCTTCTCGCTCCAGTAGTCGAAGTGGGCGATGCGGCGGAGGCTGGCCTCGATGCCACCCAGGATGATGGGGACGTCGGGGTAGGCCTCACGGCAGCGCTGCGCGTAGACGATGGTGGCCCGGTCCGGCCGGCAATTCGTCTGCCCGCCGGGGCTGTACTGGTCCTCCGAGCGGTTCTTCTTCTGGGCCGTCAGCCGGTTGAGCATCGAGTCCAGGTTGCCCGCGGCCACGCCGAAGAACAGGCGCGGCGGCCCCAGCGCCTTGAAGGGCTCGGCCGAGTGCCAGTCCGGCTGGGGGAGGAGGCCCACCTTGAAGCCGCGACCTTCCAGGAAGCGCGCGATGAGCACCGGCCCGAAGGCCGGGTGGTCCACGTACGCGTCCCCCGTCACGATGATGATGTCGCACTGCTCCCAGCCGCGCGCCTGCATGTCGGCACGGGTGGTAGGCAGGAAGGGATGGGCGTAGCGCGTCGAATGGGCCATGTCGGTGAGGAGGGCGGGGGGCTTCCACCCAGAACATCGGGAGGACGCGGAAGCAAGCCCGGCTGGAGAGGGTGTACACCGGGGCGGCCTGCCTTCCTACCCACCGCGCATGCACCCTGGGTGTGGCGCATTGACGGCGATCCAAGCCTCCCCTACCTTGGCCGGCCTCTTACATGTGGCGACCTGTTCGGGTGGGCAGGTCATGAAGTGTAGGCTTCGCGAGTGTTCGCCATGGCAGCCGCAGCGTCTTCTCCAGCCCTGCCGGATGTAACGGCCCCGCGTGGCACCGGTGGCCCAGGGCCGGTGCGCGGCGAGGTGTGGAGGCCGCGCGTCCGATGAGGCGGGGGCCGGAGGCGGGACGTGCGGGCGAGGCGGCCGAGCCCGGAGACGGGGGCTCGCAGGCACCTGCGTCCACGCGCGAGCTGCATGTCGAATACGACGATGCGCCGCCGCCCGAAGCCGCTCCGCCCCGGCGGGTGGGGGCAGTGCCGCGCTGGCGCAACACGTTCCAGGCACCCGAGCCTCCACGTGAGGAGGACGTGGCGCTGCGGCGCACCGAGAACGCGGTGCGGGTGGAGCCGCCCCAGGCCCCTGAGCCCACCGAGGCGAAGGCGGACGTGGCCCGGGCGCCGAATCCGTTGCTGCTCGTCTCGCGGATGGCGCGGGGACGGGAAGGCGGAGAGGACGTTCCGTCGCGCGATGTCTCCGCGCCCGAGGACGTCAGCCCTGCCGAGCGCGAGGCGATGCGCGCCGCGGTGGCCACCGGGAAGCGCCGCGAGCTCTGGGCTCCGCCGGCGTATCTGCCGGAGGACCTGCGGGAGGCGCTGTTGTCCGAGCGCAGCCAGTACCGCGCGCAGCTGCTGCAGGACGTGCGCGAGGTCAGCCTCCAGGGACCAGGGGTGCTGTCGCTCATCCCGCGTCCGGCGGCGGATCCGGACTGGTCGGGAGGTTCGGTGCTCGGCTTCCTGGGGGAGGAGTGCGTCTTCGGCGGAGACGTCGTCCACCTGGACTTCGAATCGGGGCGGGTGTTCGCCGCACCCAGCCACGGTGATGACGTGGACCGCCGCGCGCTGTCCGCGGACCGCTGGTGCTATCGGCCCTACGATTTCGCCGAGGCCCTGTGCGCGGCGGCCTCCGCGTACGAAGAGCGGCAGGACGCCCTCGCCGAGTCCCTGCGCCGCGCCTGTGGGGAGGCGCCTCCGGCCACGCTGACGCCTCAGGACGAGGCCCTGATTCCGGCCGACCGGCTGTGGCGCCAGCCCTGGGGCTGCATCTGGGGACCTCCCGGTACGGGCAAGACGACGGCGGTGGCGGACCTCATCGCGCGGGCGCTGCGCGCCTTCCCGGGCGAGCGCATCCTCGCGGTGGCGCCCACCAACCGCGCCGCGGACGAGCTGGTCCTCCGCGTCAGCGCGCTGCTGGAGCGCGAGCCCATTCCGCTGCGGCCCCTGGCGCGCAGCATCTTCCGTGGTGGCACCGGCGCGAGCGAGGCGCTGGTGAAGCTGCCCACCGTCATGCTGGAGGACACCAAGGGCGGCAAGCTGCGCGCAAGCATCGAGGAGCGGGAGCGGGAGCTCATCCTCCAGCGGGTGCGAGGCGGCCCCGCCCATGAGCTGGCCAAGCTCCAGGCGGAGCTGCGCGGACTGCGCGGCAAGGTGAAGGACCCCACGCTCAAGGAAGTGGAGAAGGGGGACTGCCCGCTGGTGGTGGTCACCGTACACCGCGCGTTGCGCCTGGTGTCGGAGCTGGAGGGAAAGCGGCACTTCGCGCGGCTGGTGGTGGACGAGGCCGGCATGGTGACTCGCGTGGCCACCGCGTTGATGGGGCCGCTGGCGGAGCGGGTGACGCTGGCGGGAGACCCGAAGCAGATTGGCCCCGTGAGCCGCGCCGCGGAGGGCGCGGGCAAGGGCACGCAGAAGTGGCTTCGCGGCAGCGGGCTGTCGCACCTGGAAGACGCGGTGAAGGACGCGGCGCGCGCGGATGTGTTGTTGCTGCGCACCCAGCACCGCATGCACCCGGACATCGCGAAGGTGGTGAGCCACTTCTGCTACGGCGGCGCGCTGGAGGATGGCGACGTCGTCAAGCAGCGCGCGGAGCGGCCCGCTCCGGTGGCCGCGTTCCCCTCGGTGCGCGCGGGCTGGGTGGTGCTGGACGGCCTCACGCGAGATTCAAAGCGCCTCACGCACGGCCGCGGGGAGACGGGCTCCGGCTACCAGCGCGAGCTGTCCGCCAACCTCGCCGTGTCCCTGGCGCGCGAGGCGGTGCGCTCTGGCCTCAGCGTCTTGTGTGTCACGCCCTACCGCGCGCAGGCCGCGCTGCTGCGCCGGCTGGGCAATGCCGCGGGCCTGCGCGGGGACGTCTTCAGTGCGTCCACCATCCATCGCCAGCAGGGCACCCAGTACGACGTGGTGCTGGTGGACACCGTCGCCGGAGGCAGGCCCTTTCCGCCTCACACACTGGTGCCCATGCTCAACGTGGCCGCCAGCCGCGCGAAGGATTACCTGCTGGTGCTGGCCTCCCGCGACGAGGCGCGCGCCGCCACCATTCCCCAGCGCTTCCTGTCACTGCTGCCGCGTCTTCGTGTGCACCCTGGTGAGCCGCTGCGCCTGGAGCCGCTGCCCATGCCGCAGCGCGCGCCGCCGCCGCCACCCCCGCCGGTGCCGGTGGACCTGGGCGCGGAAATCTCGGGCGCGCGGCCCGGCAAGCCCCTCTTCACGCACGAGCAGGTGTCCCTCTTCGAGCGCCGCTTCGACGACGGGCACCACCTGGTGCGCGGCGTGGCGGGCAGCGGCAAGACGTACGTGCTGGCGCACTGGGTGGCGCGCTACCTGCTGGAGCACTCCGAGGCGCAGGTGCTGGTGTCCTTCTTCAACCGTGCGCTGGCCCCGCTGGTGGACAAGTTGTTGGTGGAGGCGCTGGCCCAGCGCGCGGGCCGCCTGCGGGTTCGTGAGCTGCGCGCGCGGGTGACGGTGCTGCACGTGGGGGCGCTGCGCCGCCATGCCCCCGCCTCCTTCGATGGCGTCTTCGTCGACGAGGCCCAGGACATGGACGCCAAGGCGCTGGCCATGCTCCACACGTTGGTGCGTCCGGACACGCTGCCGGACGGGCGCGAGGTGCGCTGCTTCCAGCTCTTCATGGACGACTCGCAGAACGTCTACGGCCAGGTGCCCATCGACGCGCTCAAGGAGCAGCTGCCCGAGGGGCTGTCGTTCCGTGGCCGCACCCGCGTTCTCAAGGAGACGTTCCGCGCTACCCGGGACATCCTTGATGTGGCCTTCAACGTGGTGCTGGACCCGCTGCGCCAGCACGCCGCGGCCGAGCCCGGCATGCGCGAATACATGAAGGTGGGCGAGCTGGCGCGCGAGGGGCTCGTCTGGCTTCCGGAGGAGACGTTGGAGGGCCTCTTCCGCGTGCAGTCCACCGAGCGCGGCGGCGTGCTGCCCCAGGTGCGCGGCTTCGCTTCCAGCGCCAGCGAGGCGCGGCAGGTGGCTCGCGAGGTGGCCCGCCTCATCCGCGAGGAGGGCGTCCACCCCAGTGACATCCTCGTGGTGGCCCCCGTCATGCCCTCCCAGTACACGGAGGCGCTCAAGCGCGCGGGCGTGCCCGCGGAGGCCTACGGAGGCAAGGGCGGGCGCAACGTGACGGACTTCCGCGTCAGCGGCGTGGACCACGTGCGCGCCACCACGGTGTTCTCCTGCAAGGGGCACGAATGCCCCATCGTCTTCTTCGCGGGCCTGGATGCGCTGGACACCGCGGAGCAGTGGATGGCCGGTGCCCGCGAGCGCTCGGCCCGAGAGAACGAGCGCATCCGCCGCGCCATGTTCTACGTGGGCGCGACGCGCGCGATGAAGCGGCAGTACCTCACCGGGGTGAAGGGCGCGCGCTTCCTTCGCGTGGCCGCCACGTACGTGGAGACGCTGAGCGGGCTCGTGCCGGCGGCTCCATCCCTTGAGGGAGCCTCGGGGGCGGACGCGCGGTAGTTCGCTGGCCGGGTTCCACGCGCGCAGCGTGGGCGGGTGCAGCGACGCGGGCGCCAGCACGTCCGTCACGATGAGCCGCTGGGCGTTCGCTTGGGACGGCGGCGTATCGGTCAGGCCGCCCACCCGGTCGGACCAGGCGATTTCGGGCGGCAGCAGCCCCGCGCGCCCCTGCACCGGCGGCCGCGCGAGGACGTCCACGCTGGGGCAGGCGCGAAGGGCCTTCCTCACCGCGTCGGTTACCAGGTCTTCGACGCCTTCCTCCGGCGCCCTCCTTCCCGGGTCGTGGTGGACCAGGAGGCGCCCCTCCGCGTCCCGGGCAACGACGAAGGTCCGCTCATCATCCACCGCGACGCCCAACACGCACCGCTCCGGCGCGGGCATGGCGTGCTCCTCGGCGAAGAGCGCCAGCCCCTTCGCCCGTCCGGCCCGCGTCGAGGATGAGTGACGTGTAGCTGTAGACGCGGGCCTTGTGCGCGCTCACGCCCGCTGCCGGCAGCCTGGAGGCGTCGGCCAGCGCCTGCCCTCTGTGCGCGACCTGCTCCAGGTAGAAGCGTCCCTCGATGTGGCGCAGCAGCGCGAGGTCCTGCGCGCCCGAATCGCGCAGCGCCCCCAGGCCCTGCTCCAGCAACCGCGCGTCCTCCGGCTTGCGGAAGGGCGTGCGGGCCAGGTCGGCCAGCCGCGCCATGGAGGGCTTCTGACTGCACTGGATGGCCCGGTCGAGCAGCTCCCGGGCACCCGCGACATCCAGCGCGCGGTGGTGCGCGAGCGCCCGGACCGCGCGAGGCGTTGTCAGGCAGGGGGGGCGCCGATGTGGGGCGGGCTGCGTCGCTGTCAGGCGTCGCTCGCGCCTGGGCGGAGGGCGTTGACGGTTTCCAGGGTGGGCATCGGCACCTCCAGCCGGAGTCGCTGGGGGCCACCGACGTCCGCCATGAAGGACAGGCGCCCGCCGTAGCGCTTGAGCAATCCGCCCACCACCTTGAGGCGGTCGTCGGCCAGCAGGCCCGCGAAGCGCTCGATGAGCGCAACGGCCTGGTCCGCCGGGAAGGACGGGTCGGCCACCTGCACCTTGAGCACCATGGACGCGGCCGACATGCCCACCTCCGCGTTCACGCCGTCCGGCGCCTCCCGGAAGGGGGCGTAGAGGCACGCCATCGTCTCGCGGTGCCGCAGCAGGCCCTTGAGGTACGTCACCAGCTCCGCGTCGTCCCAGGGCTTGCTGATGAACCGGCAGATTTCGCCCTCGTTCACGGAGGCCACCACGGACTTGAAGTCCGCATAGCCGGAGATGATGAGGCGCAGGGCCAGCGGATGACTGCGTTTGATGCGCTGGAGCAGCTCGCTGCCCGTCATTCCTGGCATCCGGAAATCCGTCAGCACGATGTCCGGGCTGAACCCTTCCAGCCGCTCCAGCGCCTCGTTGCCGTTGAAGGCAATCTGGACCTCGAATCCCTCTCGCTTCAACAGACGCTGCAGCGCGCGTGCGATGGGCTGCTCATCGTCGACCACCAGAACCTTGAACGCATCCATGACAACGTCGCTCCTCGGGCGCGCACTCTAGACCGGGCACCTACGGAAAATCCCAGCGTCTGGAAAATGAATGCCGGGTCATGCTCGCACCTGCGACAGGGTGGGTGGGATTGCTTCATCCCATTGCACCCGGGGTTCATTTCAACGTCAGCAATGCACCCCCAGCCATGAGCGTCACGCCCACACCCATCCGCCAGGTGAGGGGTTCGTGGAGGATGAGGAACGCCAGCAGGAGGGTGAGCGGCAGGCTGAACTCGTCCAGGGGCGCCACGCGGGAGGCGGGCCCGTGCGGGAGCGCGCGGAAGGAGGCCCGCCACGACAGGCCCGTGGCCACGCTGGAGCGCACCAGGAAGAGGCGTGTCTTGTGGGGGATGGAGGGCAGGGCGTGATGCTCCCCGCGTGTCAGGGATCGGCTCCACCACGGCATCGAAACCCCCAGGTTCCGGAGCCGGCGGAATGCCACTCAGGGGCATCGGCCTACCAGTGCGGGGCGGCGCTGTCAGGAGCGACTGGCGGTGGGGCGGCTCCTGGCATATGGCGGGGGGCCTCGCACACGCCAGAAGGAGCCCGTCACTGTCCCAGGCAATCAGGCCTTCATTCCTCCTGCCCTCCGTGCTGGCGCTGCTGGCGCTGCTGAGCGCGTGTGGCGCGGAACAGGACTCGGGACTGGCGCGGGTGCGCCGCACGGGGGAGCTGCGTTGGGGTGCGGATGCCCAGGGTGGAGAGCCCTACGCCACGGAGGACCCGGACGCACCGGGGGGCATGAGAGGCTTCGAGGTGGAATTGGCGGAGGCCCTGGCGCGTGAGCTGGGGGTTCGGGCCCGGTTCGTCCAGAACGACTGGTCCAGCCTGGTCCCCTCGTTGGAGCGCGGCTCGTTCGACGTGGCGCTCAACGGCCTCGAAGTCACGCCGTCGCGCTCCGGGCGCATCCTCTTCACGCGGCCCTACTACGTCTTCCACCTGCGCTTGCTGGCGCGGCGGGACGATGCGGCCGTCACCGGGCTGGATGCGCTGAAGGGCCAGCGGGTGGGGACGCTGGCCAACTCCCTGGCGTGGGACCTGCTCCAGCGCAGCGGCGTGGAGGCGGTTCCCTACGAAGGCGTGGAGGAGCCCTACATCGACCTGGAGCAGGGGCGGGTGCGCGCCGTGTTGATGGACGACATCATCGCGCAGCGCTACGGGCAGCCACGTCCAGGGCTCCGGGGGGTGGGCGACGTGGGGAAAGGCTACTACGCCATCGCCGTGCGGCCCGGTGAGGAGGACCTGCGGGAGGCGCTGGACACGGCGCTGGGGAACATCGCTCGCTCGGGCGAGCTGCGCGCCATCTTCCAGCGCTGGGGCATCGACAACGCCGAGCAGCAGCGCATGGTCGACTGGACGGATGCGCAGACCCGCGAGGTGCTGGCGCCCACGCAGACGGCGCGCATGGGCTGGGGACAGCTGGTGCTGTTCCTCCAGGCCGCGGGCGTGACGCTGCTGGTGTCCGTGGGCGCCATGGTGCTGGCCATCCCCCTGGGCGTGGGGCTGGCGCTGACGCGGCTGTACGGGCCTGGCTGGGCGGCCCGGCTGTCCACGGCCTATGTGGAATTGTTTCGCGGCACGCCGGTGCTGCTTCAGCTCTACGTCCTCTACTACGGGCTGGCCGGAGTGCTCCGGTTGGACCCCATCAGCGCGGCCATCCTCGGGCTGGGCCTGAACTACGCGGCCTACGAGTCGGAGGTCTACCGGGCGGGCGTGTTGGCCGTGCCACGAGGGCAGCTGGAGGCGGCGATGGCACTGGGCATGCCCCTGCGGCTGGCGCTGCGGCGGGTCATCCTCCCCCAGGCCTTCCGCGTAGCGCTGCCTGGGGTGGCGAACGACTTCATCGCGCTGCTCAAGGACAGCTCCTTGGTATCCGTCATCTCCGTGGTGGAGCTCACGAAGCGGATGACGATTACCGCGGTGGATGTTCGAAGCTGGCTGATACCTGGCGCGTTGTGCGCATTGATGTACCTGGCAATGAGCTATCCCTTGTCCCGGCTGGCGAGGCACCTGGAAGCGAGGCTGGAGCGCGGATGATTGAAGTCGAGAAGCTGAGCAAGCGCTACGAGGGGCGGCCGGTGCTGGAGGGCATCAACGCCGTCTTCTCCCCGGGCGAGGTGACGGCGTTGGTGGGCCCCTCCGGTGGAGGCAAGAGCACGCTGCTGCGGTGCCTCAACGGACTGGAGTCCTTCGACGGGGGCGTGGTGCGCGTGGGGCCGGACACGCTGGCACCGGGCGATGTTCGCGCGCAGGGCGAGAAGGTGCGCCGCATCCGCCGCCGCGTCGGCTTCGTCTTCCAGCAGTGGCACCTGTTCGCGCATCGCACGGCGTTGGGCAATGTGACGGAGGCCCCCATGCACGTGAAGGGCATGGGCCGGCCAGAGGCCAACGAGCGGGGCCGGGCGTTGTTGGCGAAGGTCGGCTTGTCCCACCGCGAGGACGCGTACCCCTCCGAGCTCTCCGGCGGCGAACAGCAGCGGGTGGCCATTGCCCGGGCCCTGGCCATGGAGCCGGAGGTGCTGCTGATGGACGAGCCCACCAGCGCGTTGGATCCGGAGCGGGTGGGGGCGCTGATTGACCTGTTGGAGCAACTGCTCTCGGACGGCCTCACCCTGGTGGCGGTGACCCACGAGATGCGCTTCGCGTACGAGCTGGCCTCGCGCGTGTTGGTGCTGCACGGCGGGCACATCATCGAAGAGGGCCCGCCCGCCCGGGTGCTCGCCAATCCGCACCATGAGCGCACGCGCGCCTTCCTGGGCCTGGGCCGCGTCCCCGCGCTGCGCACCCTGGGGGCCTGAGCGCCTCACTGGCATCGCGGCCTGCCCGCCGGGCATGCTGACGGACGGGCCGGGCAGAACCGGCGCACTGGCGGTGTTCCTCGCCGCGTCCCGCGAAGGAGAGGCATGCGTCGAGAGGTCCAGTGGATGGAGTGGGGGCAGGGGCGGGGGCCTCGGGTGCTGCTGCTGCCCGGACTGGGCGCGCGTGGCTCCGGCTTCCAGGCGCTGGCCCACCAGTTATTGCCCTGGGCCCGTCCCATCCTGGTGGAGTACCCCGAAGGTGAGGCGGCCGCGTGCGGCGCGGGCGCCTTGGCGCGGCAGGTGCTGCGGGCCGTGGGAGATGTGGACGCGGTGGTGGCCAGCTCCTTCGGAGGCATGGTGGCCGCGCATCTGGCGGCGGCTGGCGCGGCGCGAGGCGTGGCCTTCCTGGGCGCCTTTACCCGCACCGAGCACCTGGGCGTGCGCGGGCTCGTCATTGGCATGATGGGCCCCATCGCCCGGTGGGCCCGGCCGGGTGCGGTGGCGGCGGGGCTCGCGGCCTGGACGCCGGTGTCTTTCTCCCGTGTGCCCGAAGTCGTGCCCACCACGGCGCTGGAGCGCAGCTCCACCTGGCATCGCGCCCTGGCCATCCGGGGCGAGGCGCCCCCACCGGAGCTGCGCAGGCTGCCCGTGTCCTGCGTCTGTATCCAGGGGACGCGGGACGTGCTGGTGCCGCCGTCCACGGTGGAGCGCCTGGCCGCGTCGCTGCCGCCGGGAACGCCACGGCACCTGCTGCGGGGCGCGGGGCATGTGCCCTACTTCACGCACCCGGAGGCGTGCGCGGGGCTCCTGCGGCCCTGGTTGGCGGCCCTGGACGCGCCGGCGGTGCCCGAAATGGAGAGCAGCGCCGCCTGACGCAGCCCGGCAGGGGCGGTGCGGGGCACGTTCGGACCGACAGGGGGATGTACGGAAGGCGTGGGGATCGCTACCTTTCGGGCGCCAATGCAGAACCGTCTCACGCGATTGCTCGTCACCCTCTTCGTTGTCTCCGCGACGCCCGCGCCCGCTGCTTCCGTGCAGGAGCCGTCGCCCTCCACCGTGGCGCCCACGGCCGTGCCTGCGCCCGCCGCGGCACCGGAGGCTCCCGCTCCGTCGCCCGAAGTGGCGCGCAAGCACAAGGTGCTGCTGCTGGGGGACAGCCTCATCGCCACCGGCTTCGGGGAGTACCTCCAGGCCCAGTTGGACGCGCACCCGCGCATCCAGTCGGCCCGCCGCGCCAAGTCCTCCACGGGCCTGGCCCGTCCGGACTTCTTCGACTGGATGGACGTGGGCCGCGAGGAGGTGGAGCGTCACCAGCCGGACGTCGTCGTCGTCATCCTCGGGGGCAACGACGGGCAGTCGCTCCAGGACACCCAGGGCGGCAAGGCCATCCACTGGGGACATGCGGAGTGGGAGGCCGCGTACCGTCAGCGCATCAATGACTTCCTGACCGTGCTCTCCTCGCCCGGCCGGAAGATTGTCTGGTTGGAGCTGCCGGCCACGGGGCTCAAGCGCTTCGAACAGAAGCTGCGCATCATCCGCGCCCTCCAGCGCGAGGTCATCTCCTCCCGACAGGATGCGGTGCACCTGGACACGCGCCCCTTCTTCACCGACGCGAAGGGGCGAGCGCTGAGTCAGGCCCGGGTGGATGGCTTCCGCAAGCCCATGCGCCTGCGCATGGCGGACGGCGTGCACTTCACCGTCGCGGGTGGCCGTTACTTCGCCAACAAGGTGTACCCCGAGGTGCTGGGCGTGCTGGGCCTGCTCCAGCAGGGCTAGCCGCGCGGCGAAGGCCGCGTCAGTGCGGGCTCAGGGCGGTGATGAGCCGCTCGGCCTGCTCGCGGATGTCGCGGTGGGTGCTCGCCTGGGCGCGCCTGGCGTGCGTGAGCGCCTGGGCCTTGTCGCTGTCCGCCAGGGCCAGCGCCAGGTTGAGGTGGACGCCCGCGTCATCCGGGTGATGCTTCAAGGCCTCGGTGAGGATGGCGCGCGCGGCGGCGGCACCACCGGGACGCGACAGGTGCAGCACCGCCAAATCGTTGGCGGCGCCGGCCTCGGACGGGTCCGCCGCCACGGCGGCCTCGAGCAGTGTCTGGGCCTCCGCGTCGTCACCCAGCTTGCGGCGCACCTTGGCCAGCGCCACGCGCACGGGCGCGGACTCCGGGGCCTTGGCCAGCGCCTCGCGGAGGATGCGGTCCGCGTCCTCGTCCTTGCCGGCCACGAAGGCGGAGATGCCGTGCAGGTAGATGGCGTCCGCGCTGTCGGGGAGCTGGAGGCGCAGCTCGATGGCGGCGCGCATCGCCGCTTCGGGGGCGCCGGCCATCAAGCACAGTGAGGCGAACTCCCGGAAGAGGGCCGTCTCCCGAGGGCTGCGCAGGATTGCCTGCCGAAGCGTGACGATGGCCGCGCCCACGTGCCCTTGCAGCAGTTGCACACGCGCGGCGAGCTGGAGCGGCAGGTGCTCCGTCTTGTTGGCCTCCGCGGCTTCTTGATAGCGCCGCAGTGCCCGGTCCAACTGCTTGTCACCCTGGAGGGCCATGCCCAGGTACGTCAGCGTCTGGGCATTGCCGGGCTGCAGCGCCAGTGCGCGCTCCAGCTCGGGGATGGCGGCGGCGTACCGGTCATGCCCCAGCAGGGCGCGGCCGTGGTTGATGACCTCGAAGAAGCCCGCCTTGGGCTGCGCGGCGAGCGCGGCCAGCAGGTCCAACTGGCGCGCATCACCCTTCTCCGCGTCCAGCCGGGCCAGGTGGCTCAGCGCCTCCGGGTGGGTGGGGTGCAGCGCCACCAGTCGCTGAAGCACCGCGCGGGCCGCCGTTTCGTCGTGCTGGGCCAGCCGCAACCGGGCCAGCCCCAGCAACGCGCTGGCATCCTTCGGGTCCTGTTCGATGGCGCGCTCGAAGTCTCGGGCCGCCTCCTTCAGCAGACCCTGCTTCATGAGACGCGCGGCGGAGGATGCCAGCTTGGAGACGGCCATGGGCACCGATTCTAGCGGCGGGGGCGTGAGGTGGGTACCTCTAGAAGACCTTGTCCCAGGCGTTCTTGATGCCGTTGCCCACGTCGCCCGCGAAGTCCGTCACGGCGTCCGCCGCGTTGGTGAAGACCTTGCCCGCCGCGTCGGCCACCGCGCCGCCGGCGTTGATGGCGCCGTCGACCACGTTCTCCAGGATTTCGCCACCGGCGGCGGCGGCCGTCTCACCCACGGCCTTCAGCACGTTGCCGGCATTGACGGAGCCCTCGACTTCCACGCCCAGGCCCAGGCCCGCGGTGGCCTCCACGCCAACGTCGAACTCCAGGTTGCCGTTCTCGATGCCGATGTTGGCGTGCGCGTCGCCGCTGACACCCGCGCTGGCGCTGGCGGTGATGCTGCCGGACGCGAGCGTGTTGTCCTCGTGCTTCAGCTCGATGGAGCCCGTGAGGCTCGCCTGCGCACCCGCGAAGCCGGAGGCCGCGGCGTTGATGGACACGTTGCCGTCGGTGCCCACGTGCAGGTCCAGCTCGATGCTGCCCTCGGCGCCAATCTTGCCCAGCGCCTCCAGGTCCAGTTCGACGGAGTACTCCTCGCCGGCAATCTCGAACTCGACCGTCTTGGAGGCCCCGGCGCCCGCCTCGATGAGGTTGGCCTCGATGTCGATGTCGACGCTCACGTCGATGCCGGACAGGCCGATGTCCGCGTCCACCTGCGCATCCGCGGAGAACGTGGGACCCTGGACGTGGGCGCGCGTGTCGATGCCACCGGGGCCGGTGCCGCTCACATCGGCGCGGGCACCGCCGGCCGTGAAGCTGGACTGGCCGCTCAGCGCGCTGTGCCGCGGCTGCTCCACCGAACCGGACGCGGAGGCCTGGGTGTCAACCCGCGGGCCGTTACGTCCACCCTGGGCAGGAGGCCGGGTGTCGCGAGCCGGGGGCGGGGGCGGCGGCGGCGGGGGCGGCTGCGGACGGTTGCCAATGCGGGGGGACATGGGGGCTCCAGCGAGATTCGGGGGCGCCCGGAAGGACGCCATCTGTCCCCATTTTCCGTGATCCGCTGCCGCAGTTGCTTGGCCCCTTCATTTTTTGAGAATCGAGGCCCGGATTTTTCTCGAACCGGGTGAGTCTTCATCCCACTCCGCGCGCGAATCGAGCCCCATCGGCGTCCAGGTGGGATTCAGTGCGAGGGAGGGACCGAGTCGGGCGAGCCGGGGTCGGGCCTCAGCCGGCGGACGGCGCGCAGCAGGAGCTCCTCGTCCCGGGGGCTGGCCAGGAAGCCGCGTGCGCCGAGCTCGCGGACCCGGTCGAAGCTCTCGTCATCGCTGCCGTGGACGATGAGGGCGCCCTGGATGTGGACCTCCCCGGCCAGCAGGCCCTCCATGGCCTGGAGGGGCGCGAGCACGACGTCCTCCGGCCCGGTGTGCAGCACCTCCAAGGGGGTGGCGGTGCGGGCCTGGAGGCCGTTCCTCGCCAGCAGCCGGGTGATGAGCACCGCCGTGACGGGCGGCCAGCCATAGAGCAGCAGGGGGCCCCCGGGCGCGAGTGAGGGGGGCGCGGGCGGCTCGGCGGGCGTCTCGATGCCATAGAGGTCGGCCAGCGCGCGGGCCAGCGCCGCGTCCGAGGCGATGTGCGCTTCGACGCGTGGCATTCCGGACACGGCGCGGACGGCGTCCACCGCATCCAGCGACACGGGGGCGGGCAGCGCGATGTGGAGCACTTCCCGCTCGCCCTGGTCCAGCAGCACCTTTTCGATGCGCAGCGGGACGACCCGATACTGGCGCGCCACGCGAGCGGGGATGTGGTTCAGCAGCCTGGCGTCTGGCGGGGTCCGTTCCAGGTCCACCGCGTCCACACCGAACTGCTCGGCGAGTCCGCGAAGCACGTCGGCTTCGGAGCAGAGGCCCTCTCGCACCAGCGCCCGCCCGAGCGGGACATGCACCTCATGGTGATGCACCAATCCCACCCGGAGCTGGGCGCGGTTGAGCACTCCCTGTTCCAGGAGAATCTCGCCGAGCGGACGTCGTGAGCCGGTCTCCATGAGAAGACATGAAGTCTTCACTCGACGCCCCGGTCGGCGAGAGGCGGCCCGCCGTGGGCTCGCCAGGTCGCCTGCCTTGCGGGCGAGGCTCAGCCGCGCGAGGCGAAGTGCTGCTCGTAGGCCTCGGGCTTGAAGCCCACGAGGACGGTGTCACCGGTGACGAGCACGGGGCGCTTCACCAGCTTCCCATCCGCGGCCAGCCACTCGACCAGCTCCGCGTCACTGGCGGCATCCACCTTCGCCTTGCCGAGCGCGCGGTAGCTCTGGCCGCTGGTGTTGAGCCACTTGCGGACGGAGACACCGCTGCGAGCAATCCATTGCTTCAGCTCCGCCACGGTGGGCGGCGTCTCGACGATGGGGCGCACCTGGTGGGCAATACCGTGCTCCTGCAACCACTTCAGCGCCTTCTTGCAGGTGCCACAGCCCGAGTATGAGAGTACGAGGACGTCTTTCGCCATGCGCGCGCTTGTAACAGGGCACCCGCGTCCCTCCCAGCGATGAGTCCACGGGTCGTCCGGACCCGGTTTGCGAGCCGCCAGCAGCGCGTGTTAGCGCGACGGGACATGAAAGCCTCCCGCTTCCCGCGCTCGCTGTTCGCGCTACCCGTGGTCCTGGTGCTTGTTGCCTGTTCGTCAGGGCCGGATGACAGGCTCTCTCCCGGAGGCGACGCGGGCGTGCCGGACGGCGGCGCGGACTCAGGCACGCCGGACAGCGGCACGGATGCGGGCAGTGACGGCGACGCGGGCACGCCGGACGCGGGGCCGGACATCGAGGTCCCCGAGGATGGCGGCACGATTGTCAGGGGGACGTTGACGGGACGGCTCACGGTGGAGGGCTCGCCGTACCGGGTGGAGGGGGATTCAGACGGGGTCGTCACCATCCCCCACGGACAGGTGCTGACGGTGGGGCCGGGCGTCATCCTGGACTTCCGTGGCCGGCCGGAGGTGTCGGAGCGGGACGTGGATTCGGACGCCCCCGACAGTGTGATGAACCACCAGGCGGGCCGCGTGGAGGTCCGCGTGTACGGCGCCATCCAGGTCCGGGGAACGGCGGATGCGCCCGTGCTGCTGACGTCCACCAACCCCCATGGCTGGTGGGGGGTGAACTTCTACGGCGCCAACTCCGTGGGCTCGGGCGACCCGGTGTTCGAGCACATGATTTTCGAGAATGTGCGCAAGAACCAATACAACAGCGACCGCGATTGGACGCGTGCCGCGCTGTGGGTCTACTACCCGGGGGCGGTGACGATTACGGACTCGGTGTTCCGTGACAACGAGTCCTCCGCCAACTGCGGCGCGTTGGACCTGATGTTCACCGACGGCTCGCGGGTGGAGAACACCGTCTTCGAGAACAACCGCATTCGTGAAATCGACCGCTTCGCACAGCCGGGCACCTCTTCGATGGCCGGCGGTGGAGCGGTGTGCATCACCCACGGCCGCAACACGGTGCTGCGCGGCAACACGTTCCGGGGCAACTTCGTGCAGGCCTTCGGCGGCTCGCTGACGAGCGACCTCTGGGACCGGCCCATCCTCACGTGGCCCAACCCCCAGGGCATCTTTGACCTGGGCGGTGGTGCCGCCATCCACTACTTCCAGCCGGACAATGACCTGCTGGAGGGCAACGTGTTTGACGGCAACTACATCCCGCTGGGCCCCGGCGCGGCCGTCCAGTTGGAGGACATCGGCGGGTCGCGGACCGTCGTCATGCGAGGCAACCGCTTCGTGAACAACCGAGGCGGAGCCGGAGGTGTCATCACCTGCAACCGCGGGTCGAATACGGGTGAGCTGGTCATCACCCGCGACAACGCCTTCACTGGCAACACGGTGAATGGACAGCCGGCCACGAACATGACGGGCGACTGCGGCGTGGTGACGCAGTAACGGCCCTCACTGCGTGGCGAAGCGGACGCCCGCGCGGCTCAGCAGCGGGTCGTCCGCCAGTTGCCACAGCGCGACGGCGTGGTTCTCCTGCCGGGTGCCACCGAAGTGCAGGCCGAGCACTGCGTGCGTCTCCAAATCAACGATGGGCGAGCCGGAGCTGCCTCCCAACGTGGAGCAGTCATGGGAGAGCTGCTGCCGGGCCGGGTCGAGCGAGAGCAGCTCTCCTGGCTGGAGTCGCTTCACGCCGAAGGCGTCCGCGAAGATGCGCAGCAGCACCTCGGGCGGCGTCCGGCTGTGGTCCTTCATCGGGTAGCCCACGCAGTACAAGGCGCGGGAGTCCGTCGCGTCCGGTGCTTGGGTGGCGAGCCGCAGCGGGGCTGGGCGCAGCACCGCCCCCTTGGGAGCGCCCAGTCGCAGCAGCGCCAGGTCATGCACGGTGTGAACCGCCGCGACGCCTTGGATGGGGAAGGTGGCCTGGGCATCGCGCTGGTGCTCCCCCAGCCAGTCCACCCGAGGCACCACGCCGAGTCGCAGCACCCACTTGTCCGTCGCCTGCCGGCAGAAGTGCTGCGCGACGTGACGGTTGGTCATCACCAGCTCATCGGTCACCAGGAAGCCCGTGCCGAGCATGCCGCTTCCGGCCAGCTCGATGCGCCCGGTGGCGTCGATGGTCCGCTCGATGTGCTCGCGGTGTTGCTCCAACATCTCCCACCCCACGGGCGGCGCACCGAAGCTGCCGTTCCGGATGGCGAGGGCAGGGCGCCCGAAGAAGGCGACGACCGTTTCCAGCGCCATCCGCTCGGTTTCGGAGAGGGGCGTGTCTTCCCCTGAATGCTCCAGCCGCGCGAGGACCTGCGCGCCCGTCTTCAGCAAGTCACGGAGTTCGTCGCGCAGAGCGTCGGCAGTCACCTTGCCGACGACGGAGGTGGGCACGCGCCAGGTGGGGGGAAGGTGCGTGGCGACGAGCGCCTCCACGCCCTCAGGGTGCAGTGCCTCGCGGACCTTCGACAGGTCGCGGAGGGTGCGGCGTGCCCGGTGCAACGGCTCACGGCCTTGCTGGGTGGCGCTCATGGAGACGTCGTGCCTCACGGCGTCGGCAGGTCCGCCAGGGGGCCCGCTGGGAGAAGGAAGGTGTCGCAGATGGACTGGACCGGTGCGTACTCGCGCCGTCCGCGCATGAGCGTGCAGGCCTGTCGCAGCAGGTCGTCCGGCCGGAGCGAGAAGACATAGGCTCCGTCCGAGTCGAAGGTGGCGACGCGCGTGCCCTCCTCATCGGGCACCATCTCCAGGTCGGAGTGCTCGCCCTGGTGCAACTCGGCCACGTGCCGGCCATCGGAGGTTCGCCAGAAGTGGAGCTTGCCCGACGTGTCCAAGACACCGAAGCGCTCGTGTGCATGCCGGACCTTCACGTGGATATCCGTGCGCACGTCGATTCTGCGCACGAGCGCGCCTGAGTTCGGGTCGAAGAGGTGGATGGCATCGTCTGTCACCGCGACGAGCCGGGACGTATCAGGAGAGAAGGAGAGCGCCTTGACCTTTCCGTCGATGGCCGCCAGGGGCTTCCTCTCGCCGTTGGTGGCGTCGAAGAGGTAGGCCTGTCCCATCCAGTAGACGTCGGGGTGGTTGGCGACCGCGAAGTACTTGGAGTCCGGTGAGAACGCCATGACGGCGGCTCCCAGGCTCGTGGGCAGTGGCGCCAGCTTCGTCCCCGTGGCGCTTTCCCAGAGCGCGGAGGACTCGGGCACGTTGGAGAGGGTGACGAAACGCTCGCCGTCCGGTGAAAACGAGGCGCCCTGGGATGTCAGCGCAGCGGTGGCCAGCGGCGCTTCCCGCGTCAGCCGGCAGTCTCGGGCGGAGCCCAGGTAGACGGAGCGTTCGTCCTCAATCGCGAAGTATCTGCCGCTGGGGGCGAACTCGACGAGGGCGCTCTGCGAGAAGGTCCTCTGCGTCTGACACGCGCCCTCGCCAGGCACCTCGGCCCGCTGGAGGTGCGCACGGGTGCGAGGCGACGCCAGGACGCGCTCGGTAGCGGGGGCCTCCGTGGGGGTGACGTGCCGCCATTGCCAGTGGGCGGGGAGCGAGGTCAGGTGGATTCCTGCTTCGATGGGCGGCGGCTGTGTGCGCGGTCCAAGATTCGCCTGCGCCACGTCCCAGAACAGGACCTTCACGCCGCAGCGGACGGCGAGGAACTGGCCGTCGTGAGAGAAGGCGCCCTCCAGGGGCGGATGCACGCCTTTGACGTCACACGCGCCCAGTGCTGTCTGGCTCGAGGTCTCCCTGTCAACGAGCGAGAGCTGGCCGCTTTGCGGCTCCCTCACCACCATCCAACGCAGGTCCTTGGACACGGCGAAGCCGCCCGGCACGTACTCGCTCCAGGTGGAGATATCGATGCTCTTCCGCGTGAGGCCGGGTTCGGCCTGGACGAGGAGCGTGCGTCCATCCGGCGCGCTCAGGGCTCGCTCCGCCCGGGATTCCAAAGGCCCCTGGCGAAACATCCAGCGCAGGGTTGCCTGGGGAACCCGGATGAAGGGATGGGCGCCCACGGGATTTTCGGCGAACTCGACGGCGCGCCGCCCGTTCTCGAAGAGGCGTCCATGGAGGGGAATGGGCGTCCAGCGTGTTCGCATCCGCGGGGATGCCGTGCTTCCGGTGGCGTTGCCAGGCCCTCTGTCACAGAAGCGCACGGTGAGCGCCGAGGAGAAGATGTCGTCGAAGGCCGAGAGGCTGCATTCGTCTTCGAAGGACGGCATGAGCGCGTGCCCTTCGAGTTTCGTGAGCGGGCGATGAAGGTCCCGGCCAGAGGGCAGCTCCAGCAGACGGAGGCTGGCTTCGCCTCGCCGGTCGCCGAGCACGGCAAGCCTGCTCGAAGGAGCGAAGGCGACCGAGGGTCCCGGGTCCTGCGTCGTGATGCACCGGATGAGGCGCACATCGGAGGTCAGGTCGTAGAGGCACGTCAGTTCTTCACCGCCCACCCAGGCGTAACGCGAGTCGCCCGACAGCACGGCCTGGGTGCAGGGCTCCTGGAAGGTCAGCTCGCGCAATGTCCGTCCGGTGTTCGCATCCCAGAGCTTCACCCTGCGGTCGCGACTGGCGGACAGCACGCGGTCGCCGCTGTCCGAGAACGAAATGGCTGTAATCCTGTCCTGGTGGGCATCCGGAATGGAGGGCACAGCGCCCGGGTGGCTCCACCTGAACAGGGTGCCGCGGCGCCCCCCCAGCCAAAGCGTTCCATCCCCAGGCGAGAAGCCAAAGGCGTGGGTGTCCTCCCCTGAAATGTCGGCGTACAGCGCGTCCGTGCATTCCACGAGCGCGCCTTTCGGGCACAGGTCGACGGACTCGAACTCGCGCAGCAGGCTGGCGGTGCGGACGTCCCAGAGCCGGCTGACGAACCGCATGGACGGAGTCAGCACGACGCCTCGTGTCAGGAGATGACGTGAGTCTGGAGAGAACGCGCCGACGGTGCGCGCCTCCAGCTCCGTGGACAAGGGGGCCGAATAGAGGAACGCGGCGATGGCCTCGGTCAGCGCTTCGGTCACTTCGTCCTGGGCTGCGTCCGCGCCTGCCGGCGGGCTTCCCGCGAGTTGGATGGCCTGCGTGAGTGCCTCTACCTCGCGGCCAGGGCTGCGCGACAGGCTCACCACGGAATCGGCTTGGGAGATGCGCAACTGCAAGGAGAGCTGTTTCGAGGTCGCGGCCTCGGCGGCCACGGCAAGCTCAGCTGCATCCTTTGCGGCCACGGCCTGCTTCTCGGAATCCACTGCCCGGAGGTAGAACCCGCTCACGCCCAGCAGCGCGCTGACGGAGGCACCCAGGGCGAGCCACAGGTTTCGCCGTGTCCGCCTGTACCGGCCCCGCTCCGCTTCCTGGCCGCGCAGGACGTACCGTTGGGCCAGTGCGCTCGTTTGGTGCGGATGGAGCGTGACCATCGCCTGCGCGTGGGTGAGCGCCTCGCCTCGCAGCAGCCGGTGCTCGGCCTCCTGTCGCTGCTGAGCGCGCTCCGCTTCCCACCAGCGCTCCGCGTCGGCCTGCACGGCTTCGTGCCAGCGGCGGAAGGCCCGGTCCTCGGTGCGCAGCTTCACGAAGCGCTGCCAGTGCGTGAGGAGCGCGTCGTGAATCAGCTCCACCGTCTCCCGCTGCCGGTGCCCGTCCTGGGCTGTCACCAGGAGCCGTCCGTTGACGAGCACCTGGAGCACCGCGTCCATCTCGGCCTGCGCACCCAGGCGCCCGCGCAGCACCTCCAGCGGCACCCGGCGCCCCTTGTCCTCCAGGCCGCTGTCCGCCTCACCCAACTGCACCAGCTCCAGCAACAGCCGGTCCGCCAGCAGGCGCTCCGAGGGCTTCAGCGGTTCGTAGACGCTGTCCGCCCAGCGCGCCAGCGAACCGAGCAGCCCCGCGCTGGCGTTGAAGGCCTCCAAGGTCATCGCGCCATCCCGCGACGCCTGCCACAGCTGCGTCAGCGCGACCTCCAGCAACGGAAGCACGGTGACGCGAGCGCCCGCGCCGGACTCCACGCGGAACTCCTCCTGCGCGGCCAGGGCGATGGAGTCCACCACCTCGGGTGGGTCGAAGCGCAGGCCCACCTCCCGGGCCGGGCCGGCGATGATGTCCCGCAGCTCCGAGGGCGTCAGCACCGATGGCACCTGCACCCGGTGCTCACCGAGCAAGGTGCGCAGCCTCGGCGCGCGCTCGGACAGCACCGCGTCGAAGCCCTCGCGCAGCGCCACCACGCACGTCACGGGCAGAGACGCGTCCGCGAGCGCGGAGAGCTGCTGGAGGAATCGTTGATGTTGCGCCAGCTCCGCGCTGCTTCCGCGAAGGAGCACGTCCTCGAACGAGTCGATGACCAGCACCAGCCGCTTCCCTGGCTCCGGATTCGCGGCCCGCCACGCCTGGACGCGCGCGACCAACCCCTCTCCAGCGGGCAGGCCCGCGCCATCCAGCGCGGCGAACGGCTCCAACCCGGGGCGCAGGGCCCGGACGTCCCAGTGCTGGCTGCCCGGAATGAACGTTCCATCCCGCAGCGCGGGAATCAGCCCCGCGTGGAGCAGCGACGACTTGCCACTGCCCGAAGGGCCGGAGGCCTCCACGAATCGGGGCAGCCTCGCGAGCAGCGGCAGCAGCTGTTCGTTCAGCACCCGCCCGCGTCCCTTCCAGAACCGCGCGTCCGATTCGCGGAACGACGCCAGGTCCCGGTAGGGGCAGTCCTCCGAAGCACTCAGCTCCGGACAGCGCGCGAGCAGCTGCTCCGTGGGCGTCGCGTACGCCTCCCTCGCCTCCGAGCCCACGGCCTTGAAGCGCACCACGCCCACCACGCGCCGCGTCTGCTCGTCGAAGAGGGGACCGCCGCTGAAGCCCTCCCGGATGTCCGAGCCGTGCAGCAGCAGCTTGCGAAAGTCGCCGTCCCCCGTCGCGTAGCCGATGGTGCCGCGGGCCCACGTGCCCGTGTCATCGAAGCCCCGTGGAAATCCGAACGTGGCGAAGCGGTGGTCCGCGCTCCGCTCCGCACTGCCCAGGGGCAGCGGCGTGGACGGTCCTCGGAGCGGGCGCGTCAGCTCCAGCAGCGCGAGGTCCGCCACCTCCGTGGGGCTCGATGCATCGAGCCGCAGCCGCGCCGTGGCCTTCTCGTGGCTCTGCAGCACCTCCAGGCAGATGGCGTCACGCTCGGTGTCGCTGAGCGTGTCGAGCACGTGCCAGCACGTCACCACCAGGCGCTCGGTGACGAGGAACCCTGTCCCGAGGACGCGCTGCCGATCCCGGCTCAACACGCGAACGACGCCTTCTCGGAGGTCACTGCCTTTCATGATGCGCGCGAAGCTAGCACGCGCACCCTGAGCTGATTCCAGGCGCACTCAAGAGGTGGATTCCGTCTCCGTGAGCGCTTGCACGATTCGGCGGGCGGCCCGTCCCAGGGGGATGCCCGCGTGGTGGTGGAGCTGGGGGCGGAACGCGTGGGTGGCGTCACCCGCCAGCTTCAGGGCCTTCAGCTCGCCCCGGCGCAGCTCGCGGGTGGCCATGTATTCGGGCAGCCACCCGAAGCCCAGCCCCTCCAGGATGGCCGCCTTCTTCGCCGCGAAGTCATTGAGATGCACCGTGGAGCGTGCCTCCAACTCGCCGGTGCTGAGCTGGAGCCGAGGGTCCGAGCCGCGCACCGTGAGCACCAGGTGCTCGGCCAGATCCTCGTCCTTCAACGGTCCCCGCCGCCGGGCCAGGGGATGGCCCCGGTGGGCCACCAGGATGGCCTTGAGCTCCGGCAGGCGGTACGTGCGCAGGCCCGGCACGGTGGGCGGCAGCAGCGTCACCATCAGGTTCGCCTCCTCGCGCACGAAGGCCGCTTCCACGCCGGAGAGGAACTCCGCGGAGACGTGGAAGCGGGTGCTGGCGCCCTCGGTGCTCAATTCCTTCACCACGCGCAGTAGGGGCTCGGCGGGGAAGATGCCGTCGAAGACGATGCGCAGCGCGGGCTCCCAGCCAGCGCGAATCTCCGCGCACGCGGCCTCCAGCTCGCGCTCCGCGGCCAGCAGCTTGCGGCAGTGCTCCAGAATCCGTTCCCCAGCGGGCGTCAGCCGGGTGCGGTAGCCGCGCCGGTCGAGCAGCGTCAGCTCCGTCTGCGCCTCGAGCGTGCGCAGCGCGTACATCACCGCCGTGTGTCCCTTTCGCAGGGCCTCCGCCGCGGCGGTGAAGGTGCCATGGCGGGCGAGGGCGTCCAGGGCGCGGGCATGCTCCAACGTGACGTTCATGCCCGACATTGTGCAATCTTCAGACATACATCGGCAGTTCTCTGTGCTCGTGCCGCGTCCTCTGCGCTGGGCTGGCTGCTTCATGACACATGACGCAGCGCGCCCTATGCCGGGTGTGCGGGCCGCCCTACAGTCCCTCACAGTGCGGTGCTCCGAGAACACCCACTTCGACGGAGGGGAATATGACGGGAAAGCTGTCTTGGGCCCTGGCTGTGGTGTCACTGCTGGCCTCCACGCGCGCGAGCGCGCAGGAGGAGGCGCAGGCGCTGGAGTCCTCCGCGCGGGATGAACGCAGGGGCCTGGAGCTCACCGTGGGGGTCGGCTTCCAGGTGGGCGCCGGCTACGTCTACCGGGATGGTGCGGGGTTGGACCGGCAGGTCCGCGACCTGAAGCTCAGCGACGCGGCCAATGGGGGCATCGCCTTCCTGTTGGAGGCGGGCTACCGCCTCAACTCGCGCTGGTACGTGGGCGCGTTCGGCCAGTACTCGCACGTGTTGACGAAGACGAACCCGTACACGTGCCCGGAAGGCTACGACTGCTCCACGTCGCAAATCCGCTTCGGTCCCCACGTGCAGTATCACTTCGCGCCGGACGCCTCGTTCGACCCCTTCGTGGGGCTGGGCGTGGGCATGGTCCTGCTCAACAACAAGGTCTCCGGTCCCATCACCCAGCCCGCGCCCGGAACGGTGGAGATTGACAGCCAGTCGCGCGGCCCTGAGTTCGTGAACCTGACCCTGGGCGGCAAGTGGCGGCTGTCGGATTCGCTGTCGTTCGGCCCGTACCTGACGGGCACGTATGCTCGCTACACCACGCGCAGCGGCACCTCGACGGTGAACATCCCCGCCGTCAATCTCACGCAGGAGACGCCGCTGGAGCAGGTGGGTGATGGCCCCTATGGCTTGCTCATGCTCGGGGTTCGCGGGACCTGGAACCTCTAATCCGGAGTAGCCGGGTTTGTGTTTCACGCGCAGTCTCAAGTGACGCGGTGCCAACACGCCGCGTCACGTGTTTCCCTACCGGGGACGTCGTCGTTCGGGATTCTCAACGCCTGTTGGCTGCGTAGAGTGCGGGCAGAGATTTTCATCCCGAGGAGTCGCCCATGGTTCGTGGTTGGCAGCGGTGGAGCGCGTGCGGAGTCCTGGGTGGATGGGCGCTGCTGAGTCTTCCCGGGGCCTCAATCGCGAAGGCGCCTCCGTTGCAGCAGGTCACCAGCTGGGTGCACCAGTCCGGCGGCCCGCAGGACGAGCTGGCACAGGCCGTCACCACCTCCGGCGACGCCGTTTATACGGCGGGCTACACCACTGGGCAGCTCGGCGCGGAGCCCTCGGCGGGGGGGCAGGACGCCTACGTTTCGAAGTACGACGCCTCGGGCGCGCTGCTGTGGACGCGGCAGCTGGGAACGTCCGCGAATGACCGTGCGCTCGCGGTGTCCGCGGATGAAGCCGGCAACGTCTACGTCGCGGGCTACACGTGGGGCAGCTTCAGCTTCTACGAGAACGCCGGCGGCACGGACTTGTTCGTGGCGAAGTACGACGAGAAGGGGGCCTTCCAGTGGGTCCGGCAGTTCGGCACCGCCACGGATGACTACGCCACGGGCATCGCCGCCACGCGGCTGGCCTCGCATGACGTCGTCTTCGTCAGTGGCTACTCACTGGGGCGCTTCGATGGCTCGGCGCCGCAAGGCAACTACGACGTGGTGGTGGCCAAGTTCGACACGGGCGGCAATCCCTACTGGCTGCGCCAGTACGGCTCCGCGCGCAGTGACGTGGCGCTGGGCGTGGCCGTGAGCCCCAACGAGGACGTCTACGTCACGGGCTACACCTACGGCAGCTTCGACGGCGTGACGAACCCGGGCAACACGGTGGACCTGTTCCTGGCGAAGTACAGCGTCCTGGGCGAGCCGCAGTGGGTTCGCCAGCTCGGCTCCTCGCATGACGAGTTCGGCACCGGCGTCGCGGTGGCGGACGACGGCGGCGTCTATGTGTCGGGCTACACGTCGGGCGCGCTGGAGGGGAGCACCCGCCTGGGCTCCTATGACGCCGTGCTGGTGAAGTACGACACCCAAGGCAACTGGCATTGGACGCGGCAGATTGGCACGGCGACCACTGACTACGCGCAGTCCGTGGCGGTGAGCAAGGCGGGCCGTGTCTACCTGGCGGGATTCACCTCCGGCGCCATGGGCGGCGAGCCGTCGCTCGGGAGCACCGACATGTTCCTGGCCACCTACGACATCCACGGCACGTGGCTGGATTTCCGGCAGGTGGGCTCCACGTCGGCGGACCGTGGCCAGGGCGTGGCCATCGCGGACGACGGCGCCGTCTATCTGGTGGGCTACACCTTGGGGCAGACGTCCAGCTTCCCCAGCGCGGGGGGCTACGACGCGGTGCTGTACCGCTTCCTGGATGGCGCCGCGTTGCCGGATGAGCCAGGGCCGTGGGGGCCCCGATGGGACTCCAAGGCCCTCTGAGCCGTTCGCCGTCCAGCACGGGACATCGCGCGCGGGGGCAAGCGGCCACCGCGCGAAGCCGCGCTACGCTTCCGCCATGAGCCAGCAGGGCGACGGCGCGGCGACAGCCCGCTACAAACAAGCGGCCGCCGAATGGGCGGTGGACGGCTTCGTCCAGCCGGGCATGGTGGTGGGGCTGGGCACGGGCAGCACCGCGGCCTTCGTCGTCCAGCGACTGGCCGCGCTGCGCGAGCGGGGACGGTTGCTGGACGTCGTGGGCGTGCCCACCTCGCGCGCCACCGAGGCGCTGGCTCGCTCGCTGGGCGTGCCCGTGTCGACACTGGACGCGCACCCCGTGTTGGACGTCACCCTCGACGGCGCGGACGAAGTGGCGCCGGACCTGTCCCTCATCAAGGGCGGAGGTGGCGCGCTGCTGCGCGAGAAGATCGTCGCGCAAGCAAGCCGGCGCGTCGTCATCGTGGTGGACGCGGGAAAGCTCTCCCCCGTGCTGGGCACGCACTGGCCGGTGCCGGTGGAGGTGATGTCCTTCGGTTGGCGCTCCCAGGCGCGGTTCCTCGAATCGCTTGGCGCGCGCGTCACCGTCCGGCACGGCGCTGGCGGCGAGCCCTTCCTCACGGACCAGGGCAACCTCGTGCTCGACTGCGCCTTCGGCCCCATCGACGCGCCCGAGGCGCTGGCCGCGAGCCTGGGCGCGCGCGCGGGAATCGTGGGCCACGGCTTGTTCCTGAACCTCACCACGGACCTGGTGGTGGCGGGGCCGAAGGGCGTGGAGCACCGCGCGCGCTGATGTCGACGCGGTGTGAGTGCGCACCCAGAGTCCTGTCTCACCCAGAAGACAAACAGCGGCAACGTAGGCGACTGTGTGGCCTGTATATTCTGTAATCCTTGCATTCACTGGCGTTTGAAGCCAATCCCAGCGCAATCCCGCAGTTCGCCTGGACGCTCAGGGGCTCTGAAGCGCCGCGCGAGAATCGTGACGGACCGTGTTGGTGAAGCGGTTAGAATCGTCTGCCAGCCAGCACTTCAGAGGGGGCCAATCTGGGGGTGGCTGGTCCGAGGGTGCCTTGCGTATGCGACTCTTCCGTTTCTCTGTTTCCGCGGCCTTGCTGCTGTCAGCAGCGTCGTGCTCTTCCGACAAAAACCCGCCAGGGGGGACGCCTCCTGAAGTCGACGAGGCTTCGGCGACGCGAGTGCGGCGCATGACGCGTGCGGAGTACGACAACAGCGTCAATGCCATCTTCCCCACGACGGTGCCGCTGGTGATGACGTACGCCTTCGCGCCGGAGGACACCATCCTCGGGTTCTCCACCCATGACCGGCTGCAGGTCACGTCCTTGCTGGCGGACCAGATTGACGTGGCCGCCAACAACCTCGCGGAGTACGGCAAGGTCCAACTGCGCGCGGACTGGACGTGCGCGGCGGGCGTTCCGGAGCTGGAGTGCGCGGAGAAGTTCATCCGCGGCATCGCCTCGCACGCCTACCGCCGGCCCGTCACCGACGACGAGGTCGCCGACCTCCTGGCGCTGTGGCAGGAGTCGAGCAGGGGAACGGACCCGGGCACCGGGGCCCGCATGGTGCTCCAGGGCATCTTCTCCTCTGCCTCCTTCCTGTACCGCACCGAGCTGGGCGCGGAGGGGGCCGGCGCCAACCGGGTGGTGCGGATGACGCCGCATGAAGTCGCCACCGCGCTGGCCTTCGCCATCACCGCCGGCCCCGCCGACGCGGAGCTGCTGGCCGCGGCCGAGGCGGGCCAGCTCGACTCTCCGGACGAGCGTGAGAAGCACGCCCGCCGGCTGCTGGCCACGCCCGCGGCGCAGCGGCACCTGTACCGCTTCGTCGAGGAGTGGATTGGCATCACCGGCCAGGCCAACCTCACCAAGAACAACCAGGTGTTCCCGGTCTTCAGCGCGCTCTTCAAGATCTCCAGCCAGGCGGAGACAAAGGCCTTCATCAACCACATCCTGAAGGAGCGCAACGGCTCCGTCCGCGAACTGCTCAACGCCGACTACACCTACGCCGACGCGCGCATGGCGTACTTCTACGGCAAAGAGCCCTCCATGCCGGATGGCACGCTGGGCCGGCTGTCGCTGCCGCCCGAGCGCGCGGGCATCCTCACCCACGCCAGCGTGCTGGCCACCTACGCGCTCTTCGACTCCAGCTCGCCCATCCGCCGGGGCAAGTTCATCATGCACCGCCTGCTGTGCCGCGAGGTGCCACCGCCGCCGGCGACCATCTCCATCATCCCGCCGGAGCCGGTGCTGGACCGCACCACGCGCGAACGCTTCGCCGCCCACACCAACAACCCGACGTGCGCGGGCTGCCACCGGACCCTGGACCCCATCGGCTTCGGCTTCGAGGACTTCGACGGCCTGGGCAAGCACCGCACGGTGGAGAACGGCCTGGCGGTGGATGCCTCCGGCGCCGTGGAGCTCTCCACGGGGACGGTCCCCTTCACGGGCGCTGCGGCGCTGGCGCGCGTGCTGGCGACCAGTGACGACGTGGGGGACTGCGTGCCGCTCCAGCTCTTCCGCTTCGCCATGGGACGTGACGAGACCCCCGTCGACGAGCACATGCTGGCCGACATGCGGTCCATGTTCCGGGCCAACCCGGAGTGGCGCATGGGCGATGCGCTCGTCGGCCTCGTGCGCTCCCCGTATTTCGTCCACCGGCGTACCTCTTCCCCCGAGTAGCCCCCATGCTCCGCGAACTTTCCCGACGCTCACTGCTCCAGGCGCTGGCCGGCTCGACGGCGGCGCTCCCCTTGGCCAACCTGCTCGGCACCACCGACGCCTATGCCCAGGGCACCACGCCGCCGCTGCGCTTCGTGGCCCTGTTCACCTCGCACGGCTGCCTCCCGGAGCTCTGGAATCCCCAGGGCTCGGAGACGAACTTCACGCTCGACTTCCCCAACTCCATGCTCGCGCCGCTCCAAGAGCACAAGGACAAGCTCCTGGTGCTGGACGGCCTGGACTACCAGGTCCTCTATGAGCAGGGCCTGACGGGCCATGAAGGCGGCCCGGTGACGTTCCTCACCGGAAGCAAGGTCAACACCGGCAGCGGTGACCACCTGCCGGAGAGCGCCTCGCTGGACCAGGTGCTGGGCAACCACATCGGTGGTGGCACGCGCTTCCGCTCCCTGCAGCTCAACGCCTGGGAGCAGTTCGGCGGCCAGCACGTCTACAACAGCATCAGCTTCACGGCGAACGGCTCGCGCGTCCCCTTCGAGCGCGACCCGGCCAACGTGTACCAGCGCCTCTTCGGTGACGCGCCCTCGCCGAGCGCCGACCCGGCGCAGGTGGCGAGCAGCCGGGCGCGCCGCAAGAGCCTGCTGGACTTCCTGATGAAGGACGCCACGCGCCTGCGCAACCGCCTGGCGGGCGCCGAGCGCCAGAAGCTGGAGACGCACCTGGAGGCGCTGCGCGACATCGAGCGGCGCCTGGGGGCACTGGCCGTGGATCCGGCGCCGCTCCCCAAGCAGCAGTCCGGCGAGACCGCTTGCGGTGGCGGAGCCGCGCCGCCGTCCTACGGTTTGGGCGGCCTGGGGGACCTCAACAACATGCCGGCGCTGACGCGGCTGCACATGGACCTGATTGCGCGAGCCTTCGCGTGTGATTTGACGCGCGTCATCACCATGACGATTCCGGGGCCGTCCATGCCCTGGCTGCGCATCCACGAGGACACGCACAACGACATCGCCCACCTGCTCGACGTGCAGGATGAGCCCCGCCGGAGCACCATCCGCGGGAAGATGGTGCTGATTCAGCGCTGGTATGCCGAGCAGTTGGCCTACCTGATGACGCAGCTGGCGAACATCCCGGAGGGCAGCGGCACCGCGCTGGACAACACGCTCATCTATTGGGGCAACGAGCTGGGCGACGCGTCCGGCCACATGAACGTGCGCGTCCCCACCGTGCTCGCGGGCGGGGCGGGGGGGCGCTTCCGCATGGGCCGCTTCCTGCGCGTGCGCCCCGCGGGCTCCAACCCGCTGGGCGGCTGGGCGGGCCCCGGCACGCGGCTGAGTGGCGCCGTGGCGCACAACAAGCTGCTGGTCTCCATTGCCCGAGCCTTCGGCGTGAATGTGAATACGTTCGGCCACCCCGACTACACGGGGGAGCTGCCGGGCCTCACCTGAGCGGCGCTCGGGCTTGAAGTCCGGGCCCCGGTGGGAGCTGCGTGCCTCCGCCGGGGCCTTCGTGTTTCTTCAGGGCGCCGCGGTGCCAGCGCTCCGCCACCTGCGCAGCAGCTCGCTGGCGCTGCCACCGCGCTCCAACTGCGCGTGGGTCACCGCATTGGACGCGTCCAGGTGGATGACGAAGGCCAGCGTCGGCTCGCCGCGCAGGTGGTAGCGCAGGTCGGCGATGCGCACCTTCTGGCCTCCTTCGGCCAGCGGCTCCAGGTGGACGAGTGGGAAGCGGGCCCAGGCGAGCGCCTCGCGCACCGTCGGCACGGCCTGCACGTGCTCCGGCAGCGTGCTTCCGGTGGCTTCCGCGCGCCGGGCCTCCGAGGGCGGACCCGCCAGGGGGACATCTCCCGCGGCGAAGACGTCACCGGGCAGCGTGGCCACGTAGCGCCACGTGCTCACGGAGAAGGGCAGGGGAAAGACGCGCACCGCCTGCGCGGCGGGGTAGGCCGCCTCCACCCGCTGCGTCAGCACCGCCCAGGTGGCCACGCGGAAGCCCACGTACGCCACGGAGCAGGCCGCGCTCCACAGCAGCGTCCGCCGCCAGTCCGCGCGCCGGCGCCAGGCCAGGATGGCTCCGGCGAGCAGCGGCAGCGTCACCCAGGGGTCCACCACCATCGTCCAGTCCAGGCTCAGGCGGCTGTCGGAGAAGGGCAGCAGCACCCGTGTCCCCCAGCCCGTCCACAGGTCGGGCAGGAGGTGCGCGAAGACGACGGAGGCCAGGCTGGTGAGGAACACGGGCGCCAGCCGCGCGCCGCGGAAGCAGGCGCGGGCGGCCAGCGTGGCGGTGAGCGCCACCAGCGGCGCGGCGACGAGCGCGTGGGACAGCCCCCGGTGGGCCTGGAGCGCCACCGTCACCGCGTCGCCGCGCGCCAGCAGGGTGTCCAGGTCCGGCAGCTCCGCGGCGAGCACCGACGCCACCAGCACCGCGCGGTCCGTGGGGGAGGCGCGCTCCGGGGCGCCGGGGCGCACGTCGGGCTTGCGCATGGCGCCAATGGCGAGCCCGAGCAGTCCGTGGGTGAGGTTGTCCATGGCGTGGCTTCGTCTATCGCCCCACGGGCCGCGTGGCCAGCGGCAGGGGAGGCGCCATTCGCCCGGCGCCTGAAACGGCGAAGCGGGACGCCGGGAATCCCCGACGTCCCGCTCCAGGTGCGGCGTCACCGGGCCAGGCCCGGCGTCAGCGGCTGGCTACCCGCCCAGCGCGCCGTTGATGAGCGGCGCGACAATCTGCATGCCCGGGTCCTCGGCGTTGTAGCCGTTGGCGGGCTCGTAGATGCGGACGCGCTGGTTGCCGTTGATCCACCGCGACAGGAACGTGTCCATGCCCACGAACTCGCTGTAGCACTTGTACGTCTGGCTCCACGGGAACTCGAGATACTCGTACCAGTAACGCTTCTTCTCCATCTGCTGGCAGGCGTGCGCGCCGATGAAGGTGATGATGGTGCTGCAGTGGCTGGAGTTGATGGCGCGCTCGTGCGGGATGAAATAGCTGAAGTTGTTGTACTTGTTCAGCTCGGTGACCAGCGCGTCCTGGTCCTGCTTCCAGTAGCCCAGCACGGACTCCTTGTCGTTGGGCGAGTGGAAGCGGTCATACGAGAAGCGCGAGTAGTTGTAGTCGCGCGAGTAGCCCGTGTAGGCCAACTGGTCGTTGGGGAACTCCTGCGCCACCATGCGGTTGATGGAGCCGAAGTCGCTCTGGCTGAACGTGCCCGGCAGCAGGGAGAAGACGGAGTTCAGGTCCCACGACTGGCGAATCTTGTCGTGCAGCGCGCGCGAGCGGAAGTTCGCGTTGGGCGCCAGGAAGATGGGGCCGGAGTCGTTGAGCAGGTAGCCCCGCGCCGGGTTGATGGCCTTGCGCAGGAAGTAGTAGCCGGCCGCCGTCGCCGTGCCACCCGCGCTGTAGCCCGTCATCAGCATCTTCTGGACGTTGGGGAACTGCGTCTTCGCGTAGTTCGCCACCGCCAGCGTGTTGTTGTAGCCGTTGTGGTGCCACGTCAGCGGCGGGTTCTGCCCCGTCGAATCGACGTAGGTGGCCACGTTGTTGCCCACGTGCACGTCACCGGTGCAGTAAGGCACGTAGACGATGTTCCAACCCTTCGTCACCAGGTCCGTCTTGCTGCGCCCCGGCAGGCCCGGGTCCGCGCCGTTGACGAGCGGCGACACATACTTGGCCGTGAACTGGGTGATGTAGTCGTCGGCGATGCCGTTCGGATTGGCGGCGCCCAGCAGGCCCGCGCGGCCGCTACACGTGTCGTAATCCCAGCACGCGCCGCCACCTTCGAACAGGAACATCAGGTTGGGCGAACCCGTGCGGTGCACCCAGAACTTGAACTGGGAGCCATTGCCACACTTGGTTCCCGGCAGCTCCACCTTCTGCCAGTTGTAGTTGTTACCACCGTCCACCAGCACGTCGACGATGGAGGACATCACCACCTCCGCGCGTGCGGCTGCGGGCACGAGCGCGGCGGCCGTGAGTCCAGCCAGGACCAGGTTCTTCATTCGGGGACCTCCGGGAATAGTTGGGAAATCCGTGTATACAATGGCGTTGCATCCGAGTCAGGAGGATTGTGGTTGTTTCACGTTTCCGACGAGAGGGACGCGGGTGCTGCATTGCGCCAAGGATGCGACGCATTGCGGCATCCGATGTGGTGCGTTGCGCTATCTCGCGGTGGGAGGTTGCCGCGTCCACTCCGTGCGCGGTATTCGGAGCGGCATGGCCGTGAATGCATGGAGGAAGGGCCTGCCCGGCCTTGTCGTGGCGACGGGCCTCGTGGTGGCGGCGCTGGTGTACGCGCTTCGCCAGGACCCGGAGCCGGTGACGCCGGAGTCTCCCGCCGTCGTCAAGCAGGCCG
Source organism: Myxococcus virescens (assembly GCF_900101905.1). Taxonomy (NCBI): domain Bacteria; kingdom Pseudomonadati; phylum Myxococcota; class Myxococcia; order Myxococcales; family Myxococcaceae; genus Myxococcus; species Myxococcus virescens. The sequence goes on along the minus strand of NZ_FNAJ01000004.1, from coordinate 181,183 downwards.
CCACGCCCACGGCGCCGCATTCCGAGGCGCGCACGCCGCCGCCTCCTCCACCGCGGGCCACGCCGCCGCCGTTGGACCTGACGCGGCCGCCCGAGGAAGTGCCGGACGACAACGCGCCCAAGGTGCACCCGGTGGACCTGCAAGTGATTCGCGCGAAGCTGCCCGACAACCTCTACTGGCGGATGGGCGCGCCCACGCAGGACCCGGCGGAGCTGGAGCGCCGCGAAGCGGAGTCCCGCCGCTGGAACGAGCTCTACGGCAAGGTGCTGTCCGCCGATGCCACGGTGGAGCAGATTCGCGAGTACTACGGCCACCGCCGTCAGGTGTCCGAGGACTTCATCACCTTCTCCACCGAGGTGTTGTCCCGGTTCGGTGACGTGCTGCCGGAGCGGGACCGCGGGCTCTACGAGCTGAGCATCAACATGCACCGCACGCGGCTGGCGGAGCTGCCGGCGCAGGAGCAGGACGCGCTGGACCGGCGGGAAGCCCAGGAGCGCCGCCGCGAGGCCTGGCGCCAGGGCCTTCAGTCGCCCTGAGCGCGCTCCCGGGCGTGCGGCGGAGACTGTCCATCTCCGGACAGTGCCTCCGCGGGTGCACCCGGCACGCCTCGGGGTGGGGAAGGGCGTTCCCCCCGAGCGGCGAGAATGTCGGCTGCCTTGCAGATTTCCGGCGCGTGGCAGTGGGGTGGGCGCGGCGGAAATGTTAAGCGGCAGGTACATCGCCTTGGCCCGTTCTCACACCGACCGCGTGGACTCACTCTCGACCGGACAGGACCCTGGTGGCGCCAGCCACGGCGGGTCGGACGCCAGCGGGCTGGATACCGCCCTGCTGGACCAGATGCCGGAAGCGGTCGTGGTCTGCTCGCTGGACGCAGTCTGTCTTCATGTGAATCCCTCCCTGGAGCGGCACCTGGGCCGGCCGCGCCAGGAGCTGCTCGGCCGGAGGCTCTGGGAGCTGCACCCGGAGTGGACGGAACGTTCCTTCCAGGAGCGCTTCCTCCAGGTGGCCCGGACGGGCGAATCCGCCGAGTTCGAATGCCACACCGAGCTGCAGGACCGCTGGTTCGTGAAACGGCTGTTTCGCGTCCATGAGCGGGTCGTCCTGTTCTCGCGGGACATCAGCGCGGAGAAGAAGCAGGAGGCGACGCTTCGGGCCCTCTACGACGAGATGCGCCGGGCGCAGCGGCACGCGGCCTTCCTGGCCCAGGCCAGCGAGGTGCTGGCGTCGTCCCTGGAGCACGACCTCATCCTGCAGCGCATGGCCCACCTCGCCGTTCCCATCCTGGGTGACGCGTGCTCGGTGGACCTCCCCATGCCGGATGGGCAGGTGCGCCGTGCCGCCGCCGCCTTCTCCAGGCAGGAGATGGTGGGGCCCGCGCAGGACTTCCAGGCGCGCTATCCCATCCGCCTGGAGGACGCGGCGGGTATCGGCAAGGTGCTGCGTACCGGCGTCACCGAGTTCACCCCGGACTTTCCCGCCATGCTCGCCGCCGCCCAGGGGGGCAGCTCGGCGTACCGGCGGGCCGTGGAGGCGCTAGGCATCAGCGCGTACATCATCGTCCCGCTCATCAGCCGGGGCCGGGTGCTGGGGGCGCTCACGCTGCTCAATTCGGAGTCCCGGCGCAGGTACACGGAGGCGGACGTGCGGCTGGCGGAAGACCTGGCCCGCCGCGCCGCCACCTCGCTGGACAACGGCCGGCTCTACACGGAGGCGCAGGAGGCCGTGCGCGCCCGGGACTCGTTCCTGTCCGTGGCGTCTCACGAGCTCAACACGCCGCTGACCTCGCTCATGCTCAACATCCAGGCGTTGCGGCGCGACATGGAGCCGCGCGCCAGCAATGGCCCCGCGTCACCGGAGGCGCTCTCCACGAAGGTGGTGGCGGTGCAGCGGCAGGTCTCCCGCCTGTCGAGCCTGGTGCGCGAGCTGCTGGACGTGTCCCGCATCACCGCGGGGCGGCTGCGGCTGGAGCGCGAGGACCTGGACCTGGCCGCGCTCACCCGCGAGGTGGTGCCCCGCTTCACCGAGGACCTGGCGCGTGCGGGCTGTGCGCTGCACCTGGATGCGGGGGGCGCCGCCACTGGCCATTGGGACCGGCTGCGGCTGGAGCAGGTGCTGCAGAACCTGCTCTCCAACGCCATCAAGTACGGCCGGGGCCGCCCCATTGAAGTGCGGGTGGGGGCGGATGCGTCGCGCGCCTGGCTGTCGGTGAAGGACCAGGGCATGGGCATTCCACCGGAGGGGCGCGCGCGTCTCTTCCAGCGCTTCGAGCGGCTGGCCAGCGAGCGGCACTACGGCGGACTGGGGCTGGGCTTGTGGATCGTGAAGCAGATCGTGGACGCCATGGAGGGCCGCATCCACGTGGAGAGCGTGCCCGGCCAGGGCTCCACCTTCACCGTGGAGTTGCCGCGCCATCCGGCGTGAGCAGGTGCGAGCGGACGCCGGAGGACACCACCCACAGCTGATGGGAGGTGCGCGTCACCGCCACGTGCAGGCGGCGGCGTGACTCGTCGTCCACCGGGTAGGCCCGCGCCGTCACGTCTGGGAGGATGACGTAGTCGAACTCCAGGCCCTTCACGCTGCCCACGTCGGTGACGTCCACGCCGGGCTCGAAGGTGAACTCGCCGTCGCTCACCAGCCGCGCCCAGGGCTGGTCGGAGACGACGCGGTAGATGGTCTTCGCGGACTCGGGGCTGCTGGCGATGACGCCCACGGAGGCGTGGGGCTCGCGGGCGACGAGGTCCCGGAGCGCCTCGCCGATGAAGAGCTGCGCCTGGGCCTCGTCGGGGAAGTGGTGGAAGCCCACCGGAGCGCCCGCGCGGCCGGTGGCGGCGGCCTCCGGGGCCTGCGCGCCCAGCACCTGCCGCGCCAGTTCCACCACGGGCCGGGGGCACCGGTAGGAGACCTGAAGCCGGCAGGTGGCGGCGTCGAGGATGTTGAGCTCGTTGAGGACGGCGGGCCAGCCCGCGAAGCCCGCGTCCGTCTGCTGCATCTCGTCGCCCGCCAGCGTGCAGCTCTTGCTCTTGCCCAGCAATTGGCGGACGGCGAAGAGCTCGAAGAGGGAGAAGTCCTCGGCCTCGTCCAGCACCACGTGCGCCAGCCGCTCCAGGCCCAGCGAGGTGTGCTGGGCCTTGAGGAACATCAGGACGGGCAGGTCGTCCAGGTCCACCGTGCCGGCCATGGCGTCCGGCGTGTCGTCCTCGATGGAGCGCCCATCCACGGTGATGAGCCGCTCCGCGTCGGTGATGTGCTTGAGCGCCTTGGACAGCGGCGTGGCGAGCTGGAGGCGCGTGTGCTCCAGCGTCTCGTCGATGGCGGTGCGAGGAATCTCGCCCTTGGCGGCCGTGACGACGCTGTCCAGGAAACGCCGGTCCATGTATGCGTCCGCCATCCGCGTGCGCAGCCGCTCCAGCGTGGTGCCCGCGTCTGTCTTTGGCACGCCCACCCGGGCGGCCAACGCGCGCCGCAGGGTGGGGTGGCGCTTGAGGCGGGACACCAGCGGCGGCGTGTCATTCCACAGCTTGATGCCGGGCACGTTGAAGGCGGAGCGCGCGGCGGCGAGCAACCAGGCATCCCGCGTCTGCACGGCCACGTTGCCCAGGCCCAGCGGCGCCAGCAGCCGGCGGGACAGCCGCGCCAGCCCTTCTTCCGGGACGATGAGCTTCATGCGGGCCTGGGGGAACTTCTGTGGCTCGTCGAAGGCCAGCTTCGCCAGCCGGTGCAGCGCCACGGTCGTCTTCCCACTGCCCGCGCTGCCCAACACCAGCAGCGGCCGGTCCGGGCCGGTGCTGAGGGCCTCGTACTGTTCGGCGTCCAGCATGGCGGTGACGCCAAAGGCATCCTCGATGCGCCGCGCGCCCTTGCCGGTGCCCAGGAACTCCGGCCGCGCCGCCGTCCCCGCTCCGCCCGACTGGAGCGTGGCGAAGTCGCGGTTCACGCTGCGCCATGTGCCGTCCGCCAGGCGCTCCAGCACCAGCGCGCCGGAGATGATGCGCGTCAATACGCCGCGCTCGATGATGACCAGCCGGCGCGTCTCCACGCTGCCCTCGGCGAGCCGCTCACCGAAGTACTCCTCGTAGTCGTCGCCTTCCTCGTAGCAATAGAAGACACGGGCCACGGGGGCGAAGCGCCAGTCGATGACGCGCACGCCAGCGCCCACGTCCGCGAACGTGGTGCGGCCCAGCAGGTAGTCGCGCGGGCCGCTTTCGCCATTGAGGCGCAGGTGCGCGAAGTAGGGCGCCTGTGGGTCGGGAAGCTTCACGCCCTCCTGACGGTCCAGGAGGGAGCGCATCTGGTTCATCTGCGCGAAGATGTGCGGCAGGTCGGCCACGGCCGCGGTGGCGGCGTCGTCCCGCAGCACCTGCAACTGGGCGACAAGTCCCTGGGCGTCCTGTCCGCGTGCGGACTTGCGCCGCGCGGCTTCCAGCGTGGACTGAACACGGGCCAGCAAGGCCTCTTCCTCGGCGATGATGGCGCGGGCATGGTCCGGCAGCGACGCCTCGACGTGGCTCATGCGCGGCAAGGTGAACCTCGGCGCCGTATGCGTCAACCTGTTGTTTTTCCTGAGAGAAATGCTGTCTTTTTGGTACTCTGTACCAGAAAGGGATGGACATGCGCGGTGTGACCCAGCGGCTGCTGCTGGTGGGGCTGGTGTTCCTGGCATGTACGGCCTCCGCGTCCCGCAAGGTCCTGTACGAGAAGGAATCGCCCTACACCCTCATCTCGGTGACGGAGGACGAGGAGGGGCGCCGGTACCTGGGCTTCGACGCCTCGGGCGCGCTGCAGAGCGTGGTCTGGCCGGGCAAGCCGCTGGACCTGGTGCTGCCCTACACGCAGGTCTCCATGGTGGGGCTGGCCTACGTGCCCGCGCCCAAGCGCATCCTCATCGTGGGGCTGGGGGGCGGGGCCATGCCCATGTTCCTGCGCAAGGTGGTGCCCCGGGCGCACATCGACGTGGTGGACATCGATCCGGATGTGGTGACGGTGGCCAGGCGCTACTTCGGCTTCCGGGAGGACACGCTCCTGCGCGCCCACGTCGGAGACGGCCGGCGCTTCATCGAAGCCGAGCGGCCCGCGTATGACCTCATCTTCCTGGATGCCTATGGCCCGGACAGCATCCCCGAGCACCTGGCCACGCAGGAGTTCCTGGCGGCGGTGCGAGCGAAGCTGAGCCCCCGGGGCGCGGTGGTGGGCAACGTGTGGGCGTTTCCGCCCAACCGCCACTACGACGCCATGGTGCACACGTGGCAGGTGGCCTTCACGCAGTTGTATGAGTTCATCGTGCCGCAGAGCTCGAACCGCATCCTGGTGGGCGTGGGGTACGAGGAGAAGGTGGCCGCCAAGACACTGGAAGCGCGCGCGGAGAAGCTGGAGCGCACCCGGGGCGTGCCCTTCGACTTGAGCGGGCTGGTGGACCGGAGCTACACGGACGCGACGGAGCGGCAGCTGCGAGGCAAGGTGCTGAAGGACGCGGACCTGCCGAAGCCCGAGTCTGTGACGACGCCGGCGCAGGTCCGCTGAGCGCTTGTAGGGGGGCTTGGGCCTGCTTCACATCGACGTGTCTGCCTTCAGCGGCCCGTCCATGGGGGGGACCACGCCTTGGGATGCCGATAGCGGTCCTTCCGGGCGTCGAGGTAGGCGCGGAGCTTCGTGAGCGCGGGGTGCGCGTTGTCGCTACGCCAGACCAGGGAATGTGGATACACGAGCATCGGGTTGCGGATGGGAATGCGGCGGAGGTTGTACTCGGCTGGCCACACCAGCCGGATGTGTTCACCTACGAGTGTGGCCAGGCTCGAGGAGCCGGCAATCACCTCCAGGAGCGCATCGATGCCGAAGTCGGGACCGAGCGTGTCGATGGTGAGCCCGAATCTCGCGGCGAGCTCGTCGTAATAGGCGGCCCACTCTGTTCCTGGGACGATGAAGGGCATCCAGACCTTGTGCTTCGCGAGCTCGGCTGGCGTCAGCGAAGTCGCAGCGGCGAGCCTGTGCGTAGGGCTCGTGAGGAGCTCCACGGCGTCGTCGAGCACTCGAGTCGCCACGACGCCGTCGGTCAGTTGCTGCGCGGGACGGGTGATGGCACGAAACGTCGCGTCGATCGTCCCGGCCCGCACAGCGGCCAACGCGGTCTTCGCGTCGAAGAGATGCGTGACGACGTCGATTTCAATCTCGGGATGGGCGCTGTGGAAGTCACGAAGGATGCGTGCGCTCCCGAGGTTCGGCCTGACCACGTCGACACGGAGCCGACGGCGGCCAGGGCGCACGGAATCGGCTGCCCGCTCCGCCGCTTCGAGGAGGCTGCGAGCATGAGGCAGGAACACCTGTCCGTCGATGGTGAGCTGAACGCCGCGTGGCGTCCGGACGAACAACCGGGCCCCGAGGCTGGCTTCGAGCGCGGCGATGCGCTTGGAGACGGCTTGCTGTGTCAGTGACAGCCTTGATGCCGCCTCTTGGAACTGTCCCGTGTCGGCGACGGCAATGAAGGTCCTCACCCCATCGAAATCCACGCTGCCCCGCCTCCGTTGCTCCAGTGTCGTCAGCGGAGGGTACCAGGGAATGGCACAACCCGCGGTTGTGTCTCAGGGGATATCAAGTTGTTTGATGTCTCAGCGATGCACTGGCTAGGGTCCTGTTCAACGGCACGCACGTCTTCAATGGCTGCCGTCATTCCAGGAGAACCGTTCCATGCATGGCGAGAAGCCATTCCTTCCTCGGGAGGTGCTGATGGGCACCCCTGAATCAGCGGTCATGTTCAGCAACATCCGGCGAGCGATGCGCCTGACCGTCGAATTGAACAAGCGCGCCTTCGATGATGCCGAGGAGATCAGAGCGCTCTTCAGTGAGCTGACCGGCAGGAATGTCGACAGCACGTTTTCGCTCATCCCGCCGTTCTATACCGACCATGGCGTCAACATCCGCGTCGGGCGGAACGTGTTCATCAACCAGTGCTGCACGTTGATGGACATCGGCGGTATCGACATCGCTGACGACGTCATGATTGGCCCGAAGGTGAACCTCATCACGTCGAGTCACCCTCTGGAGCCCGCCAGGCGGCGTGCTTCCGCGGTCGCGAAGCCCATCGTGCTCCAGCGGAATGTCTGGATTGCGGCGGCCGTCACGATATTGCCGGGCGTGACGGTGGGCGAAAACTCGGTGGTGGGCGCCGGAGCGGTGGTGACCGAGGATGTGGCGCCGAACAGCTTCGTGGCGGGCGTCCCCGCCCGGCTGGTGCGACACCTGACTTGAGGGGCCAGGGGGCACGCCTCGGTGCCCCCTGGCCTCGCTCAATGTCAGGCGTTGGCGATGGACTTGGGCGGCAGCTTCAGCACCTGCCCGACCTTGATCTTGTCCGGGTCCTTGAGCTGGTCCTTGTTGGCCTCGAAAATCTTCGGGTACAGCTTCATGTCCCCGTAGATGTCCTTGGCCAGCTTGCTCAGCGTGTCGCCCGACTGGACGGTGTACAGGCCATACGGCGTCTCGTGCGCGACGGTGAGCATGACCATGACCTCGTTCTGCCAGTTCGGATGTCTGGCCTTGATCTGGTCCCACATCCGGTCCCGGTCCCAGGCGTAGTCCACCGTCCCCTTGATGATGAGCTTGCCGTTCTCCTCGCGCGACTCGACCTTGGCGCCCACGTTCTTCGCCACGTCGAGCACGTCCTGGTAATCATTCTGCAAGGCCATGGTTGCTCCCTTTCGCCTGCGCACGCCGGAACGGGCGTGGTGCTGGGCGGGGCGCAATGTAGCCGCCTGGCCCGACGTACCCGTCGCGCCTCAATGCCGCTGGGCGCGCGGATGGCGGACGGTCAACAGAGCCGGCCCCGCGCCTGTCTCGGATAGACGGCGGGCGGAGGGAGAGGCGCTCCTCCCGCCCCGCGCGTCAGCGCCATGCGTTCGGCGCGCGCGGTCACGGACAGTATTGCAGCGCGCACTCGTGCCGCTGGTCGATGCAGACCTGCGTCTCCTCGGGGTCCCCAAGGGCCTGACGAATGCATGCGGTGTAGGTGGTATGGCAGTCTTCACAGGTGGTCAGCGCCTGGACTTCGGCCCCGTGTGCCTCGTCCGTGCTGGCGGGGTTGTCCAGTCCCGGGTCCATGCCGCCACAGCCCGTCCCCATGAAGACCGCGGCCAGCGCCACGCCCATCCACGTTGCTCGCATGATGCCTCCCCCGTCGCGAAGACGGTCCTGTTGCGTTGTGGATTGCCAGAATTGCGGAGGTGCCTGGATGTGGCAATCGCGCCTGGAAGTCCCGGCCCTTGGCCTGTCTTCCCGCGGATGGTATGAGCATTCCGTCCGTCTGGCCTTGAGTCCAGGGCCAGCGTGGTTCGTACACGGCCTTCGCCTCGTCGCTGTCGAGATTCACTTCCGCTCGGGGGAGGCGGTGGGGTGTGCCCCAGCGCGCCGCTCCCGGGTTCGTCCTTGGAGCTTGGATGTTTCGCCCGCGTGTCTCCCTCCCTTCCGTCTGGCGGCCCCGTGCCGCCGTCGTCGCCCTGACGCTGCTGCTGAGCGCGTGCGCCACGCTGCCTCAGCGTGGGCAGATCGTCATGCGTGACGTGGCCTTCCCGCTGCGGGACTTCCGCTTCCCCTCGGGGCTCCGCGTGGTGGTGGAGCAGGATGCCCGCTCTCCCGTGGTGGCGGTGGTCGCGGTGGTGGGCGCGGGGGGCTCCAGTGACCCGGGCGGCAAGGAGGGCCTGGCGCACGTCGTGGAGCACCTGGCGTTCCGTTCCCGCCACGCGGGGAGTCCGTCGGTGTGGCGGCGCCTGGAGGCGTCGGGCGCGGGCTTCTACAACGCCTCCACCAGTTTGGATTACACGTCCTACGAGACGCTGGGCCCCAAGGAGGCCTTGCCCGTTCTCCTGAAGCTGGAAGGCCAGCGCCTGGCCGCGCCGCTCGCGGGCGTGAGCCCAGAGGTGTTCGCGGTCGAGCGCGAGGTGGTCCGCAACGAGCTCCGCCAGCGCAACGAGACGGGCTACGTGGGACAGGTCTTCAGCTGGTTGAACGCCGCGGCCTTCCCCGGTGGACACCCCTACGCGCGTCCTCTCGCAGGGACGCATGAGTCGCTGTCCGCGCTCAGCCTGTCGGATGCGCAGCGCTTCGCCCGGGCGCACTACCGTCCAGACAACGTCACGCTGGTCATCGCCGGCGACGTGGACCTGGCGGCCGTGGAGGCCACGCTTCGGGCAAGCCTGCCCGAGGCCTGGGTGGGCACGGGGGCACCCCTGGCACTGGAGGCGCGCCTGCCCACGCAGCCCGCGGCCCCGGCCACCACGCCCGCCCAGAAGTCGGTGCCCGTCTTCACTGCCGCCGTGCCCACCCCGGAGGTGTATCTCTCCTGGGTGCTGCCGCGTGGCTTCGATGAGTCCAGCGCGGTCCAGGACTTCGTGCGCGCCACCTTCAGCCAGAACCTCTGGGGCGCCGTGCGCAACGACGGCGACATCGCGGACATCTCCACCAACCTGATTCCGGGGACGCGCGCCTCGCTGCTGGTGGTGCGGGTGCGGCTCAGCCGGGGCGACGACCCGACGCGCTCGGCGGGGAAGGTGTTGGACCAGGTGCAGAACGCGTGGGTCCAGGAGATCCAGCCCGGCTCCGTGCTGGGCCGCGAGTTCGACTTCCAGGCGACGCGCCGGCAGGTGGTGACGGGCATGGTGCTGGAGTCAGAGGACCTCATGTCTCGCACCGAGCGTCGGGCGTTGCTCACCCACTTCACGCAGGACGTGCGCTCCTATACCCGCTCGCAGGTGGCGCTGATGGGGCTCGTCGGCGGCAAGGTGACGGACTTCTCCTATCAGTGGCTACAGCGGGACCGGGTGCGAATGATTGTCGTCCGTCCCGGTGAGGTGCCGGGCGCGGCGACGGCGGCCGCCACGCTGTCCGCGGACGAGGAGCCCTGGACCACGCCCGCCGAGCAGGTGACGCCGTCCATGACGGCGGCGCTCGATTCGCCCGTGCAGGTGCTCAAGCTGGACAATGGCATGGAGGTGCTGCTCGCTCCGCGTCCGGGCCTCCCGGTGGTCCGCATCGGCGCGGCGCTGGGCGGTGGTTCGTCCTACGGCGCGAAGTCAGGGGTGGCGGACCTGGCCAACTGGGGCTCCTTCCGGGAGTCCTGGTTCGAGGGCCGCCCCAGTGACTGGGGCCTGCATTCGACCTCGTCGTTCCAGCGCGACCACCTGCGCGTCGGCATCTCCGGCACGGCCGGCAACGTCGGCAACATGTTGGCGATGCTGGCCGAGCAGCTCGACTCCACGCGGACCTCCGAGGACGTGGTGCGCTTCTACCGCGAGCAGGTGCTGCCCTGGCGTCAGGCGGTGGACTCGAATCCGGAGCTCCTGGCCGAGCGTCACCTCCAGAAGGCGCTGTACGGCACGCATCCCTTTGCGCGCGAGGCCACCGGCGCGGACCTGGCCCAGGTGTCCTGGACGGAAGCCGAGGCGTGGCTGAAGGACGTGTATCGCCCGGCCAATACGGTGGTCGTCATCGCCGGAGAGTTCGACGTGAAGGAAGTGGAGGGGCTGGCGCGCAAGTACCTCGGCGGTTGGAGCCGGGGGAAGGCGGCGCCCGTCGCCACGCCGGCCGCGCCTGAGCTGCCGGCGGCGTCTTCCGAGGCGACGGTCCTTCTCTCGCCGCGTCCTGGCGCGAGCCAGGCTCAGGTGCAACTGGCCTGCCGACTGCCCACGGCCACGCCCGAAGCAGAGGCGCGCTACGCGTTGATGGCGGAGCTCATTCACAATCACGCCTCGGGTGAGATGCGCTCGCGCCGGGGGGCGACGTACGGCTTCTCCGCGCGGCCCTGGCTGGGGCGCGGCGGCGCGGCCCACCTGGTGCTGGAGGGCGCGGTGGATGCGCAGCGCATGGGTGAAGGCATCAGCACCGTGAAACAGCTTCTCGCGTCCTTCGCGAAGGAGGTGCCCGCGCACGCGCTGGAGCGGGCTCGCAGGGGGATGCTGGCGTCCCAGGCCGTCTCCTTCATCAGCTCGGAAGCCTGGGTGAACGCGCTGCTGACCGCGCGCGTCCGGGGCTTCGAGCCGGACACGGTGACGCGCCGGCCCGCGCTGCTCCAGACGGTGACGGCCGAGTCCCTTCGGAAGGAGTTCGAGGGCTGCTCCCAGCGGCTCGTCGTCTCCATCACCGCGGATGAGGGCAAGGCGCGGCCCGTCATCCAGGCCATGTCCCAGCCGTAGCCCACCCCGGCCCCCTGCCTGCTGGCCGTCCCACCTGGCAGGGGCTGTCGTCCACCTCCGTGTCCCTGGCTGCTTATCTTGAGGCCGCCGGGGACCAGCCAGGGAGGCGCCGCATGCGGTGGCAGGGTGGACGTCGCAGCTCGAATGTCGAAGACCGGCGGGGCAGTGGCCTGGGCCGCCCGCTGGCGCTGGGGGGCGGCGCGGCCTCCATCGTCGTGGCGCTGCTGGTGCTGCTGCTCGGAGGAGACCCTTCCGAGCTCGGGCTGGGCGGAGGCGAGGACCCTCGGAGCGTGGACGGCACGGGCGGTTCGGGCCAGCCCTTGGACCCCCGGCAGGAAGAGCTCAAGGACTTCGTGTCCGTCGTGCTCGCGGACACGGAGGACACCTGGCCGGAAGTGCTCGCGCCCGTGGGCGTGCAATACGCGCAGCCCCGGCTGGTGCTCTTCACGGACGCGGTGCAGTCCGCGTGCGGCTTCCAGGAAAGCGCGGTGGGGCCTTTCTACTGTCCACCGGACCGGCGTGTGTACCTGGACCTCGGCTTCTTCGACGAACTGGACCGGCGCTTCGGCGCGCCCGGTGACTTCGCGCAGGCCTATGTCGTGGCGCACGAGGTGGGGCACCACGTGCAGAACCTCCTGGGCATCTCGAGACAGGTGCAGTCGCTGCGCGGACGCCTGTCCCCGGAAGAGGCCAATGCCCTGTCCGTCCTCCAGGAGCTGCAGGCGGACTGCTTCGCCGGCATCTGGGCCCACCATGCCCAGCGTCAGCGGCAGTTGCTGGAGTCGGGGGACGTCGAGGAAGGGCTGGCCGCGGCGAGCGCCATCGGTGATGACACCTTGCAGCGGCGCGCCCAGGGCTACGTCGTCCCGGAGTCCTTCACCCACGGCTCTTCCGAGCAGCGCGTCACCTGGTTCCGGCGTGGGCTGGAGCAGGGCACGCTCGAGGCCTGTGACACCTTCGGCGACGCAGGCCTCGGAGCGCGCTGACGGTGTGCCGGCGGGGCCCGGGTCAGCCGAGCCGGTCCACCGGTACCAGCAGCACGTCGCGCAGGCGCCAGTCCAGGCGCTTGAGGTCCTCGGCGGCGTTGCCCAGCCGGGTGACGAGCTCCGGTCCCCGCTCCTTCGGCACCAGGCGCACGTCCGCGCAGAAGACGTGTCCGTCCTCGCGCACGCGCACCTGAGCGGCCTCCACCCAGTCCAGGCCGCACAGGGCCTCGTGAATGCGGCGCGGCAGCGGCTCGGCGTGCTTCGAGTCGAGCGTGCGCGGCGTGCGGTCCATCAAGTCACCCAGCGCGGTGCGCAGGTGCCGCTGTCCGTCCCAGGCGATGTCCAGCGCGATGACCCCCGCCGCCACCGCGTCCGCCCACCACCAGCCCATGCCGATGCCCAGCACGCCCAACATGGCGGCGACCGCGGTGAGCCAGTCCGCCTTGTTCATCAGCGCGTCGGCGTGAAGCACCTTGTCGTGGAGCGACTCCGCCAGTGGCAGCTTCGCCCGTCCCAGCAACACGGACGGAATCGCCGACCACAGCAGGGCCGCCAGCATCAGCCAACCCATCCACACGGTGTGGCCGAACAGCTGCGTGGTACCGATGGAAGGGTATTCGGCGCGCACCAGCTTGAGCACGGACTCCACGAACAGCCACGTCCCCATGAAGAGCAGCGCCACCGAGCCCACCAGGTACGCCACGGTGACGGCGCGGTGGTAGCCATAGGGGTACTCGGCGGAGGGCTTCCGGTGCGCCACCTTGCTGCCCACCAGGAAGGAGATGGGCGGAATGAGGCTGAGCAGGTCCTCCAACCACGCCGCCTTCATGGCCTGGGACGCGCCCAGCGTGAAGTAGATGACGACGATGGCCGACGCCAGGTACGCCAGTGACCAGGCCTCCAGCCGCTGCGCGCGCTTGAGGGCGCGGTGCTTGTCGTCAGGCAGGTCTTTCGGGTCCACCGGGCCGCGCGCATGTCCGGCGCGTTGCCGCCGTTGGCGCCAGCTCATCGCCGGTCCTCCTCGGAGGTTGTGGGTGTCTCGCCGGCTCTGGCGGAGGCGAGGAGCCGCTGCCGGATGGGCTCTGCGTGGTCGAGGACGAAGCGGTCCACGGTAAACAGCCAGCGGTTTTCGCCCGCGGGCACCACCCAGATGCGCTGCTCCTCGCGAAGCACGTCTTCGCCAGCGGCGTAGCCCCAGCCATCGAGCTGCCAGTCCCAGGCGGCCCGAAGGCCCGGGGCTTCATGCAGCCGCTCCACCTCGCGAACCCGGGCGCCCAAGGACTGAAGCTGCGGCCCGGCGTCACTGCCCGGCGCCACGGAGACGGAAGCACCCTCCAGGGACTCCGGAACGGTCTGCCCCGGCGGCGCGCCCACCCGCATCCGGGTGGTGAGGTAGGGCTGTCCCGCGCCCAGCTGCTTCACCCAGGGGGACTTCGCGGTGATTCCTCCGACGACCACGTCCACCGCTCGCTCCTCCAGGGCGTGCACCAGCTCGGCTTCCGGCGCCACCGTCCAGGACACGCGCGCCCCCAGCTGTTCGGCGAGCTTCGCCACCGCCTCGGCTTCAGGCCCCATGGGCTTGCCGTCCTGGAGGCCCGTCCAGGGCTCATGGCGCACGAGCCCCGCGCGCAGCACGCCATCTCGGACGATGCGCTCCTGCGTCCCGTGGGTATCCCGGGGAAGGCCACAGGCCCCCAGGAGCAGGGCCAGCCAACCGAACAGCAACACTCCGACACGCCTTTCACCGCGCACCGTCTGAGCCTCCCTTCGGTCCGTGAATCGCACCGGGAACGGTAGGTACTCGGCGGATGAGGCGCTACGCGCCTCGTGCGCTCCTCGGAGTCACGGCGAAGAGGGGACCGCCTGCCTGCTCGCGTGCTCGGAGCGCGCTCAATCCAGGTAGCCCCAGCGCTCCTCCTCGAAGACGAAGAAGGGGCGCCCGAAGGGAATCCTGTCCGTCCATCCCAGCACGTGACGGCGTGCGTCCGCCGGGCCGCTCACGTCGTAGGTGAAGCCGAAGTGAGGACCGCTGAACCTGGCGGGTGGCAGCTGGGAGAGGAACTCCGGCACGAGCTGCTCCAGGGTGTCGGGGAGCTGTCCGTGCCGGGCCTGGTAGGCGCGGCAGGCCGCGATGAGCGTCTCGGCGTTGCGTTGCGCGCGTTCCGCCTCCTTCTTCCCGGGGCGGAGCGCCATGTACAGCGTCAGGGGAATGCCGACGGCATTCCGCAGCAGCCCCCGAGCGGTGCCAAGGAATCGGTGGAGCGTCATATGGGCGCGACCATCGCATGACTGACGACTGCCTATCTTCTCCAAGAGGAGGACATCGCCATGCCAGATGTGGAAGCGCCGCGGCCGCTGTCCGAGCCGCCAGACGAGGCGGAGGAACGACAGAGCCGCTACATGGAGGAAGAGCCGGGCCACACGCCGGGGAGCGCGGAGGGCGACGACGAAGACGCGCCGCACCGTGTTCGCCCCTACCCGGACCCGGACCACACCCCGGGGCGGGCAGAAGGTTGAACCCAAGGCCGCCGGGAGGGCTGACCTGCCAGAGGACGTGGCAGGTGCAGGAATTCGCGCCCTTCTGGCGGCACCCTGTTGAAGTGTCGTGAGTGAGGGGGCCTCGGGCGCGAAGCGCTGGGCCATGCCCTTCACGACGCTAACGGAAGTGGCGCTCCAGCACCGCGGCGACGTGCGGGTTCTTCTCCGCTTGCGTGGCCGCAGCTGCCAGGGTGGGGCAGTTCTGGGTGAACCAGTCCTTGTTCGGGCGCCAGTGCGTCATCACGGTGACGTAGAGGTCCAGCGCGCTGAAGCGCTTGCCGAGCACGTGAGGTTTGCCCACCTGGGCCTCGATTTCGCGCCAGAGGTTGGCGCGGCGCTCCATGACGGTGTCGCGCAGCCGGTCCGCGGCGGGACCGGGCAGGGTCCACTTGGGCGGGTCGTCCGCGTAGGTGAACGTCGGGTACACCGCGCCCACGAGGCGAAGCAGGAGGTTGAGGAAGCGCACGCGCTCGGGCGCCGTGGGCTCCGGCACCAGGCCGCTCTGGGGCGAGACGTCGTGCAGGTGCAGGATGATGGCCGCGCTCTCTGTCATCACCGCGCCATCGGGGAGGATCAGGGTGGGCACCTGCCCCAGGGGATTGAGCTTCAGTAGCCGGTCGCGCCCGGGGCCTGGCTCCAGGTAGGGCAGCTCCGTCAGGCGGTGCGGGATGCCGGTGATGCGCAGCGCCATCTCTACGATGGCCGAGCCACATCCCGGTGAGCCAATCAACTCGTAGTCGTTCATGGACCGTTCCGTCATTCCCCAGAAGAGGGCAGTGGCTGCCAGTCGGGAACCAATGTGGGGACGATTTCCCCTGAGGCCGGAATCGTCAACTCCTCCCGGTGGAAATCGATGGGGCCGTGCCGTCACCAGCCTATGGCGACAGGTTCGTGCTCTCGACAGGTTCGTGAGGCGTGGCGTCCAGCAGTGAACCCAGGATGGAAGACCCCGGGCTCATGTGGATGTCACCCAGTTCCACATCGCCTTCCAGCGGAACATCCACGGTAACGGTTCGTGATGCCACCCCTGCTGCTTCGAATACCAATGGCATCGGCCCGGAGCTCGCGGTCGACCATTGGAATGCGCCGTCCTTGGAGTAGACAACGTTTTCTTGGTTGAGGACGAACGCTGGAAAAGGGCGCCCATCAGGTCCCAAGAGCCTGCCTCGGACTTGTGAATCACGCTGCATGACGAGGCGGATGGTGTTCTCGTTCTCTCCCGGCTTGACGAAAAGCCAGTTGCTGTCGTGGTGGGTCCCTCCCATGGAACGTGCTGGGATGAAGGTATGGCCATGTTTCATGGCCCATATTGCATGCGGCGCGGACGACAGGCCCCGCAGGATGAATCGGCCATCGGCGTCTGTTCGAACGCCAATGGGGCTACCGCAGCGGAAACTGACTGTTGGCGGCTCCGTAGGGGCGGTCGAAGACGGTCGGTAGGTCTGGATGCCCACGCCCTCCAGCGGCTCTCCGCTCGCTGTCACCACGATGCCGGAGACAGTCACACCGGCGGGAAAGCGCAGTTCCACCTGCGTCGGCGTGCCCACTTGCAACTCGATCTCCTGCGCAGCGGTTCGCCGGACGACACCCTGAACCTCCTTCTGTGCCCACACGCTGTACCGTCCCGGCGGGACAGCTCCGAGCTGGAAGTGTCCCAGGGCATCTGATGAGTTGACGCGGAGGGGCGTGTCTTTCTCTTCGCTCCTGGCGAGTACGACGTTCGCGCCATGCACGGGGGCGCCGTGTTCATCCAACAGGATGCCTGTCACGGTCGGACCCTGCTTCAACGAGATGCGAAGGTCTCTGCTGGGGGCATGCACGGGAATGGCTTCTGGAAGGAATCGCTCGTCAACGGTTCGGATGTCCCAATGACCTGGGTGGCAAGCTTTCAGCTCGAAGCGTCCGGCGTTGTCGGTGGTCGTCTGCTGTTGAACGTTCAGTGGATCATCGAGGTGGACGCATTCGCGCTGCAGCTTGAGCGTGACGTTTGGGGAGGGTGCCCCGTATTCGTCAACTGCCACGCCGGTGATGAGGACCGCCCGGAGCAGCGTGACGGTGACCGGAGACTTGTCCTTCGGGGAATCAAGATAGATGAGGGCATCCAGGTGGCCCGGCGCCGACACTGTGACTTGATTCATGCCAGGGCTGAGAGGGCCTGCGCGAAAGCGGCCATCCAGGTTCGAGGTCGTGGTCGGGTAGACAATATCAAGGCGCTGCGGCTCGATGGAGATACGGGCGCCCGGAATGGACTGGCGCGCCTCGTCTTGAACGATTCCCTCGAGATAGGGGGCAGGCCGCAGTTCGAGGACCGTCTCAGCCCCGATTCGTTCGTCCAGGGTGACTTGCTCACTGGCAACCAGTCCTTCATGGAAGGCTGACAGCGTGAGACGGTGGGCTTTGCTGAGCCCGGAGAAGTGAAACAGTCCTTTCTCGTCGGACGTGGCGACCTGATAGGAAATGCCATCTGGAGAATCCGCGCTGAGCTCGACGCGAGCGCCCGCGATGGGACTCCCGTGCGAGAGGACCCTGCCTCCATGGTTCAGCGGCCGGGTGAGTTGCACACCGTCCTCCGGAAGGCTGTTGGCCTCATCGAGGTGGAGGAGCGCCGGTCGCCAGCCATCCTGCTCCGCCAGGAGGATGTAATGCCCAAGCGGTACCGGGCCGATGCGGAACCGCCCATCCGGACCTGTGATGCCGTCGAAGTAACGGTCCGTTGTCGCAGAGACCAAAGTGATGCGGGTGCCTGGAAGCGGCGCGTCCTCTCCCGACACGGCTCCCACCACCCGCAATCCCGGAGTCAGCACCAGCCTCAGGCTGTCATGCGTCCCCAGGATGCCTTGTTGCACGGCCGCCCCGTCCTCATTCAAGGCCCAGATCGACAGGAATCCGTCGTCCAGTCCATCCAAGAGATAGGTGCCGTCACCGTCGGTGACCGTCTCTGCCTGGAGGATGGCTTCGCCCATGCGGGAGGAGAGCCACTCCGTCAGAATGTCTCGGCCTGACCACTGGCAGTCTTGCAAGAGCAGGAGGGGTTTCTCCTCGTGGCGGGAATCCGATGGGCCAGGCGCCCTATCGGGACACGGCAGCTCTGCCAGGGACTCCTCGGCCCGTGACACGGCGGACACGCGCACGCCCGCGAGGGGGACTCCTCGCGCATCCACCACGGTGCCACGAATGCGCCGCCTCTGTTCGGGTTGAGGAATCGAGCCCAGGGCCGCCATGCCTGGGGTGCCAGTTCCTTCGATGCGGTTCGCGGCTTGCGACGATGCGGCGACACCTGCGCCTCGGTCGACAGCCTCTGAAGTGGAGCGCGCGTCCCAGGCGAGCATCCCGAGGACCCCGACGGCCAGAATCGTGAACGCCCCGCCGCTGCGCATGCGCCGCTCCCTCGTTCTCGCCATGAACCGACGGTAGGGAGCCGCGGCGGGGCAATCCTCACGGAATTGTCATGGTTGGCTCAGCAATCGCGCAGCGCGAGCGCCGCGTGTCGGACGCCTCATGGAGCCCGCGTAGCCTCACCGAGCCTGGGGGGAATCCCTCCGCAAGGTGGTGCTGGCCCGGCGCCTGGGGAGAGCGCGACCTACGGCAGCGCGCCCCGAAGTTTCGTGGTTCCAACATGGTGGCGCTGTACCGGCTCGCCTTGGAGTGCGCGCCCGCCGGGGCCTGTTGGGGACCGTCCAATCCTGGTCGGTGGAGGTAGCCAGCCGCGAACTGGACTGGAAGCCCCGTCACGGCGTGGATTCGCGACGAGATGCCGCTCGGTTGAGCGCTAGTTCCAGGGGAAGATGGGACCCCAGACGGAGTGCGAGCTCAGCGCGATGGGGAGCTTGAGCGTCAACACCAGCCCCACCTCGCGGGCATGCCGCGTCCGCTCCACGCCGCCGGGGCCGATGTCCCGGTCCCCGGCCAGCGGAATCCCGAAGCGCACGCCCAGGCTGCCGAACACGAAGGCCAGGTAGGGCGCGACGTGCAGGCCCGTGGTCGCCACGCGCGTCCGGCTCGCCGTTTCATGCATGACGCCCAGCTCCACACCCCCGAAGAACAGGGTGCCCTGGAGGCCGGCGCAGAGCCGCGCGCTGCCGCGCTCCATCTTCTGTGCCTGCGCGAAGAGGCCCAGGCCGCCCACGCCCTTGAACCCATTGAGCGTCAACTCCCCGCCCACGCCCGTTCCGGGCTCGTCCGCCCCGAATGCCGCGCTGTACAGGGGGCCCACCGACAGCCAGGTCTCTCTTTCGGGGAACAGCGTGATGTCCGCCCTCGCGGGCAGGGCGAAGAGCACGGACGCCGCCAGGAGCAGGACGGGAAGGCGCATGCGGCCGCCCGGATGCAACCACCGGGCCCTGTCTCCGCGCGAAGGGATGGCGCGTCTTGCATGTGCAAGGGACTGCACGTTGCGTCACCGCCCGTGCGCAGTCGCGGGGACGGACGGGACGCGTCTGCTCATTTCTTCCGAGGCTTCGGCCCCGTGGGACGAGCCGGCGCGGCGGAGGGCTCCACGGAGCCCAGCGTGACGGGGCCTTCGCGGTACAGGGCGTTGACCTTGCCGCCGCGAAGCTCCAGGGCCGCGAGGTTCCGCCCGTACCCGGTGCTCAGCCCGGTGTCGATGAGCAGCGCCTTGCCATTGAACCGCACCTTCACCTTGCCGTCGCGGTTCGTGGTGTGCCCCATGACCATGCGCCTGGCGCCATAACGCTTCAGCACCGCGTCCAGCGCAGGTTCGGCGTCCTGCGGCTCGCCCAGTGCGTAGCCTCGGAACCACAAGGGGCCCTGTGCGTCCCGCGCGCCGCCGGGCGGATGGCCGGGGAAGAAGTCCTGGCGCACCCAGCGGTTCAGCTCGGCCAGGTTTCCGCCGGGAACGCCGGGCGCGACGCCGCCGTGCACGAAAAGGGTGTCGTTGATGCGCACCACGGCGGCGTGCTTGCGCAGCCACTGGCCGTAGCGGCCCTGGAGGCTGTACGCGACGCGGTGCCCGTTGAGGCCGGGTGGGGAGCCGGCGCTGTCCTGCTCGGGGCTCTGGTCGGCGAACGAAGCCATCTCCCCGGGGTTCACGTAGCGCAGGTCCCCCAGCATGTTCATGGCTTCATGGTTGCCGAGCAGGGCGTGGACCCGTCCGCCCGCGGCGAGCGCTTCCTGCTCCAGTCGCATGAGCAGGTCGAACGCCGCTCGCGTCTGGTCGCCCCGGTCCGGCACATCGCCCGTCTGGACCAGGTGCGTCTTGCCGCCAATCCACCGGTCCTTCGCGTCGATGAGGCCGGCGAGCCGTAGCACCTCCTTCAGGGCGTCCACGTCACCGTGCACGTCCCCCACCGCCACCACGCGCTCCACGCCGGTGAAGGTGTCGGGGACCGTGTCCTCCAGCCGAGGCTGCGCTGGGGCATGGGGGGCGGGTGCCGCCGCCAGGAGCAGCGGGACGAGCACGAGCAGGGGGCGCGTGCGGAGCAAAGAGGGGGGCATGGGCATGTCCTCTGGTGAGCCTGCGCGCCTGGGCTGGCCGGCCCAGGCGCGCTGGAGGACCTCAGCGTGTCACGCCCGCGCGGCCCTCGGTGCCTGAATCGCCTCCAGGCACCCGGCCGCTCGGTCAGGCGACGGAGGGGCAGCGGGAGTCCCACTTCGGGTTCGGGTTGCCCGTGCACTCGTAGATGATGAGCCGGGCGCCGCTGGGCGTGTTGTGGTTCACGATGTCCACGCACGTGTTGGCGAGCACGCTGACCAGGTCACTCGCGGATGCGCTGCCGCACCCAGGTGGACGAGGTCGTGGTGGCCTGTCCCTGACGCGCGCGACGAACTGTGCTGCTCCCTGGATGCAGCACAGCGGGCGACATGCCGGGAGGACGTAGGATGCCGTCACGCCCATGCGCACCCACACTGAGGTCATTCCCTACGAAGTCCACCGCGATGACGGGTTCGTCGCCTCCGACGACCTCGCACGCATCGACCTGGATGTCGTCCATGGCTACCTGTCCCGCTCATACTGGTCCGCGGGCATTCCCCGGGAGACGGTCGAGCGGGCCGCCCGGAACTCGCTCGTCTTCGGGCTCTATTCCTCGGGAGGCCAGGTGGGCTACGCCCGCGTCGTCACCGACCGCGCGAGCTTCGCCTATCTTTGTGACGTCTTCGTCCTGGAGTCGTACCAGGGGCGGGGCCTGGGCCAGTGGATGATGGAGGCGCTGCTCGAGCATCCCGACCTGCAAGGGCTTCGGCGGTTCTTGCTCGCCACGCGAGATGCCCATTCGCTCTATGCCCGTTACGGCTTTCAGCCACTGGGCTCGCCCGCGTCCTTCATGGAGCGCCATGACCCGGACGTCTATGTCCGAAATCGAGAAGAGGGCGCGAAAGGGAAGACAAGATGAGGCGGCGGGCCTGACAGCCGTGCCATGCTCATCTCCAATCGCTTCTTGCGGTTGATGCGCTGCTGGCTGTCTTTGGGGCTGGGCGCGGTGCTCCGGGCGAGCCAACGCACAGCGTCTTCGCTACTTCACTGAGACAGTTTCTTTCCAGAGACAGCTGTCTGATTGTCGCGGGAAATAGCGAGGGCAGGACGCTGTTTCTTTGTCAGGCGCTTGTGACAGGCTTCAAGGGTTGTTACCTTTAAATTGCGAAATGCTGTTTATGCCGGGATGCGGATTTTTTGATGAGTCTGTCGTCCGAGGAGAGAGCAGCGTGCAACAGATTGAGGTCATCCGGCAGCTCGACCATCGGTTCCAGCATCAGGAGCCGTTTGGAAATTCATCGAAAATCGTGTTGCGTGTCATCGAACGCTACAAGTTCGTCCTGGAGGTGTTGTCGCGCCAGGACGCGCGGCTGCGGGCGCTGATGGAGCGCGTCGAGGCGCTGGACACCGCGTCCGTGAATGTCTTGTTCGGTGACCTGCTCGTGCGCGCCGCGCTGGAGACGGCCATCAGCAAGCTGGAGACGACGGGGCCGGTAGGGGCGGTGCGTGACACCTTCCCGGCGCTGCTCGGCGAGGCCCTCGATTCGCTGGAGGAGGGCCGTGGGATGTCCGTCGCGCGCAAGGCGATGGGGCGTGACTTCACGGTGGGCCCTTCGGGCCGCACCTGGGTCTGGGACCTCGCGGACACGCCGTCGCGGGTCGGGGACCTGCTGCGCGACAGCATCCGCACCGGGTTCATGCCAGGGGCCCAGAGCAGCGTCGAAATCATCCGTCCGACGCCGCGCATGGTGGAAGGCCTGGAGCGGGCCTGTGAGCTGCTCCGGCGGCTGGTGCCGGAGATGGCGCAGAGCGTGTTCCTGCACCTGCACTGCATCGCCGTGGCGAACATCCGGGGCTCGCGTGGCCGGATGCTCACCGGCTCCGGGGGCGACGGCACGCCGTGCATGATTTTCATCGACCCGGACGAGCTGGAGAACCCGTGGGACACGGCGGGCCACATCCTGCATGAGGCGATCCACCTCAAGCTCTCCGACTTGATTCGCACGGGCGCCATCGTGACGGATGACGACCCGGTGGAGCTGCCCTGGGGGCGGCGGACGGCGCTGTCCAACAGCGTCTTCGCCTACCACGCGTACGCGCACATGCAGGTGTTCCGCGAGGCGGTGAAGCACCTGGGGCCGGACTGCTACGCGGAGTTCGGCGCGCCTCGTGACTACGACGCTCCGGCCCACGCGATGTCGGTGGTGAAGAACGACGTCAAGCCCTACTCCCGGGCCGAGGAGCGGCTGGCGTACCTGCACTCGCAGCTCTCGGGCCCACTGTCGCTCCGGGTGACGCCCTACGGGCGCGAGCTCGTCGCGTGGCTCTGGGACACGGTTCGTCCCCTGGTGGACGGAGTCACCACGGGCGACACCGCTCCGCGCGCCGCGGCCTCCACGCCATCGCCGGTCAGCTCCAGCCGGGCGCCGTCCTCGGTGCGTTACCGGCAGGGGCGGAACCTCTCGTTGCGCCGCTCTCCGGCGTCGGAGGTGCTGTTCGCGCTGGACCCCACGTCGCAGAAGATCGTCACCCTGAACCTGTCGGCGTGGCTCGCCTTCGAGCTGTGTGACGGCAAGACGGAGGAAGAGGTCCTCACTTCGTACACGTCGTCGCTGGGGCTCGGGGCCGAGCGCGCCTGGGCCCAGCTGGCGCCCACGCTCAGGGGCCTGGAGTCGAGCGGGATGATTGAGCAGGTCGCCGAGGGAGGTGCACCGTGACGAGTGGCCTAGGCGTCGTTCAGACCGCTGACCGAGCGCTGTCGAAGCACCCTGTGTTCGGGGACTCGCCGCGAATCCTGGCGAAGGTGATGACCCGTTACCGCTTTGGCGTGGAGTTGTTCGCGGAGCGGCTGCCGTCCCTGGCGCGCGCCGCGTCGACGGTGGAGGCGCTCAGTGACGCCGACGCGCGCCGCGTCTTCTTCGACCCGCTCGTGCGCCTGACGCTGGAGCAGGCCTTCTCCGACCTGGAGGCGGGTCACCTGGTGTCGCCGCACCCACTGGAGGAGATGCTGCCGGGCGCGCTGGAGGCGCTGCCGCTGGGCCTGTGCGAGTCGCGCATGCCCTCCCGCTTTCGGGTGGGCTCGGAGGTGCCGAAGTGGCTGTGGGACGTGGCCCGGCCCGCGGACCCGTACTCCCGGGCGCTGCATGCCGCGTTCGACGGCGTCTTCGGCGCGAAGTCCAAGAGCGGCGGGACGCTCTTGAGCCCGGACGCCACCGCGCAGCGGAAGATCAACGACTCCATCGAGCTGCTCTCGCTGTTGCTGCCTGACTCGGGCGCGAGCGCGCTGACCCACATCGAGGCCATCGCGCTGCTCAGCGCCCGGCTCGAAGGGGGCACCGTCCTGTCCGCCGCGGGGGGCGACCTGACGCCCTCCACCATCTTCCTGTCGTTGGAGGAGCTCGGGAACCCCTGGGACGTCGCCGGATGCCTGCTGCACGAAGGGCTCCATATGAAGCTCTTCGACGCGACGCGCTCGGTGGCGCTCGCGGCCCGTCCGGAGGAGACCATTCAGGTCCCCTGGCGTGACATCCGCTGGTCCATCGTCCGCACGGTGTTCGCCTACCACGTCTACGTGCACCTCTCGCTCTTCAAGGCGGCCGCGCTCACGGCGGACCGCACCCTGACGGAGCGGTTCGGGGACCCCTCGGCGTATGTGTCTCGCCCGCATGCGATGTCGGTGGTGAACAACGACAGCGCCTCGCGCTACGGCCGCTCGGTGGATCGTGCCCGCTACCTGGGAGAGATGTTGCTGACGGAGTGGGCCCACCTGCTCACCCCGCAGGGGCGCGACTTCGTTCGGTGGCTGAGCGAGTCCCTGGCGCCCGTGGACCGCGCGCTCTTCCTCAAGGACGCCGGCCCCCGAGCCCGTGAGCAGGAGCGGGCCGCGTACCGCAAGGTGAACGGGCTGCGGGTCCGCCCGTCGAAGCAGGGCGAGTGCTTGATGGTGTTCTCACCGGCCGCGCCACGCATCCACTGGCTCGACTTGAATGCGTGGCTGATTTTCGAACTCAGCGACGGCCGGACGTACTCCGACATGGAGCGGGCTTACCTCGAGGTTGTCGGCGCGAGAGTGGCCCCGGACGAAGCGCGCCGACAGTTGCGTTCGGGGCTCGACTCACTAGTACGCAGTACCCTCGTAGAGCCAACACGGCAGCAAGGAGACGTGGCATGAACAACGGATCGCAGTGGCTGGAGACCGTGAAGAACCTGGTGGCCGAGAAGGACCTGCTCCAGGAGCCGAGCGTGACGTGTGGGTCGAGCGCGGAGCGCCAGTGGTGGCCTCCCTACGTCGTCAACGACACGTCCAAGAAGGAGGACTGACCCCCAGCGGGTCAGCCTGAAGCCCTGTCGTTCTGCCCGCCGTGTCCGCGCTCCCTTCGAGCCGGATGCGGCGGGCGCTCTTCCATCTCCCCATGCCACCGAGGACAGCGAGCGAATGGACACGTATGACATCGTGGTGGCGGGCAACGGCGCGTTGGGCCTGGCGACCGCGCGCGCCTTGACGCTGGTGGACCCCCGTCTGCGCATCGCCGTGGTCGGTCCCCTCAGCCGTCCCGCGGGAGCGTCCCCCGCAGCCGGGGCGATGCTGGGCTGCTACGGTGAGGTGACGGCGCCCTTGCTGCGGACCGCGCCGGGCCGCGCGAAGCATGCCAAGGGCGTGCTCGCCGCGCGCCTCTGGCCCTCGTGGCTGGAGCAGCTCAATGGCGAGCTGCCCGAGGACGCACACGTCCAGGTCCGCGCGGGCACCATTGTCTTCAGCAACGCCAAGTCCGGGACGATTGAGGACGAGAACTTCATCGCCATCCAGCAGGCGGTGAAGGACGAGGACGAGCCGCACGAGTTGCTGGACCCCAACCAGGTGCCGGGCCTGAATCCCGCGGAGGACTGCCGGCCCAAGCAGGCGCTGTTCCTTCCCCGCGAGGGCTCGGTGGACGCGAGCCGCCTGCTGCGGGCGCTCACCCTGTCCCTGGAGCAGTCGCCGCAGGTGTCCGTCGTGGATGGGGCGGTCAAGACGCTGGACGTCCAGGGTGGCCGCGTGACGGGCGTGCGGTTGGAGGATGGCCGCGCGCTCAGCGCCGCGCAGGTGGTGCTCGCCATGGGCGTGGGGACGCAGGCGGTGCTCGACGAGCTACCGGAGCTGGCGCGGCGCATCCCCCGCATCTTCAGCGGCGGCGGGACGTCGCTGCTGCTCCAGGTGCCCCGGCCGTCGCTCCAGCACGTGGTGCGCACGCCGAACCGGGCCTTCGCCTGTGGCCTTCATGGCATGCCCCGCGGGGGGGACCAGCTCTACTTCGGCGCGACGAACATCCTGATGGCGCGGCCGATGCTGCGCACCACACCGGCCGACATGTACTTCCTGCTGGAGTGCGTCCTGGAGCAGATT
Source organism: Myxococcus virescens (assembly GCF_900101905.1). Classification (NCBI taxonomy): domain Bacteria; kingdom Pseudomonadati; phylum Myxococcota; class Myxococcia; order Myxococcales; family Myxococcaceae; genus Myxococcus; species Myxococcus virescens. The sequence continues at coordinate 155,671 of NZ_FNAJ01000004.1, read as the reverse complement.
GACCAGGACCTCTGCGCCGCGCAGCTCGTCGCCTGGCAGGCGGGAAACCGGCCCGTCACCGTGGACACGTGCCCGCTCATCGGACCGACGTCCGTTGACGGGCTGTGGCTGCTCACGGGCACGTACCGCGACGGGCTGTTCCTCTCCCCGCTGCTGGGGCAACACATGGCGCGGCGGATGTGCGGGCAGAGCGGCCTGGTGGCCGAGGACTTCCTGCCGGAGCGCAAGCCCCTCTCCCTCTACACGCTGAAGGAGGCGCGCGCGGAGGCGCTCAAGCACTACCTGGCCATGGGGTGGGAGCACGGCATCCGGCTGCCCAAGGTGGGCTGGCACCGCGCCTTCCCGCGCTTCTACCAGCAGATGCTGGACTCGCTCTACGACGCGCTGGGGGAGGAGGAGTTCGTCATGCCCCCGGAGCTCCTGGCCATCGTCGACAGCAATCGCGCGGCCATGGTGCCGTTCTTCCGCAACTACTACGCGGAGGTCCGCAAGGCCTGGGCGTGAAGCGGGCCCAGGCCCGGGACGCTCAGTGGCTCTCCACCGCCGTCCGGTTCTGCCGGGCGGTGACCGCCTCAATCACCTTCTCCGGCGGGACGACGCCCTCGCGCCCGAGCAGCACCGCGGTGGACTCGCCTTCCGCCACCACCTTCCCGCGCGAGAGGAACTGGTGGGTGGCGTAGAAGTACTTCTCGTCCCAGCGGGTAATCGACATGGACACCGTGTACTTCTGGAACGGGCGAAGCGGCTTTTTGTAGTCCATGGTGTGGCGCACGATGATGGGCGCCCACTTCTGCTTGAGCATGAGCGCCAGCAGGCCCGTCCGGATGAACAGGTCGACCCGGCTCAAGTCACAGACGGTGAGGAACCGTCCGTTGTTCATGTGCAGGTTCAGGTCCAGGTCATTGGGCAGGACGCGCTGCTCCAGCGTGCTCGTCAGCGCGTCCACGCGCATCTCCGGCTTCCAGAGCGAGGAGAGCATGACCCACAACATCCTGAGATAGAGATTCATGTGCTTCGGACGGCTCCTGCAGGAAGAACGAGATGAGCCGGGCCGGCGGGTAGTAACCCAGCCCGGAGGAACGCTGATACATGAAACCCAGGTGCCCGCCATGCGGCGTCAGCTCCAGCCGCACGTGCTCCCGCAGCGCGCGTGCGTCGGGGAGCGTGTCCCGGGCGACGAGCGGGTCGTCCTCGGCGTTGAGGACGAGGAAGGGCACCTCGATGCCCGGCAGGAATTGCTGGCTGCTGCACCGCTCGTAGTAGTCCTCCGCGTCCTTGAAGCCGTGGAGGGGCGCGGTGAAGACCTCGTCGAAGGCCTGGATGCTGCGCATCCCGTTCAGCGTCCCGACGCGTGAGGCGAACTCCGGCAGGTGGGCCTTGAGCCGCGCGACGCGCTTGTACGAGTTCAACACGCGGAGCTGGTAGAGCTGGTTGATGCCTTCGCAGGCCCGCCGGGCCGTGCTGCCCAGGGAGAACGTCAGGGACACGGCCGCCGCGGCGGACAGGTGGCTGGCGTGGCCTGTCTCCGCCAGGTAGCGAATCAGCATGCTGCCGCCCAGGGAGAAGCCCACGCCATAGAGTGGCGTGTGGGGCTCCTGCTCACGGACGAAGCGCACCAGCCAGGCCAGGTGGTCGGTGAAGCCCGCGTGATAGAAGGGGGCCCGCCGGTTGGGCACGGCGCCGCCCCGGTGGCACAACACCGCCGCGCGCAGGCCGCGCAGGGACAGCTCCGACAGCATGCTGCGGACGTAGGTGGAGTCCTGCGTGCCCTGCATGCCGGGCAGCAGGATGAACAAGGGCCCTGGCCGCGTCCGGTTCAGCCAGTACACGTCCACGAAGTCACCGTCCGCCAGCTCGTGGCGGATGTGCTCGGTGACCACGTCTTGGCGGCGCCGGTCCAGGTGGGGGACCACGGTCTGCACGTGGGAGAAGCGCAGCCACCAGGGGACATAGAAGACACTCGCATGCTCAGCCATGGACGGTCCGCGTGGGGGCCTCTTCGGGCAGCGGCATGCCCACCTCGGCCATGACGCTCAGGTCCTTCTCCGTCAGCACGCGCGTGCGCCGCCGCACGATGTCCGCCCCCAGCACCAGGTTGAAGTTGGACACGCCGCCGTAGCGGTGGTGCAGGAAGTGGTTGCGGTAGACGGCGCGCATGTAGCGGGTCCGCAGCAGCCACGCCAGCCACCGGGGCGCCGTGCGCTGTCCTTCCTCGAAGGGCATGTGCAGGTACGGGTGGACGAAGTGGCTCATGAAGGGCGGCAGCAGCAGCGTCACGCAGCCGGCCAGGAAGGCGATGGGCTTGAGCGTGAAGTAGAACACCGGGAAGAAGATGACCAGCGGGGCCACGAAGACGAAGGCGCCCTCGCCGTGCAGCCGGGTGGCAAAGGCACCGTTGATGATGGTCCGGCCGTGCTTGCCCCGCTGGAGCAGCTCCTCGGTGAGCTTCTGCTTCTCCTCTTCGCTCCGGAACTGCGTCACGTGGTTGCTCCGGAACGTCCTCACGTGGTGGATGGTGTGGTGGGAGAAGTGCGTGTTGATCATCGGCCGGAACAGGCGCGGCGCGCGGTTCCAGAAGCGCACCGCCTTCGGACGCGCGTCGGACACGTACTCGTGCATGAAGGACTCGACGTACGAGGAGATGACGTACCCCAGCACGAGTCCGAGGAGGACATGGACGTAATCAGGCATTTTCAGCGTTCCTCGCCGGAGAAGGTCAGCAGCCGGCCCAGCTGACCTGTCGGCTCGATGGAGGGCGGGGAGGCCAGCGGTGTCCTGGCCTGGACCGCGTGGACAGGGGGAAAGCCCGTCATCCTGCCGGTGGCCTCGTCGTACACCTTGAGGCGGAAGGCGAGCACCGAGTCGCGCAGACCCAGCTTCACGCCCTCTTCGGCCAGCCCGTGCTGCTCCATGTAGCCGCGCAGCAGGTAGTTGGGAATCTGGGGCTTCAGGTGATGGACGTGGTGCAGGTTGATGGCGCCGAAGAGCCACTCGAAGGCGCGTGGCAGCACCAGGTGACTGCTGCCCTGGAGCGCCGAGCCCTTCAGGGACCACTGCGCCCGGGGAACCCAGTAGGGCCGCTCCACCTGGTGCTGCACGAAGAAGAGCCAGATGCCCAGGCCCGCGGCCACCTGGGTGATGATGAGATGCACCACCAGCCACCGGGGCCAGTCACCCAGCGCCAGGAACGCGAGGTGGACGGCCACCAGCGCCAGGTTCGTCACCAGGATGGAGCGGCGCTCGGGCCTGCGCTCCTTGGCGACGATGCCCGGCATGCGGAAGCGCAGCAGGAACTGGAAGATGGGCCCCACGCCCAGGAGGACCGCGGGGTGCCGGTACAGCCGGTAGCGCAGGCGCTGCAAGGGCTTGAGCGCCAGGTACTCCTGGGCCGTCATCGTCACGATGTCGCCCACGCCGCGCCGGTCGAGGTCTCCGCTGGTGCTGTGGTGGACCAGGTGCATGGCCCGCCAGTACGCGTGCGGCGCCAGCGTCAGCATGCCCAGCACCACGCCCACCCGGTCATTCGTCACCGGACGCTGGAACAGCGAGCGGTGGGCACAGTCGTGCTGGAGGATGAAGACCCGGACGAGCACGACGCCCGCGAGCACGGCCAGCGCCACGCCGCCCACCAGGCTTTGGGCGAAGAAGACATAGCTGGCCCCCGCGAGCAGGACATAGGCGCCCACGCATCCCACGAGCTGGACCACGCTCCGCAGGGTGCGCGCCCGCCAATCCTGGGACCGGGCGCGAGAATCGCTAACGGTGGATGCGTCAGATGGCATGGCTGCCCCGAATCCCCAGACCTCCCCCGAGGGCAATCAATCTGGGAATTTCCGACATAACGCGCGTTGATTCTCGAATCAAGAAGCCCTGGGGTGGTGGGCGCTTGACGTCGTCGGGCGCCTTCGGCGCGGGTGTCTCAGCCCGGGGAGACGCCGAGCGCCTCACAGTAGAAGCAGAGCTCGTCGACGTCCTGCTCGATGAGCGCCGTCAGGGTGGTGCCGCCCCCATGCCCGGAGTCGCGAAGTGGGAGCAGGAGAAAGGGCCCGCCCTGCGTGCCTTCCGCCTGAAGTCTGGCGACCATCTTCAGCGGGTCGTGGGGTGGGGCGGTCCGGTCGTTCAGCGCGGCGACGAAGGCCATCCGGGGGTAACGGAGCCCGGCCCTGACATTGTGGTAGGGCGAGTACCCCGCGAGGTAGGCACCCTCAACCGGGTCCTCGGGTGAGCCGTATTCGACGGTGGCCGAGCTCAGGTAGCCGAAGCGCGGGAAGCGCAGCATGTCGAGCGTGGGCGCACGGCAGAAGACGGCCCCAAAGGACGCTGGGGCCTGCATGGCGGTGACGGCGACCAACAGCCCACCATTGCTGTTTCCTCGCGAGGCCAGCCGGGCAGGCACCGTGTAGCCCTCCGAGACGAGCCAGCGCGCCGCCGCGATGAAGTCATCGAAGGCGTTCTGCCGACGTGTCTTGAGGGCCGCCTCGTGCCAGGCGCGGCCGTACTCTCCGCCGCCCCGGACGTTGGCGAAGGCCAGCACGCCGCCGCACTTCAGCCAGGCGGCTTGGAGCGGCGTGAAGCGCGGCTCCACGGAGATGTTGAAGCCGCCGTAGCCACTCAGCCTCACGGGCCACTGTCCGTCGCGTGGCAGGTCCTTCCGGTGGACGAGGAACATGGACACCCGGGTGCCGTCGAGCGACGGGTACCAGACCTGCTCCGTCACGTATTCGGACGCGTCGAGCCCGACGTCGGGGACGTGGTACGGCGTCAGCAGGTCTGCGTCGTAGTCGTAGCGATAGACAGAGGGGGCCTGCACGTACGACATGAAGTTCACCCACACCTCGTCGCCCCGCCAGGGGCCACTGACGCCGCTGACGATTCCCTCTCCCTCGTTGCGATTCACGGCGCCCAGGGCTGGGAGCTTCAGGTCGCGCAGCCAGGTGCCGTCCTCGGCGTGGATGCGCACGTGGTGCGACGCCGCGCGTGAATAGACGGCGTAGAGCCGGCCGCCGACGCCTGCGACCGTCTGAAGGGTGTGCTCGCTTTCAGGGATGAGTGTCCGCCACTGGGTGGGCGCCGTCAGCGGCGCGGTGCAGAGCCTGCCGCGTGGTGCGTCGAGGTCGGTATGGATGAGCAGGGACTCCCCGATGACCTGCACCTGATTGAGGGAGGTCATGCCTGTTGCCACGGGGATGCGCGCATCATCCGCGAGGCGCAGCAGGGTGATGACGTTGGCGTGGACGTAGTCCCACTTCGCGAGCACGGCGAAGCGGCCGCACTCGCTCACCTTGACGGTGCACCAGTACTCCTTCTCGTGGTCATCACCGAAGACGCGCCGGGCGGGTGCGCCCGAGCCCAGCCGGTGCTCGTAGACGGCGTTCCAGTGGGCCTCTTCGCCCGCGGGCACCTCGCCGGGGTCGGGATTCGCGGCGTAGAAGAACCCGGATGAATCGGGCCGCCAGGCCACCGAGGCGTGGCTGGTGCCTCGGGGGCGGTCCGGCAGCAGCCTCCCCGTCGAGACATCGAGGACGTGAATCAATGCGCCGTGGGCGCTTCCCACGGCCTTGCCGAACGCGACGAATGCGCCATCCGGGGAGGGGACCGCGAAGACGAGCACCTCGTTGCTCGCCCACGTGTTGGGGTCGAGCAACGTCTCCAACGGCGCTCCTTCGTGGCGCCGGAGCAGGAGCTTGAGCTTGTCGTCGTGGGTCTCTGCCTGCCAGAGGAACGCACGCCCCTCCGGACCGGCGGCGATGGGCGGGGACCTGCGTGCCTGCCGCGCGGAGCGGGTGACCGCCTCGCGCAGTGCCTCGCGTCCAGGGAGGGCGTGGAGCACCGATTGCGTGAGGGTCTCCTGCTCGGAAATCCACGCCTGCGTCTCCGGCGCGTCGAGCTGTTCCATCCACGCGTAGGGGTCGTCGAAGCGCTGTCCGTGCAGCGTGTAGCCGCTCCGCGCGTCTCTGCGTGCGGAGGGGTACGTCCAGGTCCGGTCCACGGGCGTCATCGGATGTTCCTCCAGGGGGGCGCCGGTCCTGGCGCGGACGCGCAGGCAAGATGGCGCGGCGAGGTTGTAGCCCAACCGCGCGGGGCACCTTCGCGCGGCGCGGTGTCGGACTCCGGTATTACGCGCGTGAATCCGACGAATTCCAGGAGGCCCTGGTGCTCGGCCTGGAGCGCGTCGTGGCACCTTGTTTGATTTGCGTGAAACGGAAATAATCTCGCATCACTCCAACGGGACGGTTTCAACGTTGTTGCGGATTCGCGAGTCGCAGATGAGTTCGTTGCGCAGCGCCGCGATGGACAGCCGCGTCGCGCAGCTCGTCACGGCGCTCCTCGCGGAGCCTTCGGCGGCGGAGCCTGGATGGACCCGCGAGCGGCTCGAGCCGGTGGTGCGCAGGGTGGTGGACCGGGGCATCTTCGCGCTCGACGACGTGCGCGTGTACGTGCAGCTCGCCGAGTCGCTGGGGGATGACTTCGAGTCACAGCGTCGCCACGCGTGGATGCGCTCGTGGCTGGATGACGCCTCCGTTTCGGACCCTGTCGCGCGTCTGCACCGCGTGGTGCGCGAGCGCCGCCGCCGCGAGGACGTGGCAGCGCAGAACCAGCGGAAGGAAGCGGCCTTCCGCCTCCGCCACGCCCCGCCCGGCGAGGGCCGCTGACTTTTCCTCTCCCTGGATGCCTCATGCCCCCTTCCTCGACTTCACGGCAGGACCCGGCGGTTGCTCCATGCCCATTGCAGGCGGGCAAGGGGCAGGTGGAGGTGGTCGTCGTCGATGACCGCGAGACGCCGCTGTCCGGCGTGGCGGTGGAGCTGGCGCAGGGGACGGCGGACGCGGCGCTGCGCACACGCACCGACGAGCACGGCGTCGCGCTGTTCGAGGGGCTCGAGGAGGGGCGCTACCGCTTCCGGTTGCTCGACGTGGAGCCCGCGCTGTGGCGGGTGCTCGGCCGGCTTCCCCTGCCTCCGCGCGCCGCGGGCGCAGCGCCTCGCTGGGGCTCCGTCTCGCGGCCGAAGCCGCTGTCCTGGACGTGCGAAGGGACGGAGTCGCTCGCGGTGCTGGCGGCGAAGCTGGGTGTGCGTCCCTCGCGGCTCATCGATGCGAGCACGGGGCAGCCGCTCACCCCGGAGGTGGCTCCCGCTCCGGGAACGCGTGTGGAGGTGCTGCCGTTCGCCCATGAGTGGACGACGGTGGAGACCGGCTTCCGGCATGTGGTTCACCGCATCGGGCTTCCCCTGTCCCTGGTGGTGGTGCTGCGCGATGGCACGCACCACCCCCGAGCGCACCAGCCCTACCTGTTGAAGGTGTGGCTGGACGACGAGGAGGAGTTGCCCGCGCGCGAGGGCATGACGGACGCGGAGGGCCGCATGGCGCAGGTCCTGCCCGCTCGCGCGGCGCGGGGCGAGGTGACGGTGTCGCCCGGCCGCGACGACGAGCGCAAGGTGACGCTGCGCTTCGCGGCGCTGCGCGCGACGAGCGCTCCGGAGGGCTTGCAGGAGCGGCTGGAGAACCTGGGGTTCTCCTGTGGCGGCGAGCGTGGCCAGTTCGGCCCGAAGACGCGCCTGGCCGTGGAGTGGTTCCAGTATGCGCTCGGGCTGCCTCCGAGCGGAGAGGCCGACGAGGCGACCTGCGCCGCGCTGGGCCTGTTGCACCGCTCGTAGCACTGGAGGTCTTTCGTCATGCAGTGCCCCAACTGCGCGCCCGGCACGATGCGCGACCTGTCCGTGACGCCGCCTCGCTGCCTGGAATGCGGAGCGGTGTTGGTCTCCGAGCCTCCCAGCACTCCCCCCTCCTTTGGCTCGATGGAGACCGAGATCGAGCGGCTGGAGAGTGGCGACTATGACGACGTCCTGGATGACTTCCTGGACGACGAGGAGCCATACCGACTCTCCAGCAGCGAGATGCGTGATGAGACGCTCCGGGCATCGTTGGTCACCGACGACATCACGCCCCCGGAGTCGCCACCGTCCAACACGATGGGCGACGACGTCGCCGAGGAGCGCTGTGTTCCGCTGGGCGCGGAGACCACCGTCTCCGACAAGCCCGTCGTTCCGCCGAGCTTCCCGCTGCGGACGCTCCTGTGGAACATCGCGGACCTGGGCGGAGGCCCGAGTGGAACGCTCCCGGTGCGCAAGCCGTGGACCATTGCCGCCCTGGCCCATGTCATCCGCACGGCGAACGCCGACATCGTCACCATCCTGGAGCTGAAGAAGAAGGGTGGCATTCGTCTGGTGGAGCCCAAGCCGCCGACCCCGATGAAGCAGCACGCGGGCCGCGGAGGCAGCGGGATGAAGCTCAAGGTGTTGATGCGCCTGGCGTCGGCAGTCGTCGAGCCCGATGGCTACCGGGTCAAGACCGCCTCCGACGCACTGGTCGGTCAGATCGCGGAGCAGGAGGCGGCGCTCCTCAACGACCTGGCGAAGCACTTCGCGGAGCACGTGCGGCGGACCATCTGGCCACGTGACGCGCAGGACACGGACGCCGAGGCGTGGGACCCCTCTCATATCGAATGGAGCGGGGCCTCGCGGACGTTGGAAGCGGACAAACTGGGCATCATCAAGGGCAGGCTCGATGCAGCCTGGGGGGCATGTGAGCCGGACCTCGTGAAGCGCTTCGGTAGGCCTCGGGTGAGGAAGGACGAGGAAGACGAAGACGACGCGGACCCGCCCGAGGCGCTCGTCGCGACGTCGATCGACGTGTTCGGGAAGAAGCAGGCGAAGCTGGACGCGTACTGCCTGCTCTGTGTGCGGCTGCTCGTGGAGGAGGGCTACTACGATTGGCTCCAGCCCCACACGAACCGCTACTCGTCGAAGGAGAAGGACTCCAAGAAGGGCGGCGCGGAGGCGAAGGAGAAGGCGAAGCGGGACGATCTGGCGAAGCTTGGCGTCGAGCTCCTCCGCGAGCACTGCGGCATCCTGTTTCACCGCTACCTGGCGGTCATCGTGGGCCTGGGCGCCGAGGCTGTCCCGGCCGAGCAGGAGCAGGTCCTCGAGAACATCCTGCACCGTTCCAACGACGCGCATCTGCAGCGCGTCTACGAAAAGAAGCTCGCCGAGTACCAGGAGCGCAAGAGCGAGGTGGAGGACGCGCCGGAGTCGCACGCGGGGCTGCGCGAGTTCCTTCGCATCCGTGATGCGCTGAACGACCAGTGCAAGGCGCGCGGTGAGGAGGTCTACGCGTCGTGGCCCGCGGAGGTGCCCGACAAGCCCGTCAAGGGGCTCTACACCCAAGATGAGGCGTACGGCGTCTTGTGGCGGAAGTCCAAGCTGGACGTGGACGAATCGGCCATCTCGTACCTCAGTGCCTACGTGGCGAAGCGCTCGCCGGGTGGCGAATCCCCGTCGATGGATGTCGACACCAGGATGGGGAACGACGAGGCGGAGGAAGAGCAGGCGCAGCCCGTCAAGAGTCTCTACAGCAAGCGGGAGCCCATCCGGATTCCGGTGCGACTGGCGCAGGTGAAGAACGCGCCCGAGGTGAGCGTGGTGGCGTGGCATCCCCCCGCGCCGGGAGACCGCAACAAGAACGCGCGCGGCACGGACTTCCGCGCCTTCCTCCAGTACTGCAAGGACGAGCGCCGGGAGAAGGTGCTCGGCGTGGTGCTCTCGGACCTGAACATCGACACCGCGCGGCCCAAGGCCGAGCTCGCGAAGGATGGCACGCCGTACATCGACACCTGCGTGGAGCGCCTGTCGTTCCACCAGTTCTTCCAGACGTTGCTGGGGCCCGGGGCGGATGCGAGCCACCTGTACGACATGGCGCCCCAGCTCTCGACCATCGCCAAGAGCAAGTTCGGCAGCTGGGCCGTGGACAGCGAGAATGCGTTCGGAGACGGCTCGCTCAAGACGCTCCGAAGCTTCGTCAACAGCCGGGTGAAGCCGGAGATGTTCGCCCCCTTCAAGACGTCGACGGGCCACGAGCTGCGGCCCATGTTCTCGTCCGCGGAGGACGTGCTGGCCCACATCGAGTCGTTCATCACGCCCCCGCAGCAGCGCTACGGGGCGAGCGGCTACGACAAGATTCTCGTGTACTCGCGGCGGACGGATGGCTGGATGCTGGAGCAGTCGTCGGTCTACGTCATCCCGTTTCCCATGGCGCTCGCGGACGAGAAGGAGAAGGGACTCTTCTTCATCCACGGCAACCTGCTGCCCAAGCACCTCCAGCCGTTCTGGCGGCTCCTCCAACTGGAGGACGCGAAGCTGCCCGAGGATGAGCGGATCTTCGACCAACTGCGTGCCCCGGGCGTGAAGCTCACGGGTTCGGAGGACGCGCGCTGGGAAGCGGTCATGGCCGCCGCGAAGAAGCTGAGCGACCACATGCCGCTCGTCTCCGACCTGCGGCTCATCTACAGCGGCGAGGAGGCGCTGGTCGTGGAGGAGGTGGAGGTCGCCACCGAGACTGCGTCCTCCGAGCTGGGCCAGTTGGAAGCGCTGTGTGCCGCCTATCAGAAGTCCCAGGCCACGGATGACGAAGCCTCGGAGGCGCTCGGCGCGATTCTGGACGCCGCGGAGAAGGTCCCCGCTTCGGACCACGCCCGTTCCAACGCGCTGGTGGCGGAGGCCATGCAGTGGCGGGAGACGTTCGCCGCGCTGCGGAGCGCGGGCTTCGACCCGGAGGCGTACTGGGACCATCGGCCCGCGCTGAAGTCGGAGGAAGGGAAGGACAAGGGGGGCGGCCAGGGCATCTCGCTGGACACCCACCTGGGCTCCATCCACCAGGGGCGGGTTCACAACGCGGGCGGTGGGGACTGTCTGTTCCGCTCGCTGTCCCAGTTGTTCTTCGGTACGGAAGCGCACCACCGCGAGGTGCGCCAGGCGGTGGTCAATCACCTGGAGGACCTGCTCGCCGGGCAGTCGCTGGACGACGGGGGCATGGTGGGGCCCTCGACGGCGGCGACGTTCCGACAGGACATGGGGCTGCTGCTCGACTGGCACCGTGTGGCCTGGCCGCAGGAGCCCGCGTATCGCCGGGTGGCGGGCATGGACCCCTGGCGCCAGTACCTGCGGGCCATGAGCCGGGACAGGGCTTGGGGCGACCACGTGGTGCTGGCGGCGGCGTCCCACCTGTTCCAGGTGCGCTTCGAGATTTTCGCCCAGACGGGGGCGACTTCGTACTGGACGGACCTGGTGGACTTCGTGCCGCGCACCGATGGCCACGCGGCGCGGCCCCTGCTCCGGCTGGCGAACCTGGGAAACGCACACTACGAGGCGGTGGGGCCCACGGATGCGCCGCTTCCCGTGGCCGCGGCATTCCCCGCCGAACTGGGAGCGCTCAGCGAGCGCCGCCGCCGCGACGAGGGGCCGGCACCTCAGCCTGATTCGAGGAAGGTCGAGTCTCCGCGCTCAGCGGCGACGTCGACGCAGAGCGCCACCGCCACGTCGGCGCCGCCCACGGTGGGCCCGGTCTGCAAGTGGCCTCACACGTGCTACTTCCAGTTCGACACCCCCACCCACCACCCGCACGCACTCTTCCTCTTCGGGGAGAACGCCGTCGCGAAGAAGGCCAGATACCCCCAGCCGGACACTCAGGCCGTCATCCGGATGAACCCGAACGCGCTCGGGATTCGCACGTGCTGGGTGCCGGGCAAGGGGATGGAGGACAAGGAGCTCGCGAAGAACCAGCAGGCCATCGATGAGGACTGTGCCGAGGCCGTCCAACTCCTGACGAGCGGCAAGTACACCACGCTGGTGGTGCCGTGGAACCACTCGCGGGGCCATGTGGACATCGGGACGGGCGTCGCCAGGTTGCCGGGCAATGCGCCCCAAACGTGGGCGTACCTGACGAAGAAGATCGACGAACTCATCGGCTGGGCAAACACGCACCTGGGCACGGTGCTGGTCGTCCCGCAGGTGAACGTGCTCGTGCCTGCCGTGGTGCGGCAGCAAGCGTCGGACCTCCACGTGCAAGAGGTCTCGGACGTGATGAGGCAGGCGGCCTCCATGGGAGATGACTCCAGCACGAGCGTCCTGGGGCAGCCGAACGTCGTCTCGTTGAGGACGCTGCTCTTCTCCGGCGCGACGTCCCCTGAGACGGGGCTGCTGTCGGACAAGGACTACGAGAAGAACAAGGCGATGTTCGACGAGGACCTGGACGTGCTCACCCAGAAGGTGGAGAGCGGCCAGTACCGCAGGCTCGTGCTCGAACGAGACGATGAGGGACGCATCGTTCTCGGCACGGAGTTGGGGAAGCTCGACAAACACGCGCCTCGGACGCTGGATTATCTGCGCGAGCGCCTGGAGGCATTGTGCAGGCGCTGTACAGAGGTCCACGTCAAGCGCGCGACGTCGAAGCGGCAGGTCGTCGAGGACGAGAACTCGATGCAGGGCGTCGAGGAGTCGCAGTCCCTGGACTTCCTGTCCGTCGGCGATGGCCGTACGTCCTCTGAGGGAATCAAGCGCAAGAAGCCCGCCGTCGTCGCCGAGGGCTGGGAGGACGACGACGTCACCCAGGCGATGGACCCAGCGGCCTGGGGGACCGCTGCGTTCTCGAACTCTGGCTTCAGTGGAGGAACCCCGTCGTCGCAGTCCTTCGCGGGCTCGGGACAGGTTGCGCCGTCGAACCATAAAAAGCGCAAGTTCATGGGGCAGCCTGCGAGCGCCGAAGAGAACGAAGAGGTGCAGCTCATGAATGGCGATGACGTGCCGCCACCGCCTCCCGTCTGGGAGGAGGGGGATGAGGCGGAACCCAAGAAGCAGAAGAAGGGGCCGACCGGGTAGGGCCTCGGCATGGGGCAGTCATTTGGAGGCGGCGCGTCAGGCTGTGACGCAGAGCGTGCTGGAGGGTCTCCGGCCTTTCATGAGTCACAAGTCTGGCGCCACTCTCTATCTAAACACATCCAGTGACGGCGACATCCGCTGCGTGGGTCGCCAAAGCCACGCATGCCATCAGCACTCGCCGACGGTTCCTGATGCACAAGCGGTGTGACTCCGGCGCGTGACACATCCACTGGGCCGCGTTGGAGGCCAAGTGCATGGACGCTTGCTGCGGCGGCGCGTATGAGAATTGCGCAGCCAACCTGGAGAGACCCAACATGAACAGACAACGAAGTGTCTTGGCTGCACTCGGCGTGCTGGCCGTTGCCCTCGGGGTGACGGGTTGCTCGCCCGAGTGCGAGACCTCATCGGACTGTGCGTCGACGGGGGCGCCCCCGTCCGTGTGCGTCGAGGAGAAGTGCGTGCCCGACGACTCGCCCTGCGCGGCAGGATGTAGCAGCGGCACCGTGTGCGACGAGTCGGCGGACAACGGACGTGGCGTGTGCGTCCAGTGCTTGAGCGACGCGCAGTGCGGCGGTGATACGCCTGTCTGTGACATCACCAGCAAGAGCTGCAAGACGTGTCTCGAGGGCGCCGATGGCAGCGCCCAGGGCTGTCTGACGGGACAGGTCTGCAACGCCGGCGGCAACGGCGGTCTCGGCGTGTGCGAGGGCTGCGGCACCAACGCCGAGTGTGCCGAGGGCACGCCGCAGTGCAAGCCCGGGACCCCGGGCGTGTGCGTGGAGTGCCTGGAGAGCAGCCACTGCGCCAGCGCCGCCCAGCCGGTGTGCAGTGACAACAACGTGTGCGGCTGCACCGAGAGCGCGCAGTGCGGTGGTGAGACGCCACTGTGCGACACCGCTCGGGACAACGGGCAGGGCGAGTGCGTGGAGTGCATCGACAACAGCCAGTGCACCGCGCAGCAGCGCTGCAACGCCGCTGGGCGGTGCGAGGCGCTGACGGGGCTCGACGAGGCGAACGCGCAGATTGCCACCTTCCACGCGGCCCCCACGGGCGACCTGCCCGAGCCGCTGTCCCTCCATGGCGCCTTCGTCACCGCCATCACCCCGGATACCGCTGAGCCCCGCGGCTTCTTCGTGCAGGCCACGGCGGAAGGTCCCGCGTTGTTCGTCAGCCACTCCGACGCGGTGCAGGTGGCCGTGGGGGACCGGGTCTCCTTCAAGGTGCTCACGAAGCTCCTCCAGTCCGGCAACACCGCCGCGGATTACAAGCTGGACACCGCGAGCGTCATCTCCGACTTCCAGAAGCTGAGCTCGGGTCACCCCGTGCGGAAGCTCGCGGCGGACGGCGGCCTGGTGACGCACGTCACCGACGACGCGGTGGCGAACCTCGACCAATATGAGAGCCGGCTCGTCCGGGTGACCGGCAAGGTGACCACCACGGCGGGCACCGGCAAGCAGGCGGGCATTGGCTTCAAGATCGCGCAGTTCGCGATGGACGGGACCCCGCTCACGGGCGGCATGGGGCCGCGGCTGCGCATGCCCACCGAGCTTGCGGACCTCGTCGGTGTCGGGCTGAACTGCCGGGTCTCCGTTGAGTCGGGCGTGATGTGGCGCTACGACGACGCGACCAACACCCCCAATCCCCAGACGCCGTATTACCCCATGCCCCTGGTGACGGCCTTCTCGCTGTCGGACTTCTCGGTGGACTGCTCGGAAACGGCGGTCACCCTGAAGGTGCAGACCGTGGTCCCGCTGTCGCCCACGCAGTTGAGGGTAACGTTCGAGCCCGGCATCGACCCGGGGACCCTCGCGGACGTGGCGACCCAGTTCACCTTCGGCGACAGCGGGCTGACCGCCTCGGCCTACACCCTCGACGGGAAGACCCTGGTGCTCACCACGACCGCCCAGGAGCCCGGCACGCAGTACACGCTGTCGGTGGACCCGTCGGTGAAGAGCTACACCGGCGTCAGCGTGAGTGGGACGGCCACCTTCAAGGGCTACCGGGTGCCGGCGCTGCTCATCATCAACGAGGTGAACCCGAACATCACCACGGGCGTCTCCGCGACGAACAACCGCGACCTCATCGAGCTCAAGGCCGTGACGGCAGGGGCCATCGAGGGCATCACGCTCACCGAGGAGGCCACCAGCGTGTCCCGGCTGGCGACCCTGCCGGACGTGACGGTGGCCGCGGGCGACCTCATCGTCATCCACTTCCGTCCGAACTCGGCCGAGCTCGCTGCGGGCAATGACACCCTGTCCAAGGACGAGAAGACGTACGAGACGTTCTACCCGGGGGCGTGGGATGTCGTGACGGGGACCAGCAGCCATCCGACCTTCAATGACCGCCTGCTGCGCCTCGCGAATCCGCAGGGCGACACGCAGGACGTGGTGGCCTTCTCCCACAAGAGCATGACCACCGCCCGTCCGGCCAACTACCCCGTCGTCCTCCGGGCGGCCCAGGAGGAGGGGCACTGGCGTCCGGTGGACTGCCGCGGTGAGACGGCCACCCCGGTGCCCTGCGCCTACGACAGCGCTCCGCTGACGGCGCTCGACGTCTCGGTGGACTGGGGCGTGGTGGAGGAGAACACCCAGAGCGTGTTCCGCCATCAGGGCGCCAACACCCGCTCGATGGCGGACTGGGCCGTCTCGGCGGCGTCCAGCTTCGGCGAGGAGAACCCGGCCCGGCCGTAGTCAGGCTGGCGACGCTCCCCTGAAGTAGCGAGGGCCGCGCTCCCAAGCAGGGGGCGCGGCCCTCTTTTTTCATCGGTGCGCCCTGTGCGGAGGAGCGAATCCCTCCACCGCGACAGGGGGACGGATGTCGCTACGCGCGTCGGCGGGTGCGAACGGCTCCCGCGAGCAGCCCGAACAGGGAGAGCAGCAGCCCCGGCGATGAGCCGCCCGTGCTGGAGCAGCCACCCGAGGAGCCGCTAGAGGCCGGCTGCACCGTCACCCCGAGCACCGCCGTGCTGGCGCCGCCGCGGGCGTCCGTCGCGGTGAGCTCGAAGTGCAGCGTCACGGCCTGCTTCGCCTCGGGCGCGCGGAACGTCACCTTCTCACCCGTGGAGGCGGAGAGGGTGACGGACGGACCCGCCACCTGCTTCCACCCGAAGGTGAGGGCGTCGCCATCCGGGGCGCTGGACGCGGACGCGTCGAGCGTCACCTGGGCCCCCGGCCGAGCGTCACCCACCAGCCGCGGAAGGGCCTGGGGCGCCTTGTTGGCGTGCCGCACCGTCACCGTCGCCGTCATCGGGGCGCTGGACAGCCCGTTCGCGCTGGCGATGGCCTCGAAGCGCAGCACCGTCTCCGCGCGCACCTCGGGGGCGGTGAACGACGGGGTGGCCGTGTCGGCGCCCTGCAGCTCCACCGCGGGGCCCTCCACCTGACGCCACGTCCAGGTGAGGGCATCCCCGTCCGGGTCCACCGCCGTCGCGCTGAGGCTCGCGGTGGCCAGCGGGTCCACCACCTGCTCCGAGCCCGCCTCCGCCACGGGCGCCCGGTCGACGTTGCGCACCGTCACCGCCACGGTGGCCTTATTGCTCTGAGCCTTGCCGTCGTTCACCACCAGCGTGAAGGTGAGCTGCGTATCGGCGGCCACCTCGGGCACCTTGAAGCTCGGCGTGGCGCCGGAGCTCCCCTTGAGCGCGACGGTGGGGCCGGACGTCTGCGTCCACTTGTAGGTGAGGGCCGCCCCGTCCGGGTCGCTCGAGCCGCGGGCGTCCAGCGTCACGGGCTCCGAGGAGAACTCCGCCACCTCCGCCGGCGCGGTCACCACGGCCGTGGGGGCGCGGTTGACGTTGAGCACCCAGGCCCGGACCAGGTGTGCCGCGCTGGTCTCCAGGCCATCGCGCACCACGAGCTGGAACGTCAGGATGGAGTCGTCGGGCACATCCGCCGTGAACGACGGGGTGGCCGTGTCCGCGTCCACCAGGGTGACCGCCGGCCCGCTCACCTGCGTCCAGTGGTAGGTGAGGGGCTGGCCCTCCGGGTCATAGCTGGCGGTGCCGTCCAGCGTGTGGCGCACGAGCTCCAGTGCCCCCGTCTCGGCGTTCCTCGCGCGTTCGTACACCGGGGCGCTGGGGCTGCCGAGGTCACGCCCGGCGTTGGCCACCGGCCGCTGGTTGCAGGTGGTGCCGTCGCCCTGCTCGTCCACCCGGCCGCCGAAGGGCAGGCGCTCCACGTTGGTGAAGCGCACGTCGTCCAGGTCGAAGCCGTACGCGCCCACCGCGGTGTCGGTGCCGATGCGGAAGCGGAACTGGACGTTCTTTCCGGCGAGCATGTCCGCCAGCCGCAGCTCGGCGGTGGACCACTCCGGGAAGCGCACCGTCCTGCCGTTCTCCTGCGTGACGTTCTGGCCCACCCACGCGTTGCGGTACATCAGCGGGTTGGGCCCCTGCTCGATGTAGCCCGCGGAGCCGTCCGTCGGGTCGATGGAGTAGATGGAGGCCACGCCCATCGCGGCGATGTCGAACCACTGCAGGCCGTCGTGGGTGAACTCGAGGACGGCGCCGTCGTAGTACGGGAAGATGGAGCCGCCGGTGTAGATGTCGGACTCGAACGAGTGGCGGTAGCGGAAGCTGAACGTGAAGGCGCCGGTCTCATTCACCTTCAGCCACGGGGAGGTGAGGAACAGGTCCGCCTGCACCGCCGGGTTGGGCGCGTGCATGTAGCGCCCGCCCTCCGGACCCTGGACCTTCCAGTCCGCCTCGCCGTAGGGGTTGAGCCACGTGGACGAGGTCCACGAGGACAGGGCGCCCTCGAAGTCGTCCTCCGCCGTCGCGCCGGGCACTTCGTCGTAATTCACCCGCGGGTCAAACGTCGTGCTGCTCGCGCTGGCGGGGAGCGAGGGCTCGTCGAAGGTGATGCGCAGGCCGGCGTGTGCGTTCGGCTGCGCGGCGGCCAGCCTCACCGGGAGGGTGGCGGTGGCCGTGCCGGCGCGGCCCATGGCGCTGAAGGTCAGGGTGTTGCCCGAGGGGAACTCCAGCGTGGCCGTGCTGCTGGTGGTGGAGACGGTGCCGGAGAAGGAGCCCAGCGAACCGCTGCCCACGTTGCGCACGCTCACTCGCAGCAGGCCCGTCTCGCCTACGTCGAGCACGCCGTCCCGGTCGCAGTCCACCAGGGAGTCATCGAGCCGCAGGGAGGTGACCTCGATGACGTTGCCCGCGGCGAAGCTCTCCACCACGCCCACGTGGTCCATGGAGTCACGGTCCGGGGCCTTCGCGCCCATGCCGGCGCCGCGCTTAGCGAAGGCCTGGAGGAAGCGCTGGTAGTCGGCCGGGTCGCTCGCGGCGGTGACCGCGAGCAGCGCGTCGCGCGCTTCGAGGAAGGTGGGGGAGACGGGCGTGGCCTTGTACCCGGCGACCAGGTAGCGCTTCATGCGGTCCTGGGCCTCCTGGAAGGGGTGGGCCTGGAGGAGCGACACGTAGCACTCCCAGAGCATGGAGGCCCACACCTCGCCGCTGCTGTGCACGGCGGAGTTGCCGAGGCCCGCCTGTCCGTAGGCGAGTGGGTGGCTCGTCGGCAGGGGATTGCCGTTCTCGATGTGCCGGAAGGTCAGCGCGTTGCGGCTCGACGCCAGCGTCGGTGCGGTGGCGTAGGGCGCGCGGCGCACGCCGTAGTAGTAGCCGTCGCCGCCGCCACCGCCCGAAACGTAGCCGCCGACGGCGTAGGCGCCGCGCGCGTAGTCGTCCCCTTCACGCACCATCATCAGCAGCGCGTGCACGTCCGCCCAGCCTTCGCCCATGGAGCGGCCCTGGTTGTTGGTGAGGCCGCTGGCGTTACCGATGAGGCGGTTGCTGATGTAGTGGCCCCACTCGTGGGCGATGATGGTGTTGTCGAGCGTGCCGTCACGGTCCAGGTCCTTGGAGCGGTGCAGGCGCACCTGGAGGGGGCTCGCGTTGGCGGCCACCTCCGCCTTCCAGAGGTCCGCCGTCTCCCGAGAGATGGAGGCCACGGGCACGGTGACGCGCGCGTCGTCTCCGCTCATGGAGAGGGGGCCCTCACCGGCATTGGTGTTGGCCACGAGGACCGCGATGGCGCCGGCGTCCTGCGCGTTCAGCGCCTTGGTGACGAAGTCGCAGGCGCCGCGGTCGAGCAGCGCCACGTGGCCGGCGAACGTGCCCGACTCGAAGGGCGTGCAGCCGAGTGTCCGTCCCGTGGGCGCGAGCACCTGCACCGGACCGTCCAGCGTGTACTCCTGGGCCCCGAAGCGGCTGTCCCCGTTCACGTAGCCACGGGCCAGCGATGCGGGGGCCGTCACCTGGAGGATGGGCATGCCGTCGAAGACGTACATCTGCATGCGGGGCGAGATGCCGTCCGCCGGCGTGGCCATGTTGGCGTTGTTGCGGCCGTTGTAGTCCTGCCCCTCGACGCGCAGCGGGTCACCCTCGATGCCGCCACGGCCGAAGTTCTGCATCTGCGCGTTGCCGGAGGCTTCGTCGAAGCCCGCGTCGTAGTACCAGTCGTGCAGGAAGTTGTTGATGAAGAAGAGGTTCACCACCGAGGCCTTCATCTGCTCGATGCTGGAGCCCGGGGCGCGGTGGGGGTCGTAGACGTAGTTGAAGGCGCGCTCACCGGTGATGTCCGCGCGCAGGTCCGCGCCGGGCTGGTAGCCGTCCGGCGCCACCAGGTCCACGTAGGCGTCCACGTTGTTGCCCACGGTCTGCGTGGCGTTGGCGGGCAGCCACGGGTCGTTCCGCGAGAAGGGGCTGTTCCGCAGCTCCACGACGTTGGGCGGCACGTCCAGCGGGGCGTCGTAGCCGTCCAGCTCCTGGCGGGGGAAGGGCGAGCCGGCGGACCCCTGGGGGCCGTCGAACGGGCGGTACGGCGCGGCCGTCTCCGCCCAGACGGTGTACCGGTACGTGTTCTCCGCGGCGTGGGCACGCAGGTCATTGCGGAAGAGGACGGCGCCGTCCACGGCCGAGATGACGTAGGAGGTGTAGTCCGAGTCCTTGCTGCTCTTGGGGCCCGCGTTGACCTCCACGTACCAGGCGGGCCGCAGGCCGTCGGGCAGGGTGAAGAAGACCTTCTTCGCGCGCGCGGGAACGACGAGCTGGCCGGGCATCACGGTGCGCACGCCGGGCTCGAAGTCGAACAGCGTGTAGCCGCCGCGGGAGTCCACGGCGATGAATGCGTGCGCCCCCAGCGGGGTGCCGCTCTGGTCCGAGTACGCCGCCGCCACGGCGTCCGCCGCGGAGCGCTGGAAGGCGTTCGCGCCGGTGCGTTGCCGGGCCGCGAGGGTGAGCTCGCTCGGCGCCAGGTAGCCCGTGACGGCCACGGGCGCGAGCGCCTGCGTCATCACCACCTTCACCTCGCTGCGGAACACCTCCACGCCCTCCACCGCCTGGCGGAAGGTCACGATGACGGCGCCCTTGCCCGTCTGGTGTACGGCCTGCAACGGCGCGGCGGAGACGTCTTCTCGCTTCAGCCGGTAGAGGTCCGCGACCTGGCCCAGGTAGGCGCGCGCCGCGTCCTCGGGACGGGTGCCTGCGCGGGCCGCGGTCTCCAGGCCCGGGCCGGACTGCATGGACCAGAGGACGGAGGGGACGCCGAGCCGTGTCTCCGTGTGCTCGACGCGCAGGCCGCGGGCATGGGCCTGCGCATCGGCCACGGCGAGAGGCGTGCTGCCGGGCCGCGCGAGGAAGGCGTCGAAGTTCGACCGTGGAGCGGCCGAGGCGCTGGTGCCAAGACATGACGCCAGCAGGACATGGGTGAGCCACTGCTTCCTGAGATGCATCGTTCTTCCAGAGAGGAGGGTAGAGACAACGGAGGGCGCGACCCAGACAGGCCGCGCCCCCGACGTTGCGAAGCGGTTGCGGGGCCGCGCCGCCTTCGGGCGCGCCCCCGTGAAAGGGAGGGAGAGGGCGTCAGTCGCGCGGGGCCTGCTCGCGGCGCTTCAACGAGCGGCGGCGCGTCAGGCCCGCCAGGCCCGCGAGCGCGAAGGGCCAGAGGCCGGCGGCCGAGGTGGACTGGCAGCCGCAGCCGCTGTCCGACTCCGGGTTGGGCTGCGGCTCGGGGGTGCCCGGGCCCGCGTCCGGCGGGGTGGTGCCTGCGTCGGGCTCGGTGCCCGCATCGGGCTCGGGCTCGGTGCCCGCGTCGGGCTCGGTGCCCGCGTCAGGCTCGGTGCCCGCATCGGGGTCGGTGCCCGCGTCGGGCTCGGGGTCGGTGCCCGCGTCCGGGGCGCCCGGCGTCCAGAGCGAGGACTGGGCGATGTAGACGGCGGTGCCCCATTCCACCTGGTCCGTCTCCGGCGGGGCCAGACCCACGCCGAAGCTGATGTCGCTGTGGCGGTTGATGCTCGGCATGCCGGAGAACACCGGGTTGGAGGGGGTCTCCTGGTCCACCCGGGCGTCACCCTTGTCCGAGGGGAGGATGTCGTGCTCGGTGACCACGCGCTTCAAGTTCTCGCCGTCACTCACCCACACCGCGCGGAACCCGTCCGACTTGCGCGTGGCCCGGAAGACCACGTGTCCCCGGTCGTTGATGTCGGGCGGGAATACCTCCACCGTCCCGATGGCCTCGCCGGGCTCGCCCGGCACGTCCATTCCGTTCTGCGCGACCACCTTCAGCTCGTTGCCATCCCACAGGAGGATGGCGGTGCTCTGCCGCCCAGCCGCCTCCAGCAGCGTGGCCTGGATGGCCACCTGGCCCAGGTTGTTGATGGCGGGCTGCACGGCGGCGAAGCGGAAGATGTTGGAGTCCGGGTTGTGCCCGCGCGTGTCCGCGATGACCTGCGACGTCCCATCCGGGTTGAAGATGCGCAGCTCCTGGTACCAGGCGCTGGAGTTGGGCGCTTGCAGGTCCACCGCCGCGGCGATCTGCCCCAGATCGTTCGCGCCCGGGGAGTAGAGGAACGTGTAGGGGTAGCCTGGGTCGACGTTCTTCTCCGCCGCGAGAACCTTCGCGTCGAAGCCCCCCGTCGTATTGGGCGTGTACAGCACGTAGGCGTAGCCCGTGCTCAGCGTGACGCGGGCGGCCATCTGCCCCGCCTCGTTCATCACCAGGCTGGACCAGCTGGAGGCGCCCAGCGGCGAGCGGACAATCTGCGGCGGCGCGTCTGGTTCGTCCGCGTTCAGCACGTAGATGCCGTTCTTCGACGCGTCATTCGTCCCGGTGACGGCGAAGACCAACTGCCGGTGTGAGTTGAGGCTGACCTCGCCAAGGCGTGTATCCGGCCCCAAGCCGTCAGGGAGCAGGTAGATGCGGCCGCCTTCGCCGTTCTGGCCGTACCAGACGCCCGAACGTCCCTCCCGCGTGATGGCGAGCTGGAAGGCCGCCTGCCGGTCCGCGGTGATGGGAATGAAATAGCTGCCGGCGGAGGTGAGGCTCCCCAGTTCGACGTTGTAGGAGCCCTCCTCGATGTTGACGGCCAGGTTGGTGCGCGCTTGCAACTGGAACGTGTAGTCCGGTAGCTCGGCCGAGGCTGCTCCCGCCAGCAGGAACGCACCCAGCATCACGCCACGCTTCCGGTCGTGAGTGGGAGCGACGGTCCGACGACTGCTCTTCAGCGATGCACCACGAGTCATGCGTGCCACCTTTCCAAGGCAGGTAGCCCACCACCATGGAGGGCTGTACTGCCGGTTTCCCGCGCAGGACCCCGTCCCCCCATGGGACCGTCGCTCCGGGCGCGCCGCGCCCGTCACGAGGACCGCATTCGTCACGGCCTGTTCGCAAAGTTGCTACACACGATTAGCAGGAGCGTCGTTGATTACAAATTGATTCACTCGCAGCGTGCGACGCGGCAGCGGGCCAGGGGTGTCTGACTCGTGCTGGAACGGGGCATTTCAACGAGAATCCGGGCTGATACGCGCCAGGGCGCGGTGGGAAACCGGGACGACTGCTCCGACGGGTGGCCCGCACTGTTTGTGTGGCGAATGCGCGTTACAAATGTATCGCCAGTTGCACATCTGGCTGTTTCGAGGTGTCTGGCGCATGCGCGGCGTGTCCCGTCTCCGCCGCATCAGGGCGGCGCGCTGCGTCGTGTATTCATGGTTCAGTCGTGGTTTTTGATTGAACCGTGGAAGCGTGGATATGGCGGCTAGCTCTAAATATCCGCTATGTCTTGAAATGACATTTGTTGGAGGACGAGAACGTAGCCGTTCTCCTGCGGGGGCGGCTCCTGGGCACGGTGGGCGCACGCACCCCCCATGAGTACACCGCCTTCATGGGGCCGCATGCTGGTGCTGGGAATCACGCTGCCGGATGCTCCCGAACGCCTCATCGCCCGTTTCTCATGTCCGCGGCCCGATCGACACGCGGAGCGTCATGGTGGACGAGAGCGGGCCGGATTCGTTGGTGGGCCGGCGCTCCCGCCTGGAGCCCGCGGCGTACGTGAGGCATCCGGCCAATGCGGTCGCGGTGTTCCGCGCCGTGGCGTGGTTGCTCGCGACCCCACCAGGACGACGGGCCCGGGGCTCGAGCACGTAGCAGCGTTCGGGCCGGTGAGTGCTCCAAGGGGCGTCCGGCCCGGCGCACAACCCGTGTGTCATCCTCCAACGGCCTTTTTCAATCCCGTTGCAACAGTCCGCCCCTTGAGCTTGGTATGGCTTCCGACTTGTGACGGGATTTCGCTAGTCTATTGCCCAGGCCGGCATCCCTGCTTTTCGAACCTCCATCTCGCCCGTTGACGGCCAAAGCGCTGCTTCACCTCCATCACGTGAAATGGCGTTCACCAGGTCCCGGCGCGTCCGGGCAGAGAAACTCAGACAGCGTCTGAGTGGAATCGGAGAAACGATATGTCGTTCCCCGTTGTCAAGGCAGCGAACGTGAAGGGAATGGGGTGGGGCGCGGTGCTGCTGGCCGGTCTGGTTGGCTGTGGACAGGAGGCGCGGAAGCCGGCGCCCGAACAGGAAGCCATCGAGGCCGTGAAGGCGCAGGCGCAGCAGCTCCAACCGCCCGCGGGCTGCACCGAAATCACGATGGGGGAGCTGGCCAACGGTATCGGGCTGACGCCGACGATGTACTCACCGCAGCCGACGTACCGCGGCAACTTCGACAACTTTGGCGACCCGGCGTTCCCGGACCCGGCGCGCATCCGCCTGGACGTGAACACGGCGCCCGGCGTGTATGACCTGTCCGTGGGGGGAGGCAACACCTTCACCTGTGATCGCTGCGTCTTCGGCTATCAGGATGAGGGCTCGCCCGCGGAGAAGTTCTTCGTCGCCGACGCGGGCACGCTCCTGCTCGCGGTGAAGGTGTCGCCGCAGCAGACCCTGGGCGCGCTGACGAACGTGACGCTGCGTGAGTCGGTGGATGCCCCGCCCCTCAACGCGCCGTACTGGGGCAGCGCGGTGGTTCCGGGCGGCGAGTGCCGGTGGATTCGCTTCGCGACGTGGAACACGGTGCGCCAGGACGGGTGCGACCCTCGCCAGGGCTCGCTGACGGCGAACCTGCCGGACACCACCTGCGTCCCGGATGACTACGTCGCCTCCGACGGCACGCTGGAGCGCGCGCTGGGGACCAAGGTCCAGGGAGAGGCCTGCACGAAGACCGCGGCGGCGAGCGAGTCCGAACTGGCCTCGACGGATTGCGAGCAGGGCTTCGCCTGCACCGACCTGCTGTCGGAGAACGCCCAGTGTCTCAAGACGTGTGACTTCATGGCACCCAACCCCGGCTGCCCCTCTGGCACCATGTGCGGCGTGTACGGCCTGTGCACCGAGCAGTCCGTCCTCGAGCAGAACGGCTTCACGTTCGACCCTGCGCTGATTGGTGAGATCTGCAGCCTGGGCTTCGCGAATTACTGTGGCACCGAGGGCGCGCGGGGTGTGTGTGCCGACCTGGACCGCGACGGCAAGGGCGAGTGCTACCCCTACCACCGCGCCCGCTCCGAGTGTGGCCCGGGCGATGAGCTGGGTTACATGAACTACGCGCTCTCCGGTGGCGGCTTCGACCGCGGCCACGGCTTCTGCTACCACGACGGGCTCTAGCCCTCTCCGCCATTGCCCGGTCCCCCACGTGGGCCGGGCAGTGGGGCCTTCCGGGGCGGTACCATGAGGGGAACCTGGCCACGCTGTCACAGGAGGCAGGCGAGCTGGGACGCGGCCTGACTTCCGGGGAGTCATGACGCCGCGAATGACCCGCATGCCAACACGTTGGCCTTGTGCCATTGCATTGGCAAAAGGAGGACAGCCTGGCGGGTACGTGGCAATGGGGGCACCACTCACAAGGAGCTAGGCTGAACCATGGCCACTGGTTTCACGACCGAGCGTGTACTCTCGGTGCAACACTGGTCTGACCGTCTCTTCTCCATCGTCTGCACGCGCGACAGCGGCTTCCGATTCCAGAACGGCCAGTTCGTGATGATGGGCCTCGAGGTCGAAGGTCGCCCGCTCATGCGCGCGTACTCGATGGCGAGCGCGAACTACGACGACACGCTCGAGTTCTACTCCATCAAGCTCCAGGACGGCCCGCTCACCTCGCGGCTGCAGAAGGTCGCTCCGGGCGATCAAGTGCTCGTGGGCACGAAGGCGGTGGGCACGCTCACCGTCGCGAACCTCAGGCCGGGCCGTCACCTGTGGATGCTCGCCACCGGCACGGGCCTCGCGCCGTTCCTGAGCATGGTGAAAGATCCCGAGACCTGGGAGCGCTTCGAGCGCGTCACCGTGGTGCACGGCTGTCGCCATGTGAATGACCTCTCGTACTCGAAGTTCTTCGAAGAGGTGCTGCCGAACGACCCGTACCTGGGTGAACTCGTGCGCGAGAAGCTGACGTACTTTCCGACGGTCACGCGCGAGCCGTTCCGCAACCAGGGCCGTATCACCGACCTGCTTCGCGCGAAGCCGCTCTCACCCGAGCACGACCGCGTCGTCATCTGCGGCAGCCACGAGATGATCAAGGAGACCGCGACCATCCTCGAAGGCTTCGGCTTTCAGGAAGGCGACTCACACGAGCGGGGCGACTTCCTCATCGAGAAGGCCTTCGCCAGTCGTTGAGCCCCCGCCCCGCCTCGTCGAATGACGAGGCGGGGCGCCACCTCGCGCCGGAGGGGCTCCGGCGGCGGACTCGCGGCTCCATCGCCGGGCACCGGCTTCCCTCACGGTGTCACGGCAGGGAGACCTGGACGGGACCGTGGCCGGACGGCGTGCTCCCATCTCCGAGCTGGCCGAAAATATTGGAGCCAAAGGCCCACACCGCCTGGTCGTTACGCAGGACGAGTGAATGGCCACCGCCCGCGAAGACGGACGTGACGCCGGTCAGCCCGGAGACCTGCACGGCGGTATGGCGGTCGGTATTCGTCCCGTCGCCGAGCTGGCGATCATCGTTACTACCCCAGGCCCGGAGGGTGTTGTCGCGCAGCAGGGCCAGCGAATGGTAGCCACCCGCGGCCACGGCGATGGCACCTGTGACTCCGGGCACCTGCGCGGGGCTCTCTCGCTGGGTGGTCGTCCCATCACCGAGCTCACCTTTCAGGTTCCACCCCCAGGCCCAGACGGTGCCGTCGTTGCGCAAGGCCATCGAATGGTACATGCCCGCGGCCACGGCGATGACGCCGGTCAGCCCGGGCACCTGCACGGGGAGGGGGCGGCCGACGGTCGTTCCGTCGCCGAGCTCGCCATGAAAGTTGAGTCCCCAGGCCCAGACGGTGCCGTCGGCGCCCAGGGCCAGTGAATGGCCGGTGCCCGCAGCGAGCGCGGTGATGTTGCTCAAGCCAGACACCCGCACCGGGGTCAGGCGATCGGTGGTCGTCCCGTCGCCGAGCTCGCCGTTCCCGTTGAGTCCCCAGGCCCAGACGGTGCCGTCGGCGCCCAGGGCCAGCGAGAAGCTGGAGCCCGCGGCAACGGAGATGGCGCCGGTCAACCCAGATACCTGCACAGGGGCGTACTGGATGGAGGTCGTCCCATCACCGAGCGCGCCGCCGTTGAGCCCCCAGGCCCAGACGGTGCCGTCGGCGCGTGAGGCCAGCGAGTGGGCGTGGCCCCCTGCCACGGCCGTAGCGTCGGTCAACCCCGGCACCTGCACGGGGGCGTGGCGCGTGGCGTTCGTCCCATCGCCGAGCTGGCCGAAGGAGTTGTCCCCCCAGCTCCATAGGGTGCCATTGCCACGAATGGCCAGCGAGTGTGAGACACCACCCGAAACCACGGGGCCCGGGCATCGCGGGGCGGACACCGTGAAGGACTTGGAGGTGGAGAGCCGGGCGTTGTTCGTGACGGTCAGGGTGATGGTGACCTCGGAGCTCCAGAGCACGCAGGGCGGAGCTGTCCATGTCACATCACTCGTCGCGGCGGAGGTCACAGGACTCCCCAGGGTGCCCGAGCTGGCGTCCCAGGTGAATTGAAGCGGGCACGCCAGATCATCCCTTCCGGTGACGTGGAAGGTGACCGTCTGCCCGGCCGATACCTGGTGGGCGGACTGCGAGCTTTCGATGAGGGTGGGGGCGGTGGGCAGGGGCCCTCCGCCGTCAGGACTGCCCGCGTCGGGGTTGCAAGCGTCAGGATGCCCCGCGTCCGGACTGCCGGCATCGGGGTCGCCCGCGTCGGGGATGCCCGCGTCGGGAATGCCCGCGTCCGGATTGCCGGCGTCGGGGGCGCCGGCGTCGGGCGTCCCGGAGTCCTGCTGGCCGCAGCCGACGGAGGGGTTCGGACAGTTGTTCGTCTTGTCGGGCTCGGAGTCGCCACAGCCGGAGCCAAGGGTCAGCAGTACGGACACCAGCAGGGCGTTGACGGGGAGGAAAGGACGCGGAGAGGGCCCCCGGGTCGGGAGGATGGATCCAGGACTTCGGTGCATGTCTGTCTCAAGAGCTTGGGTCTAGGAATACTCAATGTACACGGCATGTGTGTGTTTATCGTTGCGTATGGACTTCTCCTGTATTTCCATGGCATCGGCGTCGCGCACGGAATTGGGGCTTGGTGCGCAAAGGATCGTGGCTGTTGCTGACGGCGGTGAGTATCAACGTCGATGCCACGTGAGAGGAGCAAGACGTGCGCTTCACCTCTTGCGCTGCCTGGGTGAGTGGGGGCGGCGAAGGGCAGGGAAGCGCATGCAAGCCGGGGTAAGATGAAGACGTCCTGGACTGGGCCCAATGGCCAGGCTCTGCTTCCTGGCGCTTCAACGTCTCGGAGGCCGCGAACGACACGAGGCCCTCCCACAGTGCTGCTTCCTTCAAGCGTTGTCGTCTTGCCTCGAACGTCCATGCGAGAGGTCCAGATGTGGATGGCCAGGCCAAGATCGATCGGTTCGTCGAGCAAGCCGCCCTTGATGTTGAGCGTAGCGGTGGCACCGCGGCACTGATGCCAGAGCCTGGAGCCGCACTCGGGACAGAAGGTGCAGTCCCGCGTGTTCCCCGTATCCGTAACCCGGGGCCAGAACCTGGGCGTTCCCCGCGCGAGATGCAATGCCGTTCGCGGCACCACGCAGGAGATGCCAATGGCCGACGTGGACTGTTTGCGGCACTCGGCAATGGCAGACGTACCCCTGCGGCGGGCCATGCGACATCTCGTAGCGGATTGCACCACACTGGCAGCCGCCGCGAAGGGGATTCATTTCAGTCGACATGGTTTGTACGCCCGCGCACTCGACGACGTCTGCTGCCGTGTCCAGGCGGCGGCGACGTGGTAGGATTTCTCCACGCTATCCATGGCGCCGCCTCACCTCCGCGACCGAACCCGCCACCAGTTCCTCGAGCACCCGCCTATCGAGGTCGGCGAGCCGCTTGAAGTACAGACAGGACTTGCCGATCTTGTGCGGCCCGAGCCGGTCCAGCAGGGACTGCTGCCGGTCCTGTTCTGTCGTCACGTAGATCACCAGTTCACGGCCACGGATCGCGAACCCCACCACGGGCGCCTCGCCGGAACGTCCGCTTTCGTAGGTGTATCGGTAAGCGCCGAAGCCCACGATGCTGGGGCCCCACATCCTTGGCGGCTCTTGCGTAACCTTCTCAAGCAGGGCGATCAACGCCCGGCAGTCGGCTCGTTGCTGCTCGCTGCCCCGTTTGGCGAGGTAGTCGTCCACACTGGCGCCAGTGAACTTCGTCTTGTTCTCGGTCATCAGGGCAGTCCGTGTTCGTGGGCCGTGGCATCGCTCAAGCGGCGATGGCTCGCATGACCTGTGGAGGACCGTGCGACGCCGATAAAAAGTTGCTTGAACATATTGTTCAATGCTGCTGGGCAGGCCGACCCAGCGATGCCGCCGCACACCATAGTTCGACGTACTCGGTGGCTGGAAGCCCCCTGTGTCGGGGAAGTTATCGCCTCGGGGCGACGGAGAGGGAACTGCTAGCGGCCGTCGCGGGCATGGACGAGAGTCCGGACGCGAGGACGAGATACGCGCGAGCGTTCGTCGCGTACCATGCGGCGGCGGCTCTCGCCGAACACGTCATCCGAAATCAGGAGCAGACCTCGCACCGAGCTGAGCAGCCAGCGCGTGGAGTCCACCATCGGCTGGCGCATTCTCAGCGCCCGAGGTGTCTCTCGCCACTCGAATCAAACGCCGAGTCTCGTAGGCACGCGTCAGCGACCCCATTGAGAGCGTCATGACTACGACGGCAGCGACATCGGGACCCCTGTGGATGACGGTGCGGATGGGCGTGGTGGACATCACCACTAACACCGGTGGGTGTTGCGTAATCGTACACAGCGCACCTGCCATGACGAACCCTGTCACGGCGCCAACTTCTTGGTGCACGGCCGCCACCGCAGCCATCACCCGCTCATACTCACTGGCCCGCAGCTCCGCTATCCGCGCCTGCTCTCTGGCGGCCAATGTTGCCGGCCTTTTGCGCCAGAAGGAGAGAACCCCGAGGGAACTCTTCGCAAGCATCGCGCCGACATGTGGGCTCAGCAGATTGATGGCGAAGCCCACGACGCCGCCGCCTGACCACCAATGCAGCGAGTGAGGTCCTTCCAAAACGAGTCCACGCTAGAGCCGGTCTCGAAATTGGGCGAGCAGGCATGAGCGCGGTGGTCGGGCCGCTGATCGACATGGAGGGGACGGCCATGTTCGAAGCTGACCGGTGGACCTGACTGATGAACCGTGCAGCCTGATTGAGTCGCTACTCCCCGCGCGGAAGCTGAAGCGGGAGGACCGGGCCTGGGCGAACGCCCACGCCCTCACGGGCGCTGTGGGACGGCATCCTGTGGGTTCTGCGCACCGGGGCCCAATGGAGCGAGCTGCCGAGGGAGCAGTATCCGCCCTACAAAACGGTCCACCGCTGGTTGCAGGGCTGGGTAAGCAATCTGCTCCGACTTCCACAGCGGGTCCAGGCAGGGGCAGAAGTAGCCGGGGCCCGCCTTCTCGCGCACGGCCCAGGTGAAGAAGTCGCGGGCGGTGTCGTGGAACTCCCCGGGAGGAAGAGTTCGGCGACGTCGTACTCGGTGAAGCGGAGCAGGCCCGGTACGCGCCACTCGCGCTCCCAGTCGAAGCGGTAGCTGTAGGGCGCGTTGTGGTGGTCCCCCTGGATGTCCACGACGGGCGTCGTGGACCAGATGGGCTCTTGCGGGGGGGGGCGGCGCCGAGAGCGCGCGCTCCACCTGATGCTTCAGGGCGAGGTGCGCGGGAGAGGCGTACTGGACGTACCAGACGGGGCCGCCGCCCTGGGCGAGGACATAGCTCTTGCTGAAGCCAATGCCATAGAGGCTGCGGCGCTGGACGAGCCGGGCCAGGGGAATCTCGCTGAAGCACACGGAGTGGTGGCGTTCGGCGACGGCGGGCGATGCCGAAGCCCTCGGCGCCGGGGATGCGCGTCCGGGCGCCCAGGATGCTCATCATGTTCTGGTAGGTGTCATGATAGGGCGGGGTCCCGGCTTCGTGAAGTGAACCACGAAGTCAGACATGTCTCGCCACTGTGGATTCGCCTGGCAGCAGAGCACCACCCCTGCTCCGCGAGCGATGTTCCGGACAGGGTAGGGGTATGCAACTCGAATGGCGCGAAGCGCACCGGGCCTCCTTGTCTTGCATTCGGTCAGACGGGGCTGACAGGCCACACTCATGCGCACGGATACTGGGCACCAGCGTTTCCAGGAGCACAGGACCGGCGATGAATCCCGTGTATACTCCGACGTTTCCACCACTGTGAGCACAGGGAGGGCTGGCACATGAAGCTGGGCATCAGGGTATTCGGGAGCGTGGCCGTGGGACTGCTGATGATGGCGTGCGGAAGCGTCGCCCCCGAGGTCAAGCCCGATCCGACGTCGGCGCCAGTGTCTGCGCAGCCGCCTGAGCAGGCTCTGGCGCAGCCGCCGGCGTCTGAACAGCCATCGGAGCAGGTGTCGGCACAGCCATCGGAGCAGGCGTCGGTGCCGGCGCCTGAGCAGCCATCGGAGCAGGCTCCGGCACAGCCGCCGGCGAAGCCATGCCTCTACGTCGAGGCTCGGGGGACGTACAGCACGCGGGAGGAGGCCTGTGCGATGTCGCGTCAGCAGGCGCCGCGGTTCTGTGCGGAGCGTGGCGGCGTGAAGTCCATCGGCGATGACTGCATGGCGACGGACAGGCCGCCCTACCAGGGCGCCTACCGTGTCTGCTGCAACGATTGAGTCTCAGCGCCGGGTGATGGAAATTCCACGGCTGCCATTCACGCGGGCAGGCGTGCGGTAGCAGCCCAGAAGAGGGGAAGGATGCTCCGCTCCTGGCCGGACTCCCGGCGGGCCATGCAGGCGGCAACGCACCGTGCTTGTGATGCTCTTTCCCGTCATGGCGACCACCTTCAGCGGAAGGAGGGGCCATGTACTTCCAGGCCATCAAGACCGAGGGCCTTGCCCAAATCACCTACATCCTGGGCAGTGAAGGCGAGGCGCTCGTCGTCGACCCCCGGCGTGATGCCGATGTCTACCTGGACGTATTGCGGCGGCAGGGATTGCGGCTGCGCTACGTGCTCCAAACGCACCGCCAGGAGGACTTCGTTGAGGGCACCTCCGCGCTTGCTCGCATTGCAGGCGCGCAGGTGGTGGCTGGCCGGCACCCCATCACCGGCCATGCCGACGTGCGGATGGGCGAGCGAGAGCGGTTACACCTGGGGGCCTTGACGCTGGTGGCGCTTCATACGCCGGGCCACACTCCAGAGAGCATGAGCTGGGCCGTCTACCTGGATCCCCACCATGCCCAGGCTTGGGGCGTCTTCACGGGCGACGCGCTCTTTGCTGGAGAGACAGGGCGCACGGACCTGGCTGCGCCAGAGCGAGTTTATGAGAATGCCGCGCTCCTCTTTGATTCGCTCCATCAGAAGGTCCTGCCCCTAGGCGACCAGACACTGGTCTTCCCGGCCCATGGGGCAGGCTCGGTGTGTGGCAGCGGCATCGCGGACAGGGAGTTGACGACACTGGGCTTCGAGCGCCTGCACAACCCCGTGTTCACCTCCAGCCGGAGCGACTTCATCCAGCGCAAGGTGCAGGAGCGGCTTCACCGGCCTTCGTATTTTTCGCGCATGGAGGAGGCGAACATACGCGGTGGCGTACCTCTCTCCGCGGATTCATCCGCCACCCCCTTCCTGGAGCCGAAACGCTTTCAGTGGGCAAGTCACAGTGGCCTTGTCCTGGACGCGCGTGAGCCCGAGTCCTTCGCGGGTGGCCACATCCCGGGCTCGCTGAATGTCTGGATGCAGGGGTTGTCCGTGTTCGGTGGACAGATGGTGCAGCCGGGCACGCCGCTGTTCCTCGTCCTGCCTGCGCACGCGGACTCGAAGGAGGCCGTGCTGGCCCTGGCCCGCGTCGGCCTCGACCAGGTGGAGGGTATCCTCACGGGGGGATTCGGGGCATGGCGCAACGAGGGGTTGCCTATCGAGAGCAGCGGCACGCTGACGCCCGAGGCGCTCTTTTCCCAGATGGAGGGCTTCCAGGTGCTCGACGTGCGCGAGCGCTCGGAGTTCGAGCGTGGCCACATCCGGAGCGCACGACATGCGTATGTGACAGAGCTGGAGGAGTGCCTCTCCGAGCTGGGACTGCGCGAGGACCATCCAGTCGCGGTGGTGTGCAGCACGGGCCACCGCTCCGGACTTGCCACGAGCATCCTGCTCCGCAACGGCTTCCAGCTGGTCTCGAACGTGCTGGGCGGCATGTCGGCATGGCGACGGCTGGAACTTCCGGTGCGGACAGGCTCGCCGTCGGAGGTCGAGTTCGAACAAGCAACGCGTTCCATGGGGACAGAGGAGCAGGACGCCTCTCCACCGTCGCCTTCGTGAGCCGTCAACGAGGTTGTCGTCGGATGGGGGCATCTCCACTTCGAGCGCGGGAAGGAGGCGGTCGTGGAGTCAGGTACGCATCAATTCGAACCGCACGTCAGTGAGGTTCAACTCCGCATCTCAGGCACGGGACTCCCGGAACTCTTCGAGGAGGCCGGGTATGCGCTCGCGGAGCTCATGCTCGGAGAGGCACCGTTGCCGCAGCCCTCGCCAGAATCGGCGATGGAGCGCGTCGCGCTCGTGGCGCCGGACACCGAGGCCCTGCTCGTCGACTGGCTCAATGAGCTCATCGCCCGCTCGGACTTGACGAAGCGCGTCTACACGGACCTCGTGGTGGACGAGCTCCAAGAGCGGTCGCTGCGCGCCCACATTCGCGGCGTCTCGCCTCCCGTGCTGAAGACCGCTGTGAAGGCCGCCACCTTCCATGGCCTGGAGTTGAACGAGCATGACGATGGCTTCACGGCCACGGTCGTCCTCGATGTCTGAGCCCCCCTGTCATGAGGCAAGCATGGAGACACTTCCCGAGGTCCCGCAGCAACTCGAGCCGCTCATCCGGCAGATAGGGCCCGCCCTGTATGAACTGGGCCAGGGCTTCCGCGAGGACATGCGGGTACCGGCCCGCATCGTCGCGGACTCGGAGTTGCTCCAGCAGATGGTCCACGACCGGAGCGTGCCTCAGCTCGTCAATGTCACCACTCTGCCGGGCATCCAGGGCTTCGCCATCGGAATGCCGGACATGCACGAGGGCTACGGCTTCCCCGTGGGCGGCGTGGCGGGCACAGCGTTGCCGGATGGCGTCATCTCGCCGGGCGGCATCGGGTTCGACATCAACTGCGGTGTGAGGTTGCTGGCGACCGGGCTTCGGCACGAGGACGTGAAGGAGGTCCTGCCGGAGGTGGCTCACGACCTCGCTCGGAGCATTCCCACAGGCTTCGGCCGGCATGGCCGCCTGTCGTTGGCTCCCGAGCAGATGGACCGGGTCCTCACGGAGGGCGTCCCCTATCTGGTGGACGTATTGGGACTGGGAGCACCGGAGGACGTCGACTACCTGGAGGCCAGAGGCTGCCTCGATGGCGCCGACACGGCCAAGGTCTCCGTTCGGGCACGGGAGCGGGGGCATGACCAGCTTGGCACGCTCGGTGGCGGCAACCACTTCCTGGAAGTGCAGCGGGTGGAGCGCGTCCTCGACTCGGAGGTGGCCCCGGCGCTCGGGCTGTTCGAGGGCCAGCTCACCGTGCTCATCCATACGGGCTCGCGCGGACTGGGGCACCAGGTCTGCACGGATGCGGTGCGCACCATGGACCGCGCCCTGGCCCGCGAGGGCATCCAGCTCGTGGACCGTCAACTCGCCTGTGCGCCGCTGTCGTCGGCGGAGGGGCAGGACTACTTCGCGGCCATGTGCGCCGCGGCCAACTTCGCCTGGGCCAACCGGCAGGTGCTCACCCACCGGGTGCGTGAGGTGTTCCGCCGGTGGTTCGGAGACCGTTCCGCCGCGTGGCCTCGCATCGTCTATGACGTGGCCCACAACATCGCGAAGTTGGAGCCGCATGGAGGCCAGCGCCTCTGTGTACACCGCAAGGGCGCAACGCGGGCCTTTGGTCCAGGGCACCCCGAGCTCCCCGCGGCCTACCATCAGGTCGGCCAGCCCGTGTTCATCCCCGGAAGCATGGGCACGGCGTCGTTCGTGCTGGTGGGGAAGGAGGCTGCCGAGGCCATCTCACTCAGCAGCGCCTGCCATGGGGCGGGACGGCGGCTGAGCCGGGCCGCTTCCAAACGCCAGGTGGTGGGAAGTGAGCTGCGCGCGGCGCTGAATCGTCAGGGCATCGCCGTGGAGTGTCCCTCCAATGCGGAGCTCGCGGAGGAAGCGCCCCTGGCCTACAAGGACGTGGATCGGGTGGTGGACGTGGTCGAGGCGGCTGGCATCGCGCGGAAGGTGGCGCGGCTGGTGCCGCTCGCGGTGTTGAAAGGCTGAGCGCCGGGTTGCATGGGACCGGAGGCGTGCGCTCACCGCGTCCAAGGAGGTTCCGCCGCCGTGCGGGGGAACCAGGGGCCCTGAGGCCGCTCGTCGCGTGTCTGGGAGGCTCACGTCCACTGAAGGACGAGCGCACCGTTGCCGTCTGATGCCAGCCGCGTGCGGGTCCCGAGGTCCCGCCCCTGCTGGTCCAGGACGCCGCCCAGCCACTCCGCATCTTGTCGTGAGGCATGATGGGGACGGAGTTGGCGCAGCTGCATCGGGAGCATGCGGAGGCCCGCCAGCTGACCGGTGGCCGGGGCGATGGACGCCAGGTACAGCAGCGTCAGGTCTGGACGGAAGGCCGTGTGGCCAGAGATTCCCTCATAGTCGTTCAGGAAGTCTCCGCAGCCGTAGAGGATGAGGTGGCCCCGGTGGACCTCAATGCCGCGGGGGTGGTGCGACGAGTGGCCATGGATGATGTCGACGCCGGCCTCATCGATGAGCGCTCGCGCGAAGGCCCGCTGCGCGTCCGGCACTGCATAGCCCCAGTTGCCGCCCCAGTGAATGGAGGCAACGACGATGTCGCCCGTGCGTTTGACGGCCGCGACGCGCTCGCCCAGTTGCCGCACTGCGGTGGGTGTCAGCGCTGGCAGCAGATCCACGCCGGGCCGGTCTTCCGTCGCGGCCCAGACGGGTGGGATTCCGCTGCTGCTATCACCGAACGAAAACACGGCGACCCGGCCCCCGGTCACATCCAGGATGGCCGGCCGCCGTGCTCGCTCCTGGTCCTCCCCGAGCCCCGCGGTGGCGATGCCCAGGCGCCGGAGGGTCGCCAGCGTTTCGAGGAGCCCCGGATAGCCCCAGTCCAGTACGTGGTTGTTCGCCAGCGCGCAGCAATCGATCCGGGCTGCTGTAAGACAAGCCGCGTTCTCCGGGTGCATGCGGTAATGGATGCCCTTGTCTGGCCACCACGCCGCGCTCGTGGTGACGCTCGTCTCCAGGTTGATGATTCGAACATCCGGCGCGGCTCGCTCCATCTCGTCGAGCGCG
This sequence comes from Myxococcus virescens, assembly GCF_900101905.1. Classification (NCBI taxonomy): domain Bacteria; kingdom Pseudomonadati; phylum Myxococcota; class Myxococcia; order Myxococcales; family Myxococcaceae; genus Myxococcus; species Myxococcus virescens. Next base: position 119,858 of record NZ_FNAJ01000004.1, on the reverse strand, counting down.
TCACCCCAGAGCTCACCAAAGCCGACGGGCGTCCGGATGGGGCCATTGCGTTCCTCTGCCAGCCGGACGTAGTCCCGCGCATCCTTCAGGTAGTCCTCGTGGAGGCCCGGCGGAGCAGGGTGGGGCAGGACCTGGTCGATGCCCCGGCCCGTCATCACATCTCCGCAGAGCAGGAGGGTGAGCACCTTCCCCGTGGCCGAAGGCGCCGAGCCATTGGCGCTCCGCTCCCTGTCCGGCGTATCCGGGATCATCGTGCGTCGGCCCCCCGCCACAGGTGCGGCGCGGAGCAAGCCCGGGAGCGCGTCAGAGCGTCAGCCACTTCTTGGTGGTCACGGTATGAACGGTGGAGATGCGCTTCTCCACCTCCTTCGTCTCCTGGCAGCGTGGGCACTTGGGCGTTCGCTCATCGTGCTCCTTGACGCTCATGATCTCGGTGAAGGGCTCCTTACACTTGCGGCAGTAGAACTCGTAAACGGGCATCACTCGCTCCTGCTCGGGCCTGGTGGCCTCCTATGAAGGGTGGGGATGGAGCGAGATGCACGGCAGGGCTCGAGCTGCCATCCCTGCGCCGGAACGGCGGCTCCTTCGGAGGGCCGGGATGAACTGCGCCCGGTGGGCTCCTGTAAGGCTGGGGTATCGCGGCCCGGGTGGTGGTGGCTCGCTGATGCTTCGGGCGCCCGGTCAGGAGTGGGCCGTGTCGCCGGGCGGCGCGTGACGGTCGTGACCGAGGGTGAGCCGGGCCTGTGCCAGGAGCGTCGCGACCGCTTCATCTGGAACCTGCTGGAAGTCGGCGTACCACTGGCCAATGGCATACAGCGACGGCGTGGAAAGCACGCACACCACGTCATCCGCCAGGGGGGCGAGCTCTGCGAGCGTCTGGGATGCCGCGACGGGGACCGCGAGGATGATGCTGCCGGGTTGGTGCATGCGGAGCGCCTGGATGGCGGCTCGGACGGTACCTCCCGTCGCGATGCCGTCGTCCACCAGGATGATGCGCTGGCCTTCGATTCGAGGCGCTGCGATGCCCTGGCGGAAGCGCGCTACCCGGACCTTCACTTCATCCGCCTTCTGACGGACGAGGCCTTGCAGGTCCGTCTCGGTGACGCCCACCTCGTCCATCAGCCTCCGGTTGACGAACGCGACCCCGCCTTCCGCGACCGCGCCGAGGCCCAGTTCCTCGTAGCCCGGCACACCGACCTTGCGGACCACCCAGACGTCCAGAGGTGCGCCCAGTGCTGTTGCCACCTCAAAGGCCACAGGTACACCCCCGCGGGGCAACGCCAGGACGAGCGTGCCTTCACCCGTGTAGCCACGCTCGCGCAGCAACTGGGCGAGCCGCCGGCCCGCATCGACACGATCCTCGAAGTGCATGGCACCCCCTGCGATCAAGAGAAGCATGGCCGGGGCACCTGTCCACCGATGCCTGTCGATGTCCGAGGCCTTGGGGGCCGGGTGGGCCGGTGAGTGGACCGAATCCCAGCCCACGGGATGTGCGAGGTGGGCCCCGGCAGGAGGGCCACCCCAGGCCGCGGGGTGTTGAGGCTCGAGAGGCGCCGAGAGGTCCAGGCCCCTGGTACGCACCTGAAGGGAGCGCGGTCTGGGCACGCGTGTACCCCAAGGGGGCTCAAGCGGCCTGTCCACCGGACGAGAGCATCACGCATGCGTTTCAACGGCCGCGACGAAGCTTCGCAGCAAGAAGAGATCGAGCATCCGGGTGTCTCTACAAAGGGCTCTCGGTCAAACTATTCAGAACCCCACTGGTAATCATTCTGGCATTTCGCTTCCGCATGGGATGGCCGGGGATTAGAGCACCTCGTCAGGAGGTGAAGTCGTGCACCTGGCGAACATTTGGAGGGTGATGCTCATGACGCTGCTCACGATGGCTTGCTCAGCTTCTGCGGGAGTGGGGGACGGCGGCTCTCCCGTGCCGCCCGAGGCCCTCTTGCGGGCCGCAGAGAAGGGCGATGCGGCGACGGTCTCCGAGCTGCTGCGCCAGGGGGCGGCGGTAGACGCCCGGGACTCGGCGGGCAACACGTCGCTCTTGCTGGCGACTGACGGGAACCACGTGGCTGCCGCCCGCGCCCTCATCGAGGCAGGAGCGAACGTGAACCTCCAGAACCGCCAGCTCGATAGCGCCTACCTCCTGGCTGGAGCGCGGGGGTACCTGGAGATCCTGCGCCTGACCTTGAAGAACGGCGCCGACCTGAAGAGCACCAACCGCTACAGCGGCACTGCGCTCATTCCGGCCTGTGAACGCGGCCATGTGGAGGTCGTGAAAACGTTGCTGCAAGCCGGCGTCGATCCGAACCACGTCAACCGCCTGGGCTGGACCGGACTGCTCGAGGCGATCCTGCTCAGCGACGGCGGGCCACGTCACCAGGCGATCGTCCGTCTCCTGATTGATGGAGGCGCCGACGTCAACCTGGCGGACGGAAACGGCGTCACGCCGCTCCAGCACGCCCGCGAGCGCAAACAAGACGCGATTGCCAAGATGCTCGTAGCCGCCGGAGGTCGCTGATGGAGAGGTCCGCCGAAGAATTCATGCGCGAGGCCATCGCCCTGGCTCGCACCAACGTCAAGTCCGGTGGCCGTCCGTTCGGGGCCTTGCTCGTGCGCGACGGTCGGGTGATCGCGCGCGCGGTCAACGAGGTCAATCAGACGAAGGATCCCACCGCCCACGCCGAGCTTCTGGCCATTCGCAATGCGAGCCAGAGCCTCGGTAGCGCCAGCCTGAGCGGCTGCGTCGTCTATGCCAGTGGTCATCCCTGCCCGATGTGTCTGGCCGCCATGTACTTGTGCGGAATCCAGGGCGCCTATTTCGCCTACTCCAACGAGGAGGGCGAAGCCTTCGGTCTCTCCACAGCGCCGATCTACGCGCAGTTGGCCCGCGAGCCCCAAGCCCAGTCCCTCGCCTTGCGGCCTCTGCGCCCGGCGGACGAGCACGGACTGTACGACGAGTGGAAGCGCCATCAGGGATGACCGATAAGGAGCTCCGGATGCGTCAGTCAGTCGACTCCTCCCGTACGTCCACCCCAGTCGAGCTGGTGAACGTAACCCTTCCTGACGGCCGCCGCGTGGACGTCCTCCTCCGCGATGGCCGCATCGCGTCGATCGACGAGCATCGACCGGACACGGGAAAGAGCGCTCACGGCGAAGCGACATCCATTCAACTCGATGGCGCGTTGCTGCTCCCCGCGCTGGTGGACGGCCACTGCCATCTCGACAAGACCTTCTTCGGAGCGCCGTGGCAGCCGCACCGCGCGGCGGGTTCAATCCGGCAGCGGACCGTGGAGGAGCGCGCTCTGCGCAACGAAGTCGGCGTTTCAGTCGCGCAGCGAGCCACGGCCCTCGCCAACCGCATGGTGTCCCTCGGCACCGGTCACATCCGCTCCCATGTCGACATCGACCCGGTTGGAAAGCTCGATGGCTTGCACGCGCTCTTCGAGGTGCGTGACGCGTTTCGTGATCGGCTCGGTATCCAACTGGTCGCGTTCCCGCAAAGCGGCATCGTCACCGCGAAAGGGGTCGCCGACCTGCTCGACGCGGCGCTCTCGGAGGGCGCCGACCTGATCGGCGGACTCGACCCTGCCGGTTTCGACGGCGACGTCGACGGTCAGCTCGACATTGTCTTCGGGCTCGCCGACCGGCACGGCTCGGGGATTGATATCCACCTTCACGACGGCGGCGAGGTCGGCACCCAACAACTACGCGCCATTGCCGAACGCACGAAGGCGTTGGGGCTCAGCGGTAAGGTCGCGGTCAGCCATGCTTACGCGCTCGGGCAGATCGACGAGCACGAGCTGGCACGAACGGCCGCCGCTCTCGGCGCAGCCGGGGTCGCCATCATGACGAACGGCCCCAGCCGCTCGATGCCACCGCTGCGGGCTCTACGCGAGCATGGCGTCCGAGTGTTCGCTGGCTCCGACAACATCCGAGACGCCTGGTGGCCGTATGGAACCGCGGACATGCTCGAACGAGCGACCATCATCGGGCTCCAAGCCGAGCTGATGTCCGACGACGACCTGAAGTACGCTTCTTCGCTCATTACCGACTCCGCAGCGGAGGTGCTCGGAATCACCGATTACGGACTGCATCCCGGCTGCCGCGCAGACCTGGTCGTGATTGCAGCAGGCAGCGTTCCCGAGGCCGTCGCCGCCCACCCTGAGCGCCTGCTCGTGGTGCACGACGGGCGTGTCGTGGGCCCGGTGCCGGGCGTTGGTCGCGCTCGTTGGGGATGAACCGGGCCGCAGGTCGAGCCCTTTTCCTGGTGCTGGGCGTCAACACCGGCTTCATCGCCGCCGGCAGTGGCCGCGTCGACCTGAAGATGGGCTTCGAGCTCTTCGTCGTCACCTACCTCGCCTCCATCTACCCGGCTCTCAATGCCAGCAGTGTGGAGCCAGTCGAAGGCCTCAAGGCAGAGGAGTCTGGACCGAAAGGGCCACCGTCGTGGCAGCGCGCAGCCCTCGAAGCGGCTGGCGGCTCGGCTCAATCGAAGTCGGTCGGAAGCGCGGCGACGCTGGGCGGCGACTCGAGAGTCCCCCAGCTCGCCGACAATCCGCGCCGGGGCCTCGCAAGCTCACGCTTCCCGCGAGGCGGGGACCCGACGCGCTCCCGCTGGCGACAACGGCGCGCTGCCGTGGGCCTTCAGCGGCTCGAGGGCGCCACGGGGAAGACGAGGTCGTCGTGGTCTGTCCAGGCTCCCGGGGCGCAGCTGACCGGGGTGGGATGGGTGCCGAGGATGCCGCGAATCGCCTGGAGCCCTCCCTCTGGCAGCGTGAAGGTGGTGGATAGCTCCTGCGCCCCTGTCACTTCGAGCGGGAGCCGGGCGACATGCGTCCATTGGGGGCTGCGCGCGTCGGGGGCGTGGAAGAGGTCCACCGCTTCCAGGAAGGGCACGAAGCCGAAGGCGGTCGCGGTGAGTTTCACCGGCTTGCCAGCGGTGAGAGGGCCGCCGTCCTGGCTGGAGACGCGCAGCCCCTCCAGCGTCGCGGTGATGAGGTAGGTGCCATCGGTGCCATCCGCACAGCTCGCACCGAGCGTGTTGGGCGCATGGCGCTCTGGCCCCACGGTGCCCATGCCGCGCACGAGCACGCCGGTGTCGCACGCGGACGCGAGGGTGGCGCAGCGGGGCGCCTGGAGCGTCGAATCGAAGTCGGCGATGTCGGGGTTGCGCACCGTCACCGTCATGGGCGCGGCGCGCCAGGCCTTGAGCGCGGTGTCGTAGGCGCGGACCTCCAGGGCGGCCGGGCCGTTGAGCTCTTCCCGGGTGTCCCAGTCGAGCTCGAAGGGGTGGGTGTCGTCACTGGCGCGCAGGAGGCCGTTGACCCAGAGGTCCACGCGCCGGACCGCCGCGTCGTCCCAGGCGAGCACCCGCACACGTGAGGTGGCGCGCACGGTGCTCCAGGGGAAGGGCGTCACGACGTGTGCCCAGGGGCGGTGGACGTCCCCCGTCGAGCGGCGGAAGCCCGCCTGGAGCAGCAGGTCGGGGGAGCCCGGCCCGGCGTCCTTCACGCGACCCGAGATGGCTGCGCCCGCGAGCGCGTCCATCACCTGGGCCGGGGTGGCGGTGGGGTGGATCTCCAGGTAGAGCGCGGCGGCGCCGGCGACGTGAGGTGTGGCCATGGAGGTACCGGAGAAGACCTCGCTTGCCGTGTCGTTGGCGATGCCGGCGGAGCGAATGTCCTCGCCCGGCGCGTACAGGTCGACGCAGGGGCCGTGATTCGAGAATGACGCGCGGGAGTCCTCCACGTTGGTGGCGCCCACGGTGAGGGCTTCCGCCGTGCGAGCAGGAGACTCGTCGCACGCGCTGACGCCGAAGTTGCCCGCGGCCACCACGGCGGTGACGCCGGCGGCCACGACGTTGCGGACCGCCTGGTCCAGCGCCTCCGAGACCTCCAGCCCGATGCTCAGGTTGGCGACCGCGGGGGACTGGTGATGGGCGGCGACCCAGTCGATGCCGGCGATGATGCCCGACAGGGGGCCTTCTCCGTCACAGTTCAGGATGCGCACGGGATGCAGCGTCACGGCCCGGGCCACGCCCCAGGTCGTGCCTCCGAGGGTGCCCGCGACGTGGGTGCCGTGCCCGTCGCAGTCCTCCGCGCCACCGTCGGGGTCCACCGCGTCGAAGCCCTCGCCCAGGCGTCCCTGGAACTCGGCATGCGTGGAGCGGATGCCCGTGTCGAGCACGTACGCGTGGACACCCGCGCCGCTCAGCGCCGGGTGATAGAGACCATCCAGGGGCAGGTCCTCCTGGTCCACGCGGTCCAGGCCCCACGCCACCGTCTCCGCCGTGGCGAGCGGGCGCACCCATGCATCCTGCTCGATGAAGGCCACGCGCTCGTCGGCGCGCAGCGCCTCCAAACGCGCGTCGTCCAGCTCCGCCGAGAAGCCCTGGAGCGCATGCTCATAGGTGTGGAGCACCTTCGCGCCATGCGTCTTGGCGAGGTTCGATACGTGCTCCCGCGTCTTCTGGGGCTCCTGGGATGCGGCGCGGGCCTCCGGGCGGAGCACGACGATGTATCGGTTTGGAATGGGGCGCTGGCGCGGGGCCGCAGGGGCGAGGGGAGCGGGCGGCTCGGTGCAACTGGTAGTGATGGTGAGCAGACACAGAAGCGGGACGAGATGGAGTTTCCACATGGGGCGTGGGCCTGAGGTGGGACGCCTCTCGCGGAGGCGTCATGCCTGTGCGAGGGCGGCGTCATGGTGCGCCCGCTTGGACGCCACGGGTGTCGGGATTGATCAATCCGGAGGGCCACTTTCTTCAGGCCGCTGAGCATTCCTGTGAGAAGCACCGCCGTTCCCCCGTCGTTCGACGTGTCTTCTCGCCTGTGCGGCTGATGCGCTGGACGGGGCTGCAGGCCCATGTCGGGGCCCCCGGCTGCAGGGCCCACGGGCGGTAGAGACCTGGACGACGACGCTCAAGAGAAGCCGATGGCGCGCCCTCGCCGAGAAGGTTGTAACACCTGGGACCGTTGGTCTACTGGGGGTGGGTGCACGCACTCTTGGGCAGATGCCGCACGTTGTTCAAGGACCTCCCAGTCCCGCTCGTCGAGAACACGAAGGTGACGGTTTACGTGTCCGAGCTGGAGGTCGGGCGGGAAGGTGGGCTCATCTGTACTTTCAGGTTCGCGTTCAAAGATGAAGTCGGGAACTGGGCAACCGTCGCCGAAGACCCGGTAGAGCTCGTTCCCTCCGAGTATCTACACGACCCACGCATCCCTTCGTACCTTCGGGCCGTGCCGCGTGCGGTGACCGAGCTCATGAATGCGCGAGGCTGCCTGTGGTTTACGCCGGCGGCTGCGCTTCAATCAGAGGCGACGACCGAGGACGCGCTCGTCGCCGAAATCGTAGCGCGCAGCGAGCCGATGTGGTGATTCGGTCCGGCATCGACGCGCGCGACGAAAGGAGCATGGACTGTCAGCATCGCGGGGAGCCCTCACGCTTTGGTCGCCCCCCAGCCTCGGAAAGGGGGGCGACCCGTCCGGACTGCCACGGTGAGGCGGCGGTCCCGAAGCCCGCCTCAATCACAGTAGAGCCGTTCTCGAAATTGAGCGAGCAGGCATGAGAGCGGTGGCCGGGCCGCTGATCGGCATGGAGGGGCTGGCCATGTTCGAAGCCGACCGGTGGACCTGACTGATGAACAGTGGAGCCTAATTGAGCCGCTACTCCCCGCAAGGAAGCCCTCTCGCCATTGGCGCGGCAAGCGCTTCTCCCCACGAAACCAAGCTCCTCGATGTCCACTCGACGAGAGCCTCATCGGCGACAAAGCCTATGACGCTGACAAGCTCGACGAGCGATTGTGGCATCAGCGAGGAGTGAAGCTGATTGCCCCGCACCGTCGAGGACGCAAGACGAAGACGCAGGATGGGCGCGAGCTGCGTCGATACCGCCGACGTTGGAAGATGGAGCGGCTTTTCGCCTGGCTCCAGAACTTCCGGCGTCTCGTCACCCGCTATGAAGTGAAGGTGGAGAACTTCCTCGGCTTTCTCCACCTCGGCTGAATCCTCATCCTCTTGAGGCAATTCTGAGATCACCTTTACTGCGCTGACGCCCGTGCGGACGGGCAGTCACGACGAGGTTAGAGGTCGACGATTTCGCAGTCGCGCACGAGGACGTTCATCATGAGTCCTTGCACCCGGCCGCGGACTTTGACGCGCGAGCCTTTGGAGAGATTCGCTGCCTTGTTTACGTGGTCGTCGGCGACGTAGCACTGGACCTGGGGAATCTCGAACTGCCGGCCGGTTCCGACGGTGATGTAGACGGAGTTCATGATGTCCTTCTTCACGTCGTCCACGATGCCAGCCGTTTGGATGACGTGGTCCTTGAAGTTCGAATCCGCGCGAACTTCGTTGTCAGAGTACTCAGAGAGAAGGGACCGGAGTTCTACGTCCTTCGGTGGGGGGCGGTTCGTCGCCGCGCTAGTTCCTTCGGAGCTCGCTCCACTCCGGTTCGTCCCCTTGTTCGCAGCTCCGATCGCGCCCGCCATGCACGTGCCGAAGAAGCAAAGGGAGAAGACGCCGCCCAGGACGAGGAACGTCACCTTGAGCGCCGACATGCCGCGCGGTGGCGGCGCACCGCACTTCGGGCAAGCGGCAGCGTTGCTTGCAACGTCATTCCCGCACTGCTTGCACTTCACCATTGCCATTGTTTCCCCCTCATGTGCACGTCCAACCGGACGATGCTGGAGTAGGGCTGCACTTCTAGGTGTTTTGCACGACCACCTGCAAGGCGTGGGTTGGATTCACCCCAGTCATGGTTGGGCGCCTTGCCTGCCGTAGGAACGCCGGGGTGCGGTGTCCTCGAGTTGGATTAAGAGGGTGTTGTCGAGCCTCGGCGCGGTGATCACCGTGAGGACATGGAGAAGAGCTATCCATCAGGCCTTACGGGCGAGCAGTGGCGGTTGGTTGAGCCGTTGCTGGAGGACTTCTACCGACGGAGCGGTCGGCCACCCCTCCATCCACGTCGGCGCATTCTCGATGCCCTCCTGTACGTCACGAGGGGAGCTATCTCCTGGAGGATGTTGCCGCACGACTTTCCACCGCGGGACACGGTGTACAGCTGCTTTCGACGTTGGCGTGACGCCGGGCTACTCGAGCGCATCCACGCAGCCCTGCGCGCGGAGACACGCTACCGGTTAGGACGCAATGCCCATCCCAGTGCAGGCGTGCTGGACAGTCAGGCCGTGAAGACGACGGAAAAGGGGGGCCGCCAGTCATGACGGTGGCAAGAAGATAAAGGGCCGCAAGCGCCACTTGTTGGTGGATACCGAAGGCCTCGTTCACGCGCTGCGCGTCCATCCAGCGAACGTCCAGGATAGGGACGGCGCGCAGTTGCTGCTGGGCCGCAAGTCCAAGGAAGACTTCCCACGGACGCGGAAGCTTTGGGTGGACTCGGGCTACACGGGCCGGTGCAAGTGCTGGCTGGAGGATAAGTGCGGATGGGAAGTGGACATCGTCCGTCGTCCCAACGAGGGGCGGCAGCGTTGGGACGGTCTACCCCCTGAGATTGAGCGGCCACCGCTTCCTCGTGGCTTCATGGTGGTGGAGCGCCGCTGGGTCGTGGAACGTACCTTTGGCTGGCTCAATCTCTTTCGCCGCCTCAGCAAAGACTACGAGCAGAAGCCCGCCTCCAGCGAGGCTTTCATCTGGCTGGCCATGACAGCGCTCCTGCTGCGACGACTCGCTCCTCCATGAGGGGGCGACAACACCCTTTAGTCCCCTCCCATCGCGACCATCGGCGGGATGAGCGTGTCGTCCTCGCTGGGGCCCTTGAATCATCTCGTCGATGTCGCTCTTGCTGACGCTAGGCGCGAGTACCCTCGCGAGTCCTGCGGCCTCGTGGTGGCCGCAGCCGGCGAGCAGCGGTACGTGCCCTGCCGTAAACAGGCCGAAGGGCAGGCCCACTTCATCATCCACCCGGAGGGCTACGCGGGAGCGGAGGCGGAAGGGGAGGTGCTGGCGGTGGTGCACTCCCACCCCAACGCCGCCCCGGAGCCGAGCGAGACGGACCGCGTCAGCGTGGAGCGCTGGGGGCTGCCCTGGCTCATCGTCAACGTCCCTTTGGGATACTGGCGGCTGTGGCACCCCACCGGATACCAGCCGCTGCTGGTGGGCCGTCCCTTCAGCCACGGCGTCCTGGACTGCTTCAGCCTCATCCGCGACTACTTCTCAAGCACGTGCGGAGGAGGCGAGCGCGGGGTTTGAGGCAGCGGCCAGGAAGGAGAGGACACCGCGAGTGGATTTTCGCAGAGTTGCTCCGGAGGACGTTCGACGTCGAGGTGTTCGCCTGCGTGAGGCGTGGAGGCAGGCTCAAGGGTCTTGGCGTACGTGAAGGGGCCCCGGGGGCGGACAATTCAGGAGCACCTGGGCATGCCCACGGGATGTGCGAGGTCGGCCCCGGCACGAGGGCCACCCCAGGCCGCAGGGTGTTGAAGCTCAAGAGGTGCCAAGAGGTCCAGGCCCCTGGTACGCACCTGAAGGGAGCGCGGTCTGGGCAGGCGTGTACCCCAAGCCAAGGGGGTTGCGTCCGGGCAAGGTCCTCTGAAATTCCGCCGATAATGCGGCGCGTCGCAGGCGGCCCCCGGAGCGGAAGAACACAGTTGTTCCGCTGACTTGCGAGGCCCGCCGATAATCTTCACGGGGCGATGTCGAGACCTCGCGCGTGGCTCCGACATCCCAATGAACGCGCACCCAATGCCGGGGCGCGGAGGCCCAGAGAAGAGAGAGCCACCATGAAGATGAAGTACATGCTGATGATGAACACCCCGAGCGGCGGTCCGTACCAGGTGATGAGCTGGCCGAAGAAGGACCTCCAGGCGCACATCGCGTTCATGGCGGGCTTCGCGACGAAGCTCGGGGAGACGGGGGAGCTGGTGGCGGCCGAGGGGCTGGCGGGGCCGGACCAGGCCAGGCGCGTGCGCGCGGGCGCGGACGGCAAGCCCATCACCGATGGCGTGTTCCCGGAGTCGAAGGAGTTCCTCGCGGGCTACTGGATTATCGAGGTGGACAGCCCGGAGCGGGCCTACGCCATCGCCGCGGAGGCATCGGCGGCGCCTGGGCTCGGCGGCAAGCCGATGAACATGCCCATCGAGGTCCGCCAGGTGATGAGCGGTCCTCCGCCCGACCTGATGTGATGACGGAGCCGAGGGACATTCGCATGGAGCACCTGTTGCGCGAGCACGCGCCGCGGGTGCTCGGCGCGGTCATCCGGCGGTTTCGGGACTTCGGAGCCTCGGAGGACGCGGTGCAGGAAGCGCTGCTCGCGGCGGCCTTGCAGTGGCCTCGCGAGGGCGTGCCGGACGACCCGCGCGCCTGGCTGATTCAGGTCGCTTCGCGGCGAATCACGGACCACGTGCGCGCGGAGACCGCGCGCCGCCACCGTGAGGAGCTGGTGGTCAGTTTGGTGCCGCCGGAGCTCCAGCTCGTGATGTCCCTGGATGGCGACGAGCTGGCGGGCCGGGATGACGCGCTCGTGCTGCTGTTCATGTGCTGTCACCCGGCGCTGTCCACGGCGTCGGCCATCGCGCTGACCTTGCGCGCGGTGGGCGGGTTGACGACGGCGGAAATCGCCAAGGCCTTCCTCGTGCCCGAGGCGACCATGGCCCAGCGCATCAGCCGGGCCAAGCAGAGCATCAAGAGCTCCGGGGTGCCGTTCCAGAAGCCCACGCCGGAGGAGAGCGCGCAGCGGCTGGGCGCGGTGCTGCACGTGCTCTACCTCATCTTCAACGAGGGCTACACGGCCACCTCGGGGCCGGAGTTGCATCGCACGGACCTGTCGGGCGAGGCGATTCGGCTGACGCGGATGTTGCACACGCTGCTGCCGGAGGACGGCGAGGTGGCGGGGCTGTTGGCGCTGATGCTGCTCACGGACGCGCGGAGGGCAGCGAGGACGGGGCCCGCGGGTGAGCTGATTCCGCTCGACGCGCAGGACCGGAGCCTGTGGGACGCGGGGATGATTGCGGAGGGCATCGCGCTCATCTCCGCGACGCTGTCGAGGGGCTCGGTGGGGATGTACCAGGTGCAGGCGGCCATCGCGGCGGTGCATGACGAGGCGTCGCGCGCGGAGGACACGGACTGGCCGCAGGTGCTGGCGCTCTACGAAGTGCTGATGGGGCTGATGGACAACCCGATGGTGGCGCTCAACCACGCCATCGCGACGGCGATGGTGCACGGGCCGCGGGCCGGGCTGTCGCTGCTGGAGGGGCTGGCCAGGGAGGGCCGGCTGGAGGGGAACCACCGGCTCGACGCGGTGCGCGCGCACCTGCTGGAGCGCGCGGGGAAGACGGTCGCGGCGGTGGTCCACTACCGGAAGGCGGCCGAGCGCACCACGAGCCTGCCCGAGCGCGACTACCTGCTGACCCAGGCCGCGCGGCTGAGCGACGAGATGGCGTAGTCCCTGAGCGCCGCGCGCTACTTCGCCGTGGCCGACGCCGCGCCGAGCTCGCGCAGCTTCTTCACGGCGTTGTCGTTCTTCGGGTTCAGCTCCAGCGACTTCTTGTAGCGGGAGATGGCCTCGTCCTTCCGGCCGGCCGCCGCGTAGCCCTCGCCCAGGCTGTCGTGGGTGTTGGCGTCCTCGGGGAAGAGAGACGCGTTCGCCTCGAACAGCTTCACCGCGTCGGCGACCTGGCCCTTGTTCAGCCGTGCGTAGCCGATGACGTTGAGGATGTCCGCGGTGACCTTCTCCTCCGCGGGGGCCGAGCGCTTGTGCGCGGTGAACCAGGAGACGGCGGTGTCCACGCCCTTCGTCCGGACGAGGAGGTCCGTCGTCATGAAGGCGTTCTCCAGGTTGTGGGTGATTCCCTTCCAGCCGTACTCGGTCGCCACGCTGGCGACGATGCGGTCGAAGAGGAGCCCGCCGTCATCCGAGTTGGACATGATGGCCACGCCGCTGCCCGTCTCGGCGAAGGCGACGAGGAGCGAGCGGTAGCCCGCGTTCGAGCCGCCGTGTCCGAACCACGCCTGTCCCGGCGGGAGATGGAAGCCGATGCCGAAGGCCTGGGACTGGCGCGTGAGCATCTGCTTCGCCATGGCCTGGGACACCACGCGCTGGGACTTGCCCTGGGTGGCCTTGGAGACCTCCATCGCGATGCGGGCGAGGTCCGACGGCGTGGTCCACAGGCCGGCCGCGGCTTGCTCCGGATAGATGTGCCAGCGTCCTTCCAGGTTCTTTCCGCCCGAGCGCGCGCCGACGGCGGCAAGGGGCTCCAGGGCCTTGGGCAGCGGCTGCTCGTAGGTGCTGTGCTTCAGGCCGAGCGGCGCCAGCACCGCCTCCTTCATGATTTGGGCGAATGGCTTCTGGAGCTGGTCCGTGAGCATCTGCTGGACGATGGAGGTGCCGCCGCCGCTGTAGCGCGTCAGGGTGCCGGGCACCGTGTCCACGCGGACGGGGGCGGAGTTGGCGGGCTGCTCGCCATCCAGGAGTTGTTGCAGCGTGGGAACGGGCGCCTGGGCCGCGTAGCCGGGGAAGCCGTGCACCGTCGTCCCGGCGCTGTGGGAGAGCAGCCGGCGCAGGGTGACCTTCTGCTCGCGGGTGAACGCGTTGTCCGGCAGCTTCCAGGAGGTGAGTCTGGCGTTGATGTCCTCGTCGAGCGACCACTTGCGCTTCTCGGCATGGTGCATCGCCGCGAGGGCGGCCACCGGCTTGCTGATGGACGCGGCCTGGAAGAGGGTGTCGAGGGTGACGGGCGCGGTGCCTCCGGCCTCCTTCACGCCGTAGCCCTTGGCCCAGGCGAGCGAGCCCCGGTCGAACACGGCGATGCTCAGGCCGGGGATTTCATACAGGGTCATCCACTCCTGGAGGGACAGGTGGCGGGGCTTCTCGCCGGGGATGGGGATGGAGGGGAAGCCCTGCTCCACGCGGGTGATTCGGGCGGCCTCGGAGGGGCGGGCCATCCACTGGGTGGTGGGCTTGCGCGTGTCCGCTCCAGTGAGCAGGACGACGGCCGAGAGCCCCGTGAGGGTCATGCAGACGGGACGGGATGTGGGTATGCGACGCATGGAAGACTCCCTGGGGCACCTGCGCGGTGGGCGACAGAGACCCTACGCGTCTTGCATGAGGTGATTGCCAGGGCCCCCTCCACGGGCGCCTTCACGGGCCGGAGGAACGTCAGACACTCGGGATACATCTGTTCTGGAATCAAGCGTTTACGCCACGCGATGACAAGGCTATGGCGTATGTCGATGCAGTCAGCACCCGTGGGATGGGCGCGCACGGCCCAGGTCCGCGTCGAAGCACCGCCGACATCCGGCCCCTGACGCACCGGGGGCTCTGAATGCACGCGAGGACGTGCGACCTCGTGGTGTGTTTGTCTCGCGAACTCCCCTATGACCTTGAAACTCTCCTGGCTGCGATGCGCCCTGGCCGTCCTCGGCCTCTGGGCATTCGTCCCTGGCTGTAAGAACAGCGAGCCTGATGGAAATTCACCGCCGGATGCCGCGGGCGAGCCCGATGCGGGCGGACCGGATGGGGGCCACGAGCCCACGCCCGATGGTGGCCCTTCGGACGGTGGGACGCAGACGTCGGATGGCGTGGGCTTCATCGGCTACGTGCTGCCCGCGTCGAACGCGGAAGCCGTCCCACGCAACGCGCGAGTCATCGTGGGGTTCGCCGAGGCGCTCGATGTCACCACCGTGAGCGCGGAGGTCCTCACGGTGTCGGAGAACGGCGTCGCGGTGGCGGGAACGGTGACGCATGACCCCGTCACGCGCACGCTGACCTTCACGCCAGGGCGTCCCTTCGCGGCGGATACGTTGGTGACGGTGGGCGTCTCCACGGCGCTGCGTCTGGTGTCGGGCAAGTCCCTGCCGGCGCCCTACCAATCGGTCTTCACGGTGGGGCTGGAGGCGGACACGTCGCCGCCGGAGGTGCTGGCCACGCGGCCCGGCAGTGGTGAGAGTGGCGTGTCGCCGACCTGGCCGGTGTACACGCTCTCATTCCGAGAGCCGATGGACCCGCGCACGCTCACCGGTGACACGCTCCGGTTCGAGCAGGCGCTGGGGTCGAACCCCGCGGCGCCGCTCACGGGTGTCATCTCCTACGATGCTCCGAGCCAGTCGGTGTCCTTCCGTGTCAGTCCTTTGCCCGCGCCGGGGGCGCTCGTCACCGGGACACTCTCCACGGGGGCGAAGGACCTGGCGGGCAATGCGCTCACGCAGGCGCACGCGTTCTCGTTCGTTGTGACGGCATCGCGCGACACCACCGCGCCGCGGGTGCAGGAGACGCTGCCGGAGGCCACGTCGGTGGGGGTGGCCGCGCGCTATGCGCCCATCATCGTCCACTTCAGTGAGCCACTCCGGCCGGAGAGCGTCACGCCGGACCGCGTCTACCTGGAGGAGCTGAACACCGACGGCACGCAGGTGGTCCGCCGGGTTCCGGGCACGCTGCGCTACGACGACGCGAAGCTCCACGCCGCCTTCACGCCGAAAGAGCCGCTGAAATACCAGACGCGCTACCGGGGGCGGGTCAGCGCCGTGGAGGACCTCGCGGGCAACGTGCTGGCGCTGTTCGACGGCTTCCACTTCGTCACGGAGCTGGAGCCCTCTCCGCCGCTGGTGCGTGATGCGACGCCGGCTCCGGACGCGCGCTTCGTGCCGCTGGGGAGCCCGCTGCGCGTGAGCTTCGACCGGCCGCTGGACCCGGCCACCGTCAACGCGCGGACGGTGGGCGTCGAGGGCGTCACGGGGCTGGTCAACTACGAGTCCTCCACGAACACGGTGGTGTTCCGGCCCGTGCCGCCCTTCGCGCCCGCCACGAACTACACGGTGACGGTGAAGGACGTGCAGACGCCGCAGGGGGCGGGCCTCGCCTCGCCGCACACGTACATGGTGCGCACGGTGGCTCCCGGAGTGAGGGTGAGCGCGGGGCGTCCCGGTCAGCCGGGGATGCCCGTGTTCGCCACGGGCCCCCGGGGGACGCTGGCCGTGTGGAACGAGGACACGGGGACGGCCATCCAGGTCCGCGCGGCCTTCGACAGCGGCTCGGGCTTCGGGGACTCCGTCCTGGTGGGGGAGGGACGCTCGATGACGCTGGCGCCGCAGGTGTCCGCGTGGGGCGAGCGCTTCGTGGTGGGCTGGTCGGACCGCTCGCTCGCGGGGGGCGCCGTCGCGCTCTTCGATGGGGCGGCCTTCACGCCCGTGACGCCCGGCATCAGCGGTCGGCTGTTCGGGGTGGGGAATCATCTCTATGCCGTCAATGGGAAGACCTTCCGGGTCCATGCTGGGACGCAGTGGTCGGAGGTCTTCACGGCTTCGAACCTGGGGTCGCCCGTGTCCCTCCTGCAGAATGGAGACCGGGTGCTGGTGTCGTCGGGGCGGAGCACGACGTTGGAGGTCTCGGTCGTGTTCGACGGGGTGCGGTGGCTGGAGTCCACGGTGTCGTCCCCGGTGGACGCGCAGTACATCCGCGTGGGGGACAGCTTCGGGCGGGCGTGGGTGTCCAACCAGGGGGTGGAGTTCGCGCTCTTCAACCGGGACACGCGCGAGTGGGGGTTGGGGGAGCTCATCACGACCGAGCAGATGACGAGCCTGCGCATCGCCTCGGATGGCAGCACCATCACGGCGGTCCTCGGCGATACGGGCGGGCTTTTCGCGTCGGTGCGCGCGAACGGGGCATGGCAGGCCCCATCGCTGTTGGACAACCTGGCGGTTCGCGACATCTGGGCGGTGGTGCCCCACCGAGGCAACTACGTCGCGTTGTGGACCGGTATCAACAGCGCCACGCTGGTGCGCGCCGTCTCGCAGACGGGAAGCTCATGGAGCTCGACCTCGAAGGCCGTGGTCGCGTCGGGGTTGAGCAGCGTGCTCGACGTGCGGGCGTCGGGGGATGACCTGCTGGTCCTGATGCAGAAGACCCAGCCGTCGTCCACGGCTGAAATCTGGGGCGCGGCGCTCACGTCGCAGGGGTGGCAGCCGAG
This sequence comes from Myxococcus virescens, assembly GCF_900101905.1. Lineage (NCBI taxonomy): Bacteria > Pseudomonadati > Myxococcota > Myxococcia > Myxococcales > Myxococcaceae > Myxococcus > Myxococcus virescens. The sequence continues at coordinate 102,949 of NZ_FNAJ01000004.1, read as the reverse complement.
CGTCCAGCTTCGTGGCCGGGAGGCGACTTCCTCGGTGTTGGTGCCGGTGGGGGCTCGCGCGGGTGCGCTCTTCATTCAGCCGGGGCGGCTCGTGGTGCGCGGCTATCTGGGAGGCGGCCAGTGGGACTCGGGGCTTGAGCTGGTGACGCCGGCGCTCGTCGGCAGCGTGCGGAACGCAGCCGTCCACTTCGAGTCCGACGGGCATGGGGCCGCCGCGTGGGAGCAGTTCGACGCGGGGGCGTGGAGTCTCTTCCTGGCGGAGTTCGACGGGACGGTGTGGATGGAGCCGGTGCGTGTGGGGCCGGGGGGCACGAAGGTCCGCGTGGCGGTGGACGACAACGGGGTGGTGGTGGCGTATCTCCAGCCGTCCACGCAGGCGGACCTGATGGACATCTGGGTGGTGTCCTCCGAGGCGGGGGTGGTGGGGGCGCCGCAACTGTTGGACAGCGTGGCGGCCACGGACCCGGACCTGGCGCTGGTGCATGGCCCCAGCGGCTTCATGGCGGTGTGGGGCGAGTGGGAGATTCGCGGAGCGCGGAGCGTGGATGGGGTGGCGTGGCGGGACCTGGCGACCCTCATCCCGAGGGTGTTCCAGGAGGCGCGTTGGTACAACACGCGGCTGGTCACGGTGGGTGAGTCCTTCGCGCTGTCGACGCAGCGCAATGAGCTCTACCTGAACATGAGCATCCACACCGCGGGCGTGTGGCAGCCCATCGCGGCCCCGGTCATGCCCAGTGACGTCTACGAGTTCGTCGCGGCGGGCAACTCGGTGATGTTGATGGCGCCCTTCGACGACGAGTTCCGCTACATCTTCCACAACGGCATCGCCTGGTCCGGCCAGAACATCGTCAAGTCGCCGGAGGACGGCCAAGGTGTGCTCGCGGCGGCTCCGAGCGGGTTCCGGATGCACACCGACAAGAGCTGGTGGCGGTGGAGCGGGACGGAGTGGCTGAAAGAGGCGACGGATGTCAGCCGTCCCTATTGGGCGGGCAGCCTGCGCTGTGACGCGAAGGGCTGCGGCCTGGCGACGGGAGCCGCGTTCGATACGCCGGTGAACCTGGCGCTGTCCTACGCGTCGGGCACGCGCTCTTTCTGGACGGGGGCCTCGCCCGCGCAGGGAGACTTCCCCGTCCAGGCGGGGAGTGTGACGTGGGACTTCGTGGCGGACACCTACCGCGTCACGTGGCGCCAGCCCGTGCAGCAGGGTGTGCTCGCGCTGCACGCCAGCACGGCCCTGTGAGGGCCTGAGTCCATGAGGAGGGGGCGGTGGATGTGTTCCCGCTCCGTCCTCGTGGCCCGAAGTCCGGAGCCGGGTGCTTCACCTGGGGGAGGTGAGGCGGTCCCAAGAGGAAACACGCATCACGCCGGGGTGCCTCGCGGGCCCCGGCGTTGACGTGTCACGAGCCCCCGCAGACGCGTCAACACGCCCCATCGCAAGCAGACCCATCGGACGCAAAGCCGTGGAATGACTCGAACCATCCGCGAGGCGCAGGTGGCACGCGTCCTGCTCTGGTGAAGCACTGCCCCCCTACACCAGACCTTCGCATGGTGCGAAGGCATCAACGAGGACGTTTCACATGTGCACTGATTTTCTGGTCGCGACCGAGGACTCGAGCGCTGTCGTGGTTGGCCGCAGCATGGAGTTCGGCGTCGACCTCGGCTCCAAGTTCCGGTTCCACGCCAAGGGGCATACGGTCCAGTCTCCTGGTTCCCTCACGCACCTGCATGGCCTCAAGTGGACGACGAAGTTCGACTACGTCGGCCTCACCGTCACGCTCTATGGCGTCACCGTCATCGGCGATGCGATGAACTCGGAAGGCCTCTCCGCCGGAGCGCTGTGGATGCCCACGTCCACGTATCCCCAGGCCGCCAAGGACCCGTCCCGGGGACTGGCGCCCGAGCTCTTCGTGGAGTGGGCCGTGGGTAACTTCGCCACCGTGGACGCGGTGAAGGAGGCCCTGGCGAACGGCGACGCCGAGCTGTGGCACAGCGACTGGATGTCGAGCAAGATCCCGCTCCACTTCGCCCTCCACGACGCGAAGGGCAACAGCATGGTCGTCGAGTTCACCGACCGGCAGATGTTCCTGTACGCGTCGACGGGTCATGACAACTCGCCGCTGAACATGCACAACCCCGTTGCCGTCCTGACCAACCACCCGACCTTCCCGGACCACCTGGAGAACCTCAAGAACTACGCGAGGCTGTCGTCCCGTGGCGCCACGCCCGTGAAGCTGGGAACCGGCACCTTCGCGCCTCACGGCTGCGGCAGCGGCCTCTTCGGGATTCCCGGCGACTCCACGCCCCCCTCCCGGTTCGTCCGGGCCGTCTACCTCCGTGAGTTCTCCGAGAAGCCCAAGAACGCGGCCGAGGCCCGCTCCCTGGCGCTGCACCTGCTCAACACCGTCGACATCCCCTACGGCACCAGCCGCGACTTGAACGAGGCCACGGGCAAGGACTCTCTCGACTACACCCAGTGGGTCGTCGTGAAGGACCTCACGAACCGCACGTTCGGCGTCCGGACCTACGACAGCCTGGGGCTGCAGACGCTGGACCTGCGCACGGTCGACTTCAAGAAGGCGGATGGCAAGACGCTCGCCATCTCCCCGGTGGATTCGCAGCTCGACGCCAACAAGCAGCTGGCGAGCTGAGTCACTGACTCCCCCTCCGTGGCGCGGGGCCGGGCACCTGGCTGCAAACGGGTACCCGGCCTCGCCGCCGCTCAGTGGATGCGAAGCGCGAGCGTGCCCAGGTGGTGACGGCCCACGGCTTCGAGCGCCCGGCCCGCCTCGTCCAGGCGGTACACCTGTGAGACCTCGACATGGCGTGGCCCGCGATTGCACTTCGCGTTTGAGAGCGGCACGCAGGTCACGGGGTGGCCTGCGCCGGGGGCGTCTGGGGCACGACGGAGACCTTGCCCTGCTCCTGCTGGAGGGTATGCGTGCTGCCGGGCGCGAAGCGCTGGAACTCCTCGAGTGTTTCGGGGGTGTAGGTGATGGCGGGCTGGTCGTCGCCGTGGAAGACCACGCTGTACCGCGCGTCGCGCGCGTTTCGTTCCTTCTCGCCCTTGCGCAAGGCCTTGGCGGGCCGCAGCTCGGCGTCGGTGGGCCAGCGCGCCTCGAGCGTGGTGCCGTTCGCCTTCACGTCCCGGTCGTGCATCCAGCGCCACTCCTTCCAGGTGTACCAGGTCGCCTGGCGCGGCACGCTCCGGTAGTGCGGCTCCTGGCGTGAGCGCTGCTCGTCCACGTAGCGCGGCTCCTTGCGCGTCTTCGTCACGGAGCAGTACCGGGTGGTGCAGCTCCGATCTCCTCCGGTGCAGGTCGTCTTGCAGGTCGCGAAGCCGTTCCTGTTGCTGGTGCACTGCTCGCTGCACTTCTTGGGCGTCGTGGTGCAGTCCTCACCGCAAGCCTCCTTGGCGCGGTAGGTCTCCGTGGTGAAGCCCCGCTGGACGCGCTCCGTGTAGCGGACGGTCGTGTAGCCGGCGAGCACCTGGTCGTCATGGTGGTGGCGCTTGCCCTGCGCCTTCACCAGGAGGGCGCCTTCTGGCCGGTCCTCCTCGAAGCCCTCGTCATCCACCAGGCGGTAGCGCTCCACGCTCACCGTGTGCTCCCAGGAGACCTCCTTGACCTGGAGCGTCCGCGTCCTCTCCGGCTCCGTCGTGGCCGCCGTCGCGGGGGCGGTCCCCTTCTTGCCGGAGGACATCCACATGGGACAGCAGCAGCCGAAGAACGCGATGATGAAGAGGATGTAGCAGCCCAGGCGCCTGTTGCTCTTCGCCCCCTTCTTCTCGTCTGGGGTGGGGCGCGTGGGCTCGGCGGGAATCGAGCCTTCGACGGCGGACGCGCCGCAGTGCTTGCAGCCGCCGTCCAGGGCCCGCTGGTCGCTCTCGCAATAGGCGCATCGCCAGTTGGGACCGGCGGTGGCCATCCTCAGCAGGGCCTCGTCGGTCACCGTGACGGCGGACGCGGTGTCCTCCGGCATCTCATACTGCTCGCTGCCGTCCTTGGCGTTCTTGCAGCCCTGGCACACCATGTAGCGGCCGAGGTTGCGGTGGTTGCAGCTCGAACAACGCCAGAACATCTCGATGTGCCGCTCAGACATCCTCTGTTTTCCCCCTCGGGTGCCTACCGCCGAGCGGTGCGGCCTATAGCACGGAGCGAGCCGGACGGGCGGCACGGCGAATCCCGTGCCGCTCCCGCGTCGCTCGGAGTGCGTGGGGTGACAGCCAGGGAGAAGAACCGCGTGTAGAGAGGTATTGAGACGAATCGACGCGAGGCAATCGCAACCTGCTCGCGCGGGAAGACGGTTTCAGACCGGATTGAATGGTACGCCTGGGCGTTTGGAGTCTTGAAGAGATTGCCTACACTGCCAGCGTTCATCCCCATACCCCTGGAGTGTCATGCGTCGCATCATCGCCCTGCTTGCCGCGCTGAACCTGGTTGCATGTACCCACGGTGGTGGCGCCGCGCCGGAAGCCGCCTCGGCCACGAAGCCCGCGGCGCCAAAGCCCGTCGCCACGCCCGAAGCGAAAGCGGCTGCCTCCGAGGCATCCGGACTGGCCATGAAAGGCGACAACGCACGCGCCCTTCCCCTGTTCCGAAGCGCTTGGGAAGGCGGGGTGCGCAGCAGGAACCTGGCCTACAATGCGGCCTGCGCGGCGTCCTTGCTGGCGGAGCGCGAGGAGGCGCTGGTCTGGCTGGAGCGCGCCGTGGAGGAAGGCTTCGATGACGCGAAGCACCTCCAGAAGGACCCTGACCTGAGCAACGTCCGGAGCCTTCCCGGCTACGCGGCGCTGGAGCAGCGAGTCATCGCCGCCGAGGCGAAGCAGTACGAGGCCGCGGACCCTGTGCTGCGGGACGAGTTGCTCAAGCGCATGGAAGAGGACCAGGAGGCGCGCAGTGCCCTCATCGCCTCGAACTTCCAGGATGAGGCCGCCAAGGCGAAGCTGAAGGACGTCGATGCGCGCAACACCACCTGGCTCAAGGGCGTCATCGCGAAGCATGGCTGGCCGGGAAGCGCGCTGGTGGGCCGGCGCGGTACCTTCGCCGCGTGGTTGCTGGTGCAGCACGCGGACCAGGATGTGGCCTTCCAGAGCGAGGTCCTTCCGATGCTGGAGAAGGCCGTGGCGCGAGGGGAGGGCTCCGCGAAGGAGCTCGCGTACCTCACGGACCGGGTGCTGGTGAATACCGGCAAGCCGCAGCGCTACGCCACCCAGTTGGAGGAGGTGGATGGAAAGACGGTGCCCAAGGCGCTGGAGGACCCCGAGAAGGTGAATGAGCGGCGCGCCGCCGTGGGGCTCGATACGCTGGAGGAGTACATCGCGGCCTTCGAGCGGATGAAGGCCGCGGCCACCCAGCAGAAGCCCTGAGCCGCGGGGGGCTGATGGCGGCCGCGCCGAGGGGGGCGGCCGCCAGGCGCTGCGTCATTCATCTGCTGTCATGCAATGCTTCGCGGGCACGAGACGCTTGCGCGCCAGCAACGGCAGCGCTGGACGGAGGTGGACGTCCGGCGCCCTCCCGCCCAGCCGCGTGTGGCTCGGCGGAAGGGTGCCGCTCGTGCGCCCGAGGCAAGCTTGCCGCGCGCGTGTCAGAGCGTGCGCATGAACGCGACCAGGTCCTTCTTCTCCTGCGCGTTGAGCCGGGTCTCCAGCACGAGGTTGAAGAACTCCACCGTGTCCTCCAGCGTCATGAGCCGCCCATCATGGAGATAGGGCGGAGAGTCCTTGATGCCTCGCAGGGGGAACGTCTTGATGGGGCCATCGGCGCCCATCACCGCGCCGTTCACCAGCCGGGGCTTGTAGAAGCGCTCCGCCTGCAGGTTGTGCATCAGGTTGTCTGTGTAATACGGCGGGAGGTGGCACACGGAGCACTGCGCCTTGCCGAAGAAGAGCGTCTGTCCGCGCATCTCCTGCTGGGTGGCCTTCTTCGGGTCCAGCTTCCCGTCGAAGCGGAGCTTGGGGGCCGGCGGGAAGTCGAGGAGGGCCTGGACCTCCGCCATGAAGTGTACCTGGCTGCCCCGCTCGAGAATGTTGACCCCTTTCTTCGTCGCGATGACCGGGTCCCCATCGAAGTACGCCGCGCGCTGCTCGAACTCGGTGAAGTCCTCCACGGTCTTCAGGGCCCGCTGTGAGCCGAACAGGCGCTGGATGTTCACCCCGCGGAGCGTCGGCGTATCGATGCGGTGGCGGAACTCCTGGGGCCGGATGTCGCCCACCAGGTGCGTGGCGCCATTGGAGTGGCCGTTGACGTGACAGTCGAAGCAGCTCACGCCCCGGCTGGGCAGTTCGGAGCGGCGGTCGGCGGTCTGATTGAACTGCTGCTGGGGAAAGGGCGTGACGAGCAGCCGGAGGCCTTCCAGTTGCTTCGGATTCAGGATGCCGTTGAACAGCTCCTGGACGTTCATGATGGTCACCAGCTTCCCCTGCGAGACATCCCCCAGGTCCGGGCGCGTGGTGAGGAAGATGGGCGGCGGGAACTCCGGCAGCAGGTGGTCCGGCAAGTCGAAGTCGAGGTCGAACCGTGTGAGGTCCCTCCCTTCCTGCCGCTTGATTTCATCGATGTGGAACTTGGGGAAGACCATGCCGCCTTCCGGATGATTCGGGTGGGGCAATGGCATGAAGCCCGCGGGGAAGAGCCCCCTGTCTCGAATCGCCTCCGGGCTCATGGCGGCGAGGGACTCCCAGGTCACGCCCTGCGGGAGCTTCACCCGCACGCCTTCCTGGACGGCTTTCCCCCGGGACATGGTGACGCCCCGGGCCGGACGGTTTCCCAGGTCATAGCGGCGTTCGAGGAGCTGCTGGTGGCGCGCGGTGATTTTGGGCTTCTCCGCCTTCATCCGCGCCATGACGTCAGCGAAGGGCTCCGTCTGGGCCACGGGCATGTAGCTGGTGCTACCCCGCCGCTGCACTTCCTGGGCGTGGGACATGCCTGTGTCCATCATGAAAAGGCCCATGACTGCGACAGCGATGTGTGGGATTCCCCCCTGCGGCTTCATGCAAGTCCTCCTCGGGTCTGCCTTCACCCGGAATGGTGCTCTGCTGTTCGGGCAAGGTATTCAATTGCGGCGGGTGTTTGTCCGAACCGGGGGCGAACCGTTGGCCAGTTCATACGTTGGCGCGGGTCCATGCCTGCGCAGCCGGCGGTGTGCACGGCGCGCGCACGGAGGCACGTCGTGCCAGGCAGAAGTGAGAGGCGCTCAGTGTCTGGACCACCACGGGCCCGGCGCGCGTCAGGTGCAGGGGGGCGCCCTGTCGCAGCACGTGGTCCTTCACGTCCCCTTCGCAGGTGAGCCACAGCAGGCCCTCCTGACAATGTGAGCGTCAGGGGCTCTCCGCCCTGCGTGCGCACACTCCCTCAAGCAGGAGCGCAGGAGGCGAGCGCGGGGCGTGAGGCAGCGGCCAGGAACGAGCGGCTGAAGGAGAGGACACCGCGAGTGGACATACGCAGAGTTGCTCCGGAGGACGTTCGACTTCGAGGTGTTCGCCAGCGTGAGGAGTGGAGGCACCTGAAGGGAGCGCGGTCTGGGCAGGCGTGTACCCCAAGGGGCTCAAGCGGCCTGTCCACCGCACGGGAGCATCACTCGGGCGGGCCCGTCCTCGGCCCCCCTGCGCCCTCCCTCCCCTTAACAGGGCCCCCAGCCCTCTTATGCGTTCTACCAGGGCACCAGCGAGGTGCAGCGGATGGTGATTGCCTACGAGACGTTCAAGCTGCTGGGCTGAAGTCCTGCACCTGACCGCGCAACGTGTGCGCGGCCAGTGTGCCCTGACAGGGCTCCGTCCTACTTGCAGGCGGACTCGTCGGGGTGCTGGCCCCGGAGCTGCGTCAGGCCGTCGGTGCACGCGGCAGTGCAGACCCTGGCCGTCTCGTCGTTCTGCCAGCAGGAACCGTCGGCGCCGTAGGTCACTTCGGCGGTGGCCTGAATCTCGGGGGTCGTGGCCTTGATGCAGGCCAGGTACTTCTTGCACTCGGCGCTCTGCTCCGAGTCATCGCTGCCACATGCCGTCAGTCCCAACACCGCAACCGCCAGGATCATCGACTTGAACAAGGTTCCTCCGAACCCAAGGGGAATCTGTCGTCTACCTGACCGTGTGGGGTGAGCTCAACCCTCCTTGGAGTCAGAATGACCCATCGCAGAGGAGCCTCCGCCGACACTTCATCCACTTCGACGGTAGGCGCATTGCTCAGGGCCAGGCCCGCGCGGTGAGCAGCGCGTCCGTGACAGGGCCTTGCTCACCGGAGGACACGAGGCTGCATTAGCCCACCGTAGTCCACGTGGAAGACGCACCCGCGCCGGCGCTGGAGGCCTTCGCTCCAGGCCGGGGTTCCGGGCTCGCTCGTCTCCACGGCCAGTTCCTCGCGCAGGTGGGCGGCGGCTTCGGACACATCCCGTGCTTCAGCTTGGCCCTGCTGGAGTGGGCTCACCGGTACAACGCGCACTGGCTGCTGGAGCGCCACCACTTCCTATCGCCGAGTCAGGCCCAGCGGGAGCTGATGCACAAACAGGTCGCCTGATTACGACCAACTCGGCGTCTCAAAAAAACGGTGCGGTACAGACCTGCGCCACACCTATGGGAGCCACCTCGCGATGCGCGGCGTCCCCCTCAAGGTCATCCAGGAGTTGATGGGACACGCGACCACCGGGCTAGCCACGCCGGAGGGGCACATGACGGTACGGAGGAAAAACAAAAGCCCAGCAACCCCGTAGGATTGCTGGGCTTTTAGTGGCGAGGAGTACGGGACTTGAACCCGTGGCCTCCGGCGTGACAGGCCGGCGTTCTAACCAACTGAACTAACTCCCCAGATGGGGCTGCGAGCGGCAGGGCCAAAAACCGAGCCTCTCACTAAAAGGCGAAGGGCCCGGAACCTTGCGATTCCGGGCCCTTCTTGGTGGCGAGGAGTACGGGACTTGAACCCGTGGCCTCCGGCGTGACAGGCCGGCGTTCTAACCAACTGAACTAACTCCCCACATCGGTACGACAGTGGGCGGAACAGGGATTGAACCTGTGACCATCGCCTTGTAAGGGCGCCGCTCTACCGCTGAGCTATCCGCCCGTCAGGCGTCCGCCGCGCTTCGGTGAGGCGGGCTTTTATCGGCCTCATCCGACACTGTCAAGCATACGCTTCAGCAGGTCCGATCATTCCGCAAGGCCGCCCAGGCCCTGGTGGGGAGCCGGGCGGCCAGTGGGTTGGCCATGTGGCTACGGGATGACCGTGCCGAGGTCCCCACCCTGGAAGCCGTTACCGGTGTTTCCGCTGCCGCCCCGGTCGTTCCGGTCGCCGTAGCAGAACGGCCCGCCGTTGAGCGAGTAGCGGTACGCGTAGGACGTCCCGACCGACACTCCCTCCGGCAGGCTTACGGAGTACTGGTCGTTGTTGCCCTCGTCACTGAGGTACGTGGCTGTCACCCACGTCCAACCCGAGATGCCCGGATCGCTGCTCGCGGGGCCGTAGCCGAGCTCTGCGACGACGCCAGCGCCCTGGCCGCTGCCGGGCGTGACACCGTCCACGTGTAGCTGGCCGTAGACGATTCGCGGGTCACCCTCGGCGCCCGCCGCGATCTCAAAGGGCCACTGGAGGTTGCAGTAGCCAATCCCCGTGTGGTTGCCCACCGTGAGGGCGTGCTGCTCGCCCAGCGTGTACCCACCCACGTTGCTGCCGTCCTTGTCGCAGTACGTCCACGTGGTGCCGTCCGTGGTGTAGCGCAGGCTGACTGCACGGTCGCCGGTGTAGGCCGGCGTCACGGTGGTGGAGAACTCATCCGTGTCCGCCTCACCGTCGGCCTCGCTGGTGTACTCCGCGGCCTTCCATGTGAACGCGTCCGCCTGGGTGGACGCGTTGGTGTCTGCGGCGCCCACGCCCACCTGCACCTGGACGTTGGCGCCCGGGCCCTCGCCCGCGGTGACGCCCGGGATGTGCACCCGGCCCACCACGGTGACGATGTCGCCGCTGCCCACCGTCGTGCCGCTCACGCTCTGCAGGCGGCAGTAGCTGTCCGTCGGCTCGGGATCCGGGGCCATGCTCACCGCCAGGCTGCCCGTCAGGTCCGCATTGAATCCGTCCGGGCCGCTGCTGTTGCCGTCCGCGTCGCAGTAGAGGAACTCGCCGCCGTTCACCTGGAAGCGGTAGGCGAACCGGTAGCTGCCCACCACGCCCGGGTTGGGCAACGTGGCCTCGTACTCGTCGTTGTCCCAGAAGTCGCCCTTGAACTGGGCCGTCGTGGACCAGTCCCACTGCGGGGATGTGGCTGGGTTCTCTCCGGCGGGTCCCCAGCCGAGTTGGCCCACGATGTCCTCGACTTCGCCTGTGGTGGTGTTGGTGAGGCCCGCCACGTTGACGTACGCGATGATGACGTGGCTGGCCGCATCCGCGGTGGTGTACGCCAGCGACTGCGGCGTGTCGTTCCCATCCGGTCCCAGCTTGCAGTAGCCGATGACGCGCGGGATGACGGGCTGGCCCGTCACGTTGAGCGTGCCGAGCTGGTCCATCTCGAAGTTCTGACCGCCGTCGTCCACGCCGTCGCCGTCGCACACGCGGATGGGGCCGCCGTCGTGGTTGAAGCGCACCGCGTAGCGGTACTCGCCGTTGAGGGTCGGGTTGGGCAGCGTGCCCTTCCACTGGTCGTTCACCTCGAAGTTGTCCTTGTCGAAGGTCAGCTGGGCTGACCAGTTCCACAGCGACGAGGTGCGCGGGTCCTCACCCACGGGACCCCAGCCGAGCTGGCCCGCCAGGCCTGGCCCTGCGCCTTCGCGGTCCGTCACGCCCGGCAGGTTGACCTGGGCGTACACCGTCTTCAGGCCCGACGTCTGTGTCGTCGTGTAGTTGATGGCCTCCGGCGGCGTCTGGTCGAGGCCAATCTTGCACCACGTCACCGCCGGCTTCGGCGCCTCGTCGCCCACGGTGAGCGTCCCCAGCTTGGACAGGCTGAAGGTCAGGTTGCCCTCGTCGCTGTCGTTGACGCCGTCCGCGTCGCAGAAGCGCCACACGTTCTCGCTGATGCTGAAGCGGTAGGCGATTCGCCAGATGCCCACGGTGCCCGGGTTGGGCAGGTCGGCCTCCCACTCATCGTTGTTGCCGTGGTCCGTCTTGTACGTGGCGTTCACCCACGTCCAGCCGCTGTCGCTGCGCGGGTCCGAGTCCGCCGGACCGTAGCCGAGCTGCGCCACCAGGCCCGAGCCCGCGCCACCGCCCTGCGTGACGCCCGCCGCGTACACCTGGCCGGCCACCTTGATGCGCGCGGTGTCGCCCGGCCGGTAGAAGACGTTGACCGGCCCGGGGTTGTTGTCGGGGCCCAGCTTGCAGTAGTCCACGCGCGGCCGGGAGATGAACACCCGGCGCAGCATGTCCTCCGACACGCCGTTGGCGCTGCCATCGCCGTCCGCCATCACCCACGTGGCGCCGTTGTCGATGGAGAAGCGCATGGTGACGACCCACTCACGGCGCTCACCGCTGATGGTCGGCTGGAGCAGCACGGTGCCCTGGTAGATGTCCGCCTCGCGGCTGCCCGAGTCACCCTCGTAGCTGGCCTCTTCCCAGGTGTAGCTGTCCGGGTTGAGCAGCTCCGCGTCCGCCAGGGCGAAGCCCACCTGCGCGCGGGTGCCGCCGCCCTGGCCGGTGCCACGGGTGATGCCGGTCACGGTGACGGCGCCGCGCACGGTGGTGCCCACCGGCTGTCCGTTGCTGACCGCGTCCACGTTGCCGTTGAGCACTTCGGCCTGTTCGATGTTCGCCACCGGCGCGCCTTCGAACGTGAAGCCGCCCACCAGGGTGCCGTGAGCGCTGTCCGGGTTCACCACGCGCACGTCCACCACGCCGGAGGTGGCGGTGGGGGTGTAGCCATAGATGCGGTGGGTGTTGACCACCACCACTCGCAGGGCCTCCTGCTGGCCGAAGTAGAGCTTCGCGCCTTCCTTGAAGCCGGCGCCGTAGACGTTGATGAGGGTGTGGCCCGAGACGGGGCCGCCCGAGGGCTGGACCTCCCGCACGACGGGCGCGTTGTCGCTGGGAGCAGGTCCTCCGTCTGAGTCGCCATCACAAGCGACGACCAGCAGCGGCAGGACGAGGACGAGGGCACGGAGACAGCGAGACGACATCGACATCACCCCTTGACGCCGCCAGCGGTCAAACCGCCGACGAGGTGTTTCTGAAGCGCGAAGAACAACGCCATGACCGGCGCGGAGACGATGAGCGCGCCCGCGGCGAACTTGCCCCACTCCACCTTGTGCTCGCCGACGAAGCGCTGGAGCGCGACGGGCAGGGTGAAGCGGGACGGATCATTGAGCAGCGTGGCGGCGAGGATGAACTCGTTCCACGCCGTCATGAAGGAGAAGAGCGCCGTCACGGCCAGCGCGGGCCGGGCCAGCGGGAGCACCACGCGCACGAACACCTGGAAGGTGGAGGCGCCGTCCATCACCGCCGCTTCTTCCAGCTCGCGCGGCAGCGTGTCGAAGTAGCCCTTGAGGTTCCAGATGCAGAAGGGCAGGGCGGTGGTGGCGTAGACCAGGACGAGCCCCGTGAGGCTGTCCAGCAGGTGCAGCTTCTGGAGGATGCTGTAGATGGGCACCATCATCAGCGTCGCCGGGAACATCTGCGTCACCAGCAGCGCTTGCATCCCGCCTTCCTTGCCGGGGAAGCGGAAGCGCGACAGCGCGTAGGCCGCGGACACCGCCAGCGTCAGGCCCACCAGCGTGGTGGCGCCCGCCACGACGATACTCGCCAGGAGCTGCCGGCCGAACACCCACCGCCCCGCCGCGTCCGTGCCGGAGAGCACCTGCCGGAAGTGCTCCAGCGTGACGGTTTCGGGGAAGGGGTTGGCGGTGAGCGCCAGCCCGTCCGTGGGCGACAGCGCCATCTTCACCACCCAGAGCACCGGGTAGAGCGTGGCCATGCACAGCAGCGTCAGCCCGGCGTGGATGGCGGCCATCTTCAAGCGCGAGGGGCGGTTCATCCCATCACCTCCGAGGACGACCGCATCAATCGCCTGGTGAAGGCGGACCAGACCAGCAGCACCACGAAGATGAGGACCGAGTACGCCGCCGCGAAGCCGTACTGCTCGTTGCGCTGGAAGGCCCAACGGTAGGCCTCCGACACCAGGATGTCGGTGCCGCCGCCCGGCTCACCGCCAGACACGAGGTAGATGATGTTGAACATGTTGAAGGTCCACACACTGCCCAGGATGACGGCCGGTAGCATGGCGGGCCTCAGCAGCGGCAGGGTGATGCGGCGGAACTGCGTCCACTTGCTCGCGCCGTCCACCTCCGCGGCTTCGTAGAGTTCCTGGGGGATGGACTGGAGCGCGCCCAGCGCCACCACCATCATGAAGGGGAAGCCCAGCCAGGTGTTGGTGGCCACGTTGGCCGCGAAGGCCGTGGAGAAGCGGGTGAACCAGCTCACCGGCTCCAGGTCCAGGGCGACCAGCAGGCCGTTGATGGCGCCGAACTGCCGGTGGAACATGCCCTTCCACATGAGCGCGGTGATGTAGTTGGGCACGGCCCAGGGGATGATGAGCAGCACCCGGTAGACCCCCCGCAGCTTCAGCAGTGGATCCTTCAACAGCAGCGCCAGGAACAGGCCGATGCTGACGTGGAGCACCACGTTGACCACCGCCCACAGCAGTGTCACGGCCAGCGTGAAATAGAAGGAGAGGGGCTCGGTGATGCTGTAGCCGCGGCTGGCCAGGATATCCACGAAGTTGGCCAGTCCTACGAAGGAGTATTCCCCCGCCTCGTGGTGGAACAGCGACAGGCTGAGGCCCACCGCGAAGGGGACGAACACCAGCACTGCCACGCCGGCCGCCGCGGGGGTGATGTACGCCACCGCCTGCGCCACATCCGGGTAACGGCGCTTGAAGGGCAGCGCCGCCGCCGGGCGCCGCAGCACATAGACGGAGCCGCCCAGCGCCATGGCGCCCAACAGGCCCAGCCAGGGCATGGGACTGGCGTCGGGCGGGCGCTCGCGGTGCAGCGCCCGGTAGCGCCGGTCCGCCAGCGCGCCCGCGTCCTGGGGCGCGGTTCCGCCCTGGAGCACCGCGCGCAGCGCCAGCTTCATGGGCTCCCAGACGCGCGCCATCTCCAGCGTGTTGGGCATGGGCGTGGCGTGGCGGGCCGCCTCGCGGAAGGAGGAGAGGAGCGTGTCCTCCCGCACCTCCTTCAGCGTGTACGCGGCCACGTCCGCCGGAATCTGCCGGCCCACCATGGCCCGCACGCGCGAGGCCTCGCCCAGGGAGATGAAGCGCGCCAGCGCCTGGGCCTGCTCCGCTCGCTCGGAGCGCGCGGAGACGTAGGCCGTCTCCACGCCCAGGAAGGGGCGGATGGGGATGTTCGTGGTGCTCACCGTCGGCAGCCCCACCACGCGGTAATCCACCTGGGGGGCAATCTCCCCGGCGAACCACGGCCCGCTGATGATCATGGCGGCACGGCCGTCGTTGAAGAGGCTCTTCACCAGCGCGCCCGAGGCCTCCTGGGGGATGAGGCGCTGGTCCTGCAGGTCCTTCACGAAGGCCAGGGAGCGGGCCATCCCCTGTGTGTCGAAGCTCGCGCGGCCGTTTGCATCGAACAGCTCGCCGCCGAAGCCGAAGAGGAACCCCGCGTGGAAGTAGAAGTCGCCGCTCTCGTAGGCCAGCCCGAAGCGGCCCGCGGCCGCGTCTGACAGCGCGGGCAGCATCGCCAGCAGCGCGTCCGTCGTCTCTGGCGGTTGGGGCACGAGCTTCGTGTTGACGTAGAGCGCCAGCGACTTGAGCGACATGGGATAGCCGTACACCTGGCCATCCACCTCCAGCGCCTCCACGGCGTTGGGGAAGTAGTCCTCGCGCGCCAGGCGACTGGCGGGAGCCACCAGGTGCATCGCGTGGAAGTTGCGCAGCCGCTCGTGGTTGAAGATGAAGACATCCGGGCCCACGCCATGGGGAATGGCGTTGGTCAGCTTGGCCGCGTAGGCGTCGTAGGGCAGGGCGAGCAGCTCCACCTGGACGCCCGTCTTCGAGGTGAAGAGCTCCGTGGCCTGGACGAGCGCCATCTCCTCGCCGCCGCGGTACGCGTGCCACAGCTTCAGTGGCTTCTCCGTCGCAGGCGCTGCGTGCGCGCTCAGCGCCGTGGCGAGCAGCGCCAGGCCGAGCCACCGGCTCACGACGCGACCTCCAGCGCGGCGCGCTGCTCCGGATGGCGCAGCGCCTTCGCGCCGTCCTGGGAGAAGACGTGCAGCGCGTCCCCCACGGGGGCCAGATGCACCTGGTCACCCACCGCGACGTTCACGCCCTTGTCGAAGCGAGCCGCCACCAGTCCGGCCTCTGTCTTGACGAAGGCGTACCCGTCGAAGCCCAGTCGCTCCACCGCGTCCACGGTGCCGGTGAGGGGCCCCTGGGACTCCACGCGCAAATCCTGGGGACGCAGGCCCAGCAGCACCGTGGCTTCCTCCGTGGTCACGTCCGCCGGACAGGGCAGGGTGAAGCCCTTGCCGGTAAACTGAGCCCCCTCGCGCCGCGCCTCCAGGAAGTTCATGGAAGGGGAGCCGAGGAACCCCGCGACGAACAGGTTGGCGGGGCGGTTGTAGAGCTCCAGCGGCGGGCCCACCTGCTGGAGGAGCCCGCCATTGAAGACGGCCACGCGGGTGGCCAGCGTCATGGCCTCCACCTGGTCGTGGGTGACGTAGATCATCGTCGCGCCCAGCCGGCGGTGCAGCCGCGCCAGCTCGCCACGCATCTGGACCCGGAGCGCGGTGTCCAGGTTGGAGAGGGGCTCGTCGAAAAGGAAGACCTTGGGACGGCGGACGATGGCTCGCCCCATGGCCACGCGCTGGCGTTGGCCGCCGGACAGGGCCTTGGGCTTGCGCTCCAAGAGGTGGCTCAGCTCCAACATTCCAGCCACCTCCTGCACGCGCGACGCAATCTCCGCGGCGGGGAACTTCCGGAGCGTCAGGCCGAAGGCCAGATTCTCCCGCACCGTCATGTGCGGGTAGAGCGCATAGGACTGGAACACCATTGCAACGTCTCGGTCACGAGGCGGAACGTCGTTCACCCGGGCGCCGCCAATGCGCACCTCGCCCGCGTCCACCTGTTCCAGGCCGGCGATGAGCCGCAGCAAGGTCGTCTTCCCGCAGCCAGACGGGCCGACCATCACCAGGAATTCACCTTCACCCACCTGAAGGTCCACGCCCTTCACGATGAGGTTCTGGCCAAACGACTTCTTGATCCCGCTCAGGGTGACTTCGGACAAGTCGTGCTCGGAGAAATTGATGGGGAGACGGTCGCGCACCTTACCCGGACGCTTCTTGTTTCCTCAAACCTCCTTGGTTGCTTGTGCTGCATCCTCCCGTCGCGTGCGCCAGTGAACGAAGGTCTGTTCCCGATTGGAAACCCGGGCCCTGCCTTGTCAGGCATGGAAGGCGCTTGTTATGGAAACGGAGTTTGATTGCCGGGCCGAGTCATGTCCGGACCTCGAGGTCAGCCTACCTGATGCGCACTCACAGAATGTCCCGCCTCGTGGGCGCGGCGCTGTCCACCGCCCTGTTCATCACTGGCTGTAGCGAGAGCGACTATGTCCGGCTGTACCACAGCGATGCTCGGGCCCCGAGCTACTCGGTGGACGACATCGAATCCCTTCGCCAGATCGGCCCCACCTTCGTGGACAAGGGCGTGAACTTCGCCCTGTATTCGGAGAACGCCACCCGGCTGGAGCTGCTGCTCTTCGAGGACCCGGAGAGCAACCGCCCGGCGCGCGCCTATGAGATGACGCGCTATGGCGACGTGTGGAGCGTCTACGTGGAAGGCGTGGGCGTGGGACAGCACTACGGCTTCCGCGCCTGGGGACCCAACTGGGAGTTCGACCCGCGGTGGTTCCCCGGGTCCATCCACGGCTTCAAGG
Organism: Myxococcus virescens; assembly: GCF_900101905.1. NCBI lineage: Bacteria > Pseudomonadati > Myxococcota > Myxococcia > Myxococcales > Myxococcaceae > Myxococcus > Myxococcus virescens. Next base: position 86,100 of record NZ_FNAJ01000004.1, on the reverse strand, counting down.
CGGACGCGGACGTCTACGGCAACCGCTTCAATCCGAACAAGCTGCTCACGGACCCGTACTCCAAGGCCCTGCACCGCGATCACGACTGGAGCAAGGGCAGCACGGCCAGCGGTCCGGCCCGCACGGAGGTGACTTACGCGGCCTCCGCCAAGAGCGTGCTCGTCAAGAGCGGCGACTATCAGTGGGGTGAGGCGGAGCAGCAGTGGCGCGCCAACCGCCAGGACGAGAACTGGCAGGGGCACGGCTGGCAGGACCTCATCGTCTATGAGGTTCACGCCAAGGGCTTCACGGCGGACCCCGCCAGCGGCGTGCGCTTCCCGGGCACCTACCGCGGCTTCGGTGAGAAGGCGGCCTACCTAGCCGAGCTGGGCATCACCGCGGTGGAGCTGCTGCCCATCCACGAGAAGCCGCTGGACGGTGGCTACTGGGGCTACCAGACCATCAACTTCTTCGCGCCCGAGCTGTCCTACGCGGCCTTCAAGGAACCGCACCAGGTCATCAACGAGTTCAAGTGGATGGTGGAGCAGCTCCACAAGCACGGCATCGAGGTGATCATCGACGTCGTCTACAACCACACCGGCGAAGGGGGCCTCTGGCGCGAGAAGCTGGAGACGGATGACGTCATGCCCGGCGAGCCGCTGGAGTCCCTGGACCCCGCGGAGACGGCGGGCCTCTATTCGTTCCGCGGCATCGACAACCAGGCGTACTACGCGCTCAACCCGGACCGCCGCACGTATTGGAACAACACCGGCGTCGGTAACCAGACGCGCCCCAACCACCGGCCCACGCGCAAGCTCATCATCGACAGCCTGCGCTTCTACGTGGAAGAGCTCCACGTGGACGGCTTCCGCTTCGACCTGGCGCCCATCCTGGGTGAGCGCGACGGCGACTACAACCGCTGGGACGACCCGCGCAACACCGTGCTCCAGGATGTCATCGACGACCCGGTGCTCCAGAAGTACAACACCCGCATCATGGCCGAGCCGTGGAGCGCGGGCGGCTGGTACTGCATGCCGCTGGGCGAGTTCCCCAACGCCAGGACGCAGCCGGGCAATGGCTGGTACGAGTGGAACGGCCGCTTCCGCGACTGGTGGCGCGCGTTCATGAACCAGGACGGTTGGAAGCTCAACTCCAACGAGGGTTCGCTGTGTGGCCGGCCTGGCACGGTGGACGGCGGCTTCCTGATGTACGGCAGCCAGGAGTGGTTCGAGCGCAATGGCCGCCGCCCGTATCACTCCATGAACTTCATCACCGTGCACGACGGCTTCACGATGTACGACCTGTTCGCGTACGACGAGAAGCAGAACCGCTGCGGTCCGCTGAACCCGGTGTGCTGTGACACACCGAACAGCCCCTTCTGCGACAAGGTCAGCGGCGAGGATCACAACCGTTCCCGCAACTGGGGTCCGATTGGCGACGAGCGCGCGGAGAGCATGCGACGGCAGATGATTCGCAATGCCTTCATGTCGATGATGATCAGCCACGGCACGCCGATGATCCTGGGCGGCGACGAGTGGATGCGCACGCAGTTGGGGAACAACAACGCCTACTCCACGCTGTCCGACAACCCCTTCAACTGGTACCAGTGGGGTACGTACCTGGCGCGCGACGAACGTCACCGCATGTTCGAGTTCGTGAAGGCCGCCATCCGCCTGCGCAAGGAGCACGCCTACGCCTTCGCGCCGAAGGACTACGGCAAGGGCGCGCCGCTGGCCTGGAAGAGCGCCCAGAACACCGAGGCGGCGTGGGACAGCAAGCAGTTGATGATTCACTACTATGACGCGTCCTACGGGCCGGAATTGCTGGTGCTCATCAACATGGAGCCCCGCGCGGTGACGTTCACGCTGCCCGAAGGCCGCAAATGGACGCGGCTCATCGACACGCAGGCGTACTTCGACAGCCCCGCCTATCTCACGACGGCGGGCCTGGACAGCCGGTCCACGGGCAACTCCTGGCTTGATGCACCGTCACCAGTGAACGGTCCGACATACGGGATGCCGGAAAGAACCATCGTCGTCCTGCGTGCGGAGTAGGCAGGCAAGCAGGTTGGGCTATAAGCGGGGCCCGCCCATGCGAGTCCTGCCTGCGCGCCTCGGCGCCATCCTGTTGACGTTCCTGCCGCTCGTTGCCCTGGCCGATGCGCCTCGCGATCGCTTCGGGGCCGCGGGTTACTTCCGCATCATGACCCGCCCGGACTTCGCGGGCGGCTCGGGCCAGTTGGGCTATTACTGGCTCTACGGTCGGCTCCTCAACGAAAGCCCTTACGGTGAGCTCAACCTCCGGCTGGACGCGTTGCAGGCCACGCCGGGGACCGACGAGGTGTGGGCCGAGGTCCACTCCCGTATCTCTGGCAGGTCGTTTCGTTCAGCGGATCCCGGTAATGGCTCGCTGGTGAACTTCAGCGCTGACTACCTCTTCGTCCGCGCCGGCAACATCCTGCTGGACCGGGTGACGTGGCAGCTCGGCACGCTCGAGGACCGCTGGAACGACCTGCACATCTACGACCAGCGTCCCGGCACGCTGCTCTGGGACACGGTGGGCCTGTCCGGCACGTACCAGGGCGACCGTTACGACGTCCTGCTGGCGGTGGGGGACAGCGGCTACACGCTGCGCCCGAACAACTACAACACGGTGCTGACGGGCGCCGCGTCGTTCCGCTATCGGTTGATTCCTGGTCACCTGGAGGTGGGTATCCGCGGGCAGGTGGGCTACGAGCCCGCGGTGCGCGGCAACCGGAACGCGCTCTACGCGTCGCCCGGGACCCGTTACGAGAACTTCGCGCGGCGCGAGGTGGTGCGGCGCTACTTCGAGGCCAACCCGGGCGCGGAGGACCTGGTCCCGGACCTCAAGGCGCGCAGCGCGCTGTCGTACCGGGCCATGGGCTACGTGGGCTTCGGCGGGGTGGGGCCGCTGGTGTGGAGCAACCTGTACCTGACCTTCGAGAAGCGCCACCCACAGCCCTTCTACACGGAGAACTTCCGGGGCCGGGACTGGACCGTGTACGTCACGGACCAGACCGACGAGCGCTACGACGCCAACCTCGGCAACGAGGCCTACCTGCGCATCATCCCTGACAAGCTGGAGGCGCTCTGGGGCGTGTGGGCTGGCTATTCGTTCAACAAGGACAACAAAATTGCCGCGGGCGAGGACAACCGCGTCATCGCCTCCACGGTGCTCCGCCTTCAGTACTTCCTCACCGACAAGGTTCACCTCCTGGCGGAGAGCAGCGTCGCGCGCGAGAAGAGCCTGAACGGCAATCTCTATCGCAACCATGTGGACTCGGTGTTCACCAGCACCGACGGCATGGCGGACGCGCGTGGCCTGGAGTTCGGTGACAGCGACACGCGCGACACCTGGCAGTTCAAGGCCGGTGTGGTGCTCAACCCCACGGGCCGCAGCATCTACGCGCGCCCCAGTCTGCGGCTGCTGTACGGGCTCCAGCGCTCCACCCAGCATGCGGCGTTCGGCAACTCCTTCGTGGACAGCCTGGACCAGTACAACGTTTACGTCGGCCCCGAGCGTCACTGGCACTCGGTGGTCGCGATCGAGGCCGAAGGATGGTTCTGACAAGGCGATGGAGCGCGGTGGTCTCCCTCACGGCGGCGCTGGCCGCGGTGACGCTCGCGGCGTGTCTGCCTCGCGCGGCGCCTCCGCCCGTGGCGCCCAGCGGCACGGTGGTCGCCGTGGCCTACGTGCGGGATGACGCGAGGCGGGCCGGCGTGGTGGCGGACGTCCCGGAAGGACTGAAGCAGCGCATCGCGGAGACCCTGGCCAGGCGCAACCTGCGCGTGGAGGTGGTGCCCTACGCGGACTACGCCGCCTACTTCGCGAAGGTGCGCGACTCGCAGCGCCGCTTCGAGATGCTGAAGGCGCTGACGCCGGAGGCGCCGCTGCACCTGCTGGTGGAGACGCGGGTGTCGTTCTTCAGCCAGGTGGGGGGCCGCTTCTCGTGGGACATCTCGGTGCGGACCACGGGCGCGCGCGCGGACTCCGCCATGGCGCCCACCGTCGTCACCCAGGACTACGGCGCGGCGCTTCAGTTCGACCAGCAGCGCGAGGACGATGCGCAGTTGGAGGTGGCCACGCAGATCGCCGGGCAGGCGGGCGCGCTGTTCGACTCCTTCCTGGCCTCGCCCTTCCTGGTGCCGGACACGGACGGGGGGCCGGGCACGGTGCCGGGCCTCGACGCGCCGGCCGGACCGGGCATCGAGCCGGGCACGGGCACGCCGGCCGTGCTCCAGCCCTACCGGGGTTCGTGGGAGCCGCCGGCGGGAGACGCGGTCTACTTCGTGATGGTGGACCGCTTCTCCAATGGAGACCCGAAGAACGACGGTGCAGTGGACCTGGAGGACGCGCAGGCCTTTCACGGCGGAGACCTGCAAGGCGTCATTGACCGACTGGACGGGCTGCAGCAGCTCGGTGTCCGCACGGTGTGGCTTTCACCCGTCTTCCAGATGCGCACCGACAAGTTCCATGGGTACGGCGCCTTCCACGGTTACTGGGTGGAGGACTTCGGCCGGGTGGAACCGCGCTTCGGAGACGAGGCCCTGCTGAAGACGCTGGCGGCGGAGCTGCGCCGCCGGGACATGCGGCTGGTGCTGGACGTGGTGCTCAACCACGTGGGGCCGGAGACGCGCCTGTCGCGTGAGCGGCCCGACTGGTTCCACGGCCTGGGTCCCATCCAGGACTGGGGCGATTCACGCGAGCTGGTGATGGGAGACGTGCACGGCCTGCCGGACCTCGCCGTGGAGAAGGAAGACGTGTACGCGCACTTGCTGGCGCATTCACGCCGGTGGGTGGACGTGCTCCAGCCCGCGGGCTTCCGGCTGGACGCGGTGAAGCACATGCCCACCTCCTTCTGGGCTCGCTACAACGACGACTTGCGCCAGCACGCGGGGCCGGACTTCCTGCTGTTGGGGGAGATGCTGGACGGCGACCCGGTGCTGCTGTCGAACACGATGAAGGAAGGCCGCTTCGGGACGATGTTCGACTTCCCGCTGGCCTTCGCGCTGGTGGACGTCTTCTGCAGGGACCGCTCCCCGTCGCACCTGGGCGCCATCCTCTTCAACGACCGGCTGTACCCGGCGCCGGGCTCGCTCGTGACGATGGTGGACAACCACGACCTGCCCCGGGTGATGAGCGAGTGCGGGGGGGACGTGGAGCGGGTGAAGCGGGCGCTGGCGGTGCAGCTCACCGCGCGCGGCGTGCCGGCGCTCACCTACGGCACCGAGGAGGGCCTGACGGGCGCGAAGGAGCCGGAGAACCGGGGCGACATGCGCTTCACGAACCACCCGCTGCGGTCGTGGATTGGCGGGTTGCTGGCGTTGCGGCGAGGCAGTGAGGCCCTCCAGCGTGGCGAGACGTGGATGCTCGCCGCCCGGGAGGACCTCTTCGCCTACGCCCGCGTCACCGCCGACGAGGCCGTCGTCATCGCCGTGAATTCCCGTGACAGCGCCGTGGATGTGCTGCTGCCTGACGGGCTGGCCGGCGCGAAGCTGGAGCCGCTGGCCCTGGCGCCGCCGCTGGCCGCCGGGGGCGCGGGCTTCATGCGCGTGCCCGCCGGCGAGGTGGCCCTGGCGCGGCTGAAGCCCCAGGCGGCGGGCGGCTTCGCCACGGCGGCGAAGCTCGCGGGCCTGCGGTGGCGGGGGCTGGGCACGCGGCGTCAGGTGGAACTGGCAGTGGATGACCCGTCGGTGCGGTTGGTGGGCAGCGGGCCGGAGATGGGCGGGTGGAAGCCCGAGCGCTCGCTGCGTCCGGGGCCCGACGGCTTCGCGCTGTCGCTGCCCGTGGGCGCCGTCTTCGAGTACAAGCTCTTGCGCGGCGGCTCCCAGGGCACTCTTGACTGGGAGGACGGCGCCAATCGTCTGCTGTTCGTGGACGAAGGCACCGGGCCGCTGCGCCAGACGCTGGCGTGGAGCCAGCGCTGACCGCACGTGTTTCATTTCGCCCCGCCTGGCGCGGGGCCCACTCCGAGGTTCGAAGTGAACGACCGACTCCTCCGCGCGGCGCGCCGCCAGCCCACAGACACGACGCCGGTATGGCTGATGCGCCAGGCGGGCCGCTACCTGCCCGAGTACCGGGCCATCCGCGGCAACATCGCCTTCCTGGACCTGTGCAAGCACCCGGACCTGGCGGCGGAAGTCACCGTCCAGCCGGTGACGCGCCTGGGGGTGGACGCGGCCATCATCTTCTCGGACATCCTCATCCCCGTGGAGGCCATGGGCATCACCCTGGAGCTGGGGGACAAGGGGCCGCACTTCCCCGATCCCGTGCGCTCCGCGGCGGACATCGACAAGCTGGGCGTGCCGGACCCGGTGGATGGCACCGGCTTCGTGGCCGAGGCCATCCGCCGCACGCGCAAGGCACTCAATGACTCCGTGCCCGTCATCGGCTTCGCGGGCGCGCCCTTCACCCTGGCCGCGTACATGGTGGAGGGGGGCGGCTCCAAGAGCTACATCCTTATCAAGCGGCTGATGTTCGAGCAGCCCGAGCTGGCGCACCGCCTCTTCGGCAAGCTCACCGACACGCTCATCCCCTACCTGAAGATGCAGGTGGAGGCGGGCGCGAGCATCGTCCAGATTTTCGACTCGTGGGGCGGCGCGCTGTCGCCCTGGGACTACGAGCGCTTCTGCATCCCCTACCTCAAGCGCATGGTGTCCGAGCTGAAGGCCACTGGCGTGCCCGTCATCGTGTTCGGCGTGGGCATGTCCAACCACCTGCGGCTGCTCAAGAGCACGGGCGCGGACGTGGTGGGCCTGGACTGGACGCTGCCCATGGACGAGGGCCGGAAGGTGCTGGGGCCGGACGTGGCGGTGCAGGGCAACCTGGACCCGCTGCACCTGTTCCTCCCCCGTGAGGAGCTGGACGGCCGCGTGAAGGACATCCTCCGCCGCGCGGGCCCCGAAGGGCACATCTTCAACCTGGGCCACGGCATCCTCCCGCCCACGGACCCCGACTCCGCGAAGTTCCTGGTGGACGCCGTCCACCGCCACGGCGTGGCCCTGCGCCAGGGCACGCTGGGGGCGTAGGGTCGCTTTCACCCCCAGCCGGCGGCCTCCCGCGGGGAGTGTCCACCGATTGATTTTTGAATCAACGGACGATTGACGCGGCGCATTGCCGCTCGTTAGATGCCCACCTCCCGACTTCGCTGGAGGTGTGGCACACATGGCAAGCGAGAAGCGCAACGGCCCCCGAAGGGTGGCCATCGTCCGCGGCCTGCGGACCCCGTTCGTCAAGGCGGGGTCCGTGTTCTCGGGGCTGACGGCGCTGGATTTGGGCCGCCTGGTGGTCCAGGAGCTGGTCCAGAAGACGGACCTGGACCCGAACGTCATCGACCAGGTGGTGTTCGGCCAGGTCATCCCCACGTTGACGGCTCCGTCCATTGCCCGCGAGGTCGTCATCGCGGCGGGGCTGCCGAAGAAGATTGATGCCTTCACGGTGTCGCGCGCGTGCGCCACGTCCATCCAGGCGATGACGACGGCGGCCAACGCGATTGCCACGGGCGAGGCGGACGTCATCATCGCCGGTGGCACCGAGTCCATGTCGGACGCGCCCATCTTCACCAGCCGGCCGCTGGCCCACGCGCTGGTGGCGGCGTCCAAGGGGCGCTCGCTGCCGGACAAGCTCAAGCCCTTCCAGCGCCTCAAGGCCAAGGATTTGCTGCCGGTGCCCCCGGCCATCGCCGAGTACTCCTCCGGCATGACGATGGGGGAGAGCGCGGAGAAGATGGCCAAGGAGAACGGCATCTCCCGCGAGGAGCAGGACCGCATCGCCTTCAACTCGCACCGCAACGCGGCCAAGGCGTGGAAGGACGGCCTGTTCGACAACGAGGTCATGCACGTCGTCGTGCCGCCGAAGTTCGACAAGACGGCGGAGCGCGACAACATCGTCCGTGAGGACTCCAGCATGGAGGCGCTGGGGCAGCTCAAGCCGGCGTTCGACCGCAAGTACGGCTCGATTACGGCGGGCAACGCGTCGCCGCTGACGGACGGCGCCGCGGCGCTGCTGCTGATGAGCGAGGAGAAGGCGCGCGTGCTGGGCTACGAGCCGCTGGGCTTTTTGCGCAGCCACGCCTACGCGGCCACGGACCCGGGCGACCAGCTGCTCCAGGGCCCGGCCTACGCGGTGCCCACGGCGCTCAAGCGCGCGGGCATGACGCTGGCGGACATCGACCTGGTGGAGATGCACGAGGCCTTCGCCGCGCAGGTGGCCAGCAACATCCAGGCGCTGGCGTCCCCGGCCTTCGCGAAGAAGGCGGGCTGGAGCGCGCCGGTGGGCGAAATCGATCGGGAGCGGCTGAACGTGACGGGTGGCTCCATCGCCATCGGTCACCCCTTCGGGGCCACGGGGGCGCGCATCGTCACCCAGGCCCTCAATGAGCTGAAGCGTCGGAACAAGAACACGGCGATGTGCACCGTCTGCGCGGCGGGCGGCCTGGGCGCAGTCGTCATCCTGGAGCGTGCGTGATGGCCACCAAGGCGGAAGAGCTCGAGGTGAAGCAGGGCTTCTCGTACCGGGTGGAGGACGGCGTCGCCGTCATCACCTTCGACCTGCCGGACTCGCCGGTGAACACGCTGTCGCCGGAGACGGGCGAGGCCTTCCTGCGCGTCATGGCGCGCGCGGAGCGCGAGCCCGAGGTGAAGGCCGTCGTCTTCACGTCCGGCAAGAAGGACTCGTTCGTCGCCGGGGCGAAAATCGACTTCCTGCAGACCATCAAGACGGCGGAGGAGGCCACCGCCATCAGCCGCAACGGGCAGGAGGGCTTCGACAAGCTGGCCGACTTCCCCAAGCCCGTCGTCGCGGCCATCCACGGCGCATGTCTGGGCGGCGGCCTGGAGTGGGCGCTGGCGTGTGACTACCGCATCGCCACCGACAGCCCGAAGACGTCGCTGGGGCTGCCGGAGGTGCAGTTGGGCCTGATTCCGGGCGCGGGCGGCACCCAGCGGCTGCCGGCGCTGATTGGTGTGCAGGCGGCGCTGGACCTCATCCTCACCGGCAAGAGCCTCAAGCCCGCGAAGGCGAAGAAGCTGGGCGTGGTGGATGAGGTGGTGCCGGCGCCCATCCTCCGCGCCATCGCCGTGCGTCGCGCGAAGGAGCTGGCCGAAGGAACGCTGAAGGTGGACCGCCGTCACGGCCAGGGCTTCAAGGGCGTGGCCGCGAACGGCAAGGCGAAGGGGCTGGCGGGCTTCATCCAGGGCCTGGCCAACAAGGAGCTGTGGGCGGAGGTGGCGCTGGAGGACAACCCGCTGGGCCGCAAGGTCCTCTTCGACCAGGCGCGCAAGCAGCTGCTGAAGAAGACGCGCGGCAAGTTCCCCGCGCCGGAGAAGGCGCTCCAGGTCGTGCGCGTGGGCCTGGAGTCCGGGCACAAGGCGGGCCAGGAGGCGGAAGCGAAGGCCTTTGGCGAGCTGGTGGTGTCGGACGTCTCCAAGCGGCTGGTCGAAATCTTCTTCGCCACCACGGCGCTGAAGAAGGAGAACGGCACCTCCAACCCCGACGCGAAGCCGCGCGAGGTGAAGAAGGTGGCGGTGCTGGGCGGCGGGCTGATGGGCGGCGGCATCGCCTATGTCACCAGCGTGCTCCAGGGCGTGCCCGTGCGCGTGAAGGACAAGGACGACGCGGGCGTGGGCCGGGCCATGAAGCAGGTGCAGTCCATCCTGGACGAGCGCGTGAAGCGGCGCTCGCTCACGCGCCGCGAGGCCACGGCGAAGTCGGCCCTGGTGACGGCGGGCACGGACTACAGCGGCTTCAAGTCCGCGGACCTGGTCATCGAGGCGGTGTTCGAGGACCTCAAGCTCAAGCACCGCATCATCGCGGAGGTGGAGGCCGTCACCGGCGACCAGACCATCTTCGCGTCCAACACCTCCAGCATCCCGATTACGGAGCTGGCCAAGGGCAGCCGCCGGCCGGCGCAAGTCATTGGCATGCATTACTTCAGCCCGGTCCACAAGATGCCGCTGCTGGAGATCATCACCCACGCGGGCACCGCGGACTGGGTGACGGCCACCTGCGTGGAGGTGGGGCGCAAGCAGGGCAAGACGGTCATCGTCGTCAACGACGGGCCGGGCTTCTACACCTCGCGCATCCTCGCCCCGTACCTGAACGAGGCGGCGTACCTGCTGGCGGAAGGCGCGGACATCGCGGAGCTGGACAGGGCGCTGGTCGAGTTCGGCTTCCCCGTGGGCCCGATTACCCTCTTGGACGAGGTGGGCATCGACGTGGCGCAGAAGGTGGGCCCCATCATGGAGGCCGCCTTCGGCAAGCGCATGGCGGCGCCCAAGGCCCTGGAGAAGGTGGTGGCCGACGGCCGCCTGGGCCGCAAGACGCAGAAGGGCTTCTACCTGTACGAGGACGGGAAGAAGCAGGAGGTGGACAGCTCCATCTACGCCCTGCTGCCGCACGGCACGGAGCGCCGCTCCTTCGACCGCGCGGAGATGGCGGAGCGCGTGGTGCTGCAGATGGTCAACGAGGCCATCCGCTGCCTGGGCGAGGGCATCCTCCGCAGCGCGCGTGACGGCGACGTGGGCGCCATCTTCGGCCTGGGCTTCCCGCCCTTCCTGGGCGGTCCCTTCCACTACGTGGACAGCCGCGGCCCCGCCGAGGTGCTGCGCAAGCTGGAGCACTACCACGACAAGCTCGGGGAGCGTTTCGCCCCCGCGCCGCACCTGGTGGAGATGGTGAAGGCGGGCAAGACGTTCTACCCGCGCTGAGTCATTCCAGTGATTGCACCCGGGAGTCCTGCGTATCAGCGGCTCCCGGGCTTGACCGGAGGCCGTCTCTGGCCCGAGCCTCCCGGGCCCCATGGCCCGCTCCGCGTCCCGCACCATCGTCCTCGTCGTCCTGTCGGCCGTCGTGGCCTGTGGCGCCGCCGCCACCGCCGGGGCCTGGCGCTTCTTCCACAAGGACCCGAGCAACCCCGTCGTCCGGCTCGACGAGTACTTCACCATGGGCTGGGTGGCCTGGGATTCCAGCTGGTACATGCGGATTGCCCAGGAGGGCTACCAGTTCACCCCGGGCCAGCAGAGCTCGGTGGCGTTCTTCCCGCTGTACCCGCTGCTTATCCGCGCGGTGGAGTCGCTGGGGCCCAATGTGTACCAGTCCGGCGTGCTCATCACGCTGCTGTGCGGCCCGCTGGCGTTGATGCTCTTCACCGTCTGGGCGCGCAAGCTGACGGACGAGGACACGGCGCTGAAGGCCGGGCTGCTGATGGCCTGCTACCCCTTCACGCTCTACTTCTACGGCGCCATGTATTCGGACGCGCTGTTCGTCCTGCTGGTGGTGGCGGCCTTCCTGCTGTTGGAGCGCGGGCACCTGGGGCCCGCCGTCCTCGTCGCGGCGGTGGCCACCGCGGCCCGGCCCGTGGCGCCCGCGGTGGTGCTGGGCCTGCTGGTGCGCCGCCTGGAGTGGAAGCACGCGCGCGGCGAGAAGTGGAGCGCGGTGGACTTCCTGCCGGTGCTGTCGGGCCTGGGCTTCGGCGCGTACATGCTCTTCCTGTGGCACCAGTTCGGTGACCCGGTGGCCTTCGTGAAGGTGCAGGGCTCGCCCGGCTGGGAGCAGATTCCGGGCTGGCACACGTGGCTGAAGGTGAGCTGGTTCGAGCGCGTCGTGCTGGCGCCGCAGGACAAGCGCGAGGCCTTCCGGCTGGCCGCGCACGCCTTCTTTACGTTGCTGGCGCTAGCGCTGGTGTGGCCCACGCGCAAGCTGCTGGGGTGGGGCTACGCCGTCTACGTGCTGGCCATCGTCGGGTTGCCCGCGTGGTCCACCAAGGACTTCATGGGCATGGGGCGCTACCTGCTGTCCGCCTTCCCCGTCTTTCTCACCGCGGCGATGCTCCTGCGCGAACGGCCGCTGCTGCTGCGCGGGGCGCTGGCGGTGGGCGCCGCGTCGCTGCTCGTCCTCTCGTGGGCCTTCGGCGCGGACTACTACGTCTCATGAGCGACCTCCTCGAACAGGCCCTCCTTCGCTACGACGGGCTGCCCGTCGCAGAGCGCTTCCACGTCCACGCGCGGGCCTTCTCCGCGCCGCTGCTGGCCATGGCCGCGCGCACGCCCGTGGGCGCCGTGGCGGACATCGGCTGCGGGCATGGGTTGCTGTCCGCGCTGCTGGCCCTGGAGGACCCGGGCCGCACCGTGCACGGCGTGGACCCGGACTCGCGCAAGGTGGCCTGGGCACGGCGAGCGCTCGCGGGCCAACCCAACGTGCGCGTCGAGGAAGGCACCGTGGAGGAGACCCTGGCCCGAGGGGCTCTTGGGCGCTTCGACGCGGCGGTGGTGTGCGACGTGCTGTACCTGCTGCCGGAGTCGAAGTGGGCCGGCTTCCTCTCCACCGTGCGGGGCCTGCTGAAGCCCGGCGGGCGGCTGCTGCTCAAGGAGGTGGAGGGTGACGGCTCCTGGAAGCACCGCAAGGCGCTGGCGCAGGAGTGGGTGATGGTGTCGCTGCTGGGCCGCACGAAGGCCAGCGGCGGCATGGCGCTGAAGCCTCGAGCCGAGATGACGCGCTACCTGAAGGACGCGGGCTTCGCGGTGCGCGACGTGGTGGACCTGGGGCAGGGCTACACCACGCCGCACGTCCTCTACGTGGCGGAGAACAGCGTTCCGTAGCTGTGAAGCTCGATGCCGCGCTCGTGCAGCCGCGCCTTCACGCGCGTGCTGGTCAGTGCGGCCAGCTCCGCCTGCCAGCCGTAGCGCCACGCCGGGTCCTCGGGGACGTGCGGCGTGCCTTCACCCGGGTGACAGCCCAGCTCGAAGTCGCCCGCGGGCAGCGTGTCCACCACCGCGAGCAGGGCGGCCTCGTCCAACATCCCCGCTTCGAAGACGCCGCCCGCGCTCACCCGGCGCACGCCCTTGGGGGCCCGAGGCGCGGCGCGCGCGAGCACGGCCAGCACCGTGGCCTTCAGCGCGGGGCCCGGCGCCTTCAGCCAGCGCGGGCGAGGCAGGGCGTCCGGCCAGCGCAGGGGCAGCCCTTCGCGCGCGGCCAGGGACTCCACCAGGGGACGTACACCGGGCAGCAGGTGCAGGTGCTGGTGCCCGTCCAGGTGGTCCACCGTCACGCCCAGGGCGCGGGCCCGTTGAAGCTGCGCGGAGAGCTCGCGCGCCAGCTCGTCCCGGCGAACCTGTCCGGTGAGCCAGGCACGGGCGAAGTCGGCCCAGCTGCCACGCAGCCGGCCCTCCGGTGCTACCGTGGGCACCTCGTGCGCGGGCGCCGCGGGAGGCAGCCGCGTGGAGAGCGCCAGGTGGAGGCCCACCGCGAGCCGTGCCTCCTTCGCGCGGGCGGCGGCCTCGGGCGCGGTGGGGCCCGTGGCCAGCAGCGTGGCGCTGGTGACGATGCCATCTCGGTGCGCGCGGAGGATGCCCGCGTCCAGCGAGGCATGGAGCCCCAGGTCGTCCGCGTTCACCACCAGTCGCGTGAGGGGGCGCGTCATGCGGGGCTCAGCCTCGCGCCGTGCGGCCCGGCGGCACCGCGTGGAGCTGCTGCACGGAAGGCGGCAAGCGCACCGGGTGCACTGGCGGCTGCGGCGCGCGCATCTTCGGATAGAGCTTCACCAGCTCCCGCACCATCTTCGTGATGACGGAGGGCGAGGCCAGCGTGGACACGCCGCGCGTGCGAGGGAAGTAGTCCACGCCCATCTGGAACACGCGGAAGCCCTGGCGGATGGCCTTCACCACCAGCTCCGCGTCGATGAACGAGCCCTGGCTGTGCAGCTCCATGGCCTCCAGCACGCGCCGGTGCATCACCTTGAAGCTGAAGTTGACGTCCTTGATCTGGATGTCGAACAGCGACCGGATGAGCATGTTGTAGACGAACGAGTAGATGATGCGCTTGGGGCCCTCGCTCGTGCGGTCGAACCGGAAGGCGCAAATCATGTCCGCCTCCAGGTACGACATCAGGTGCAGCGCCCGCTCCAGCTCGCGCATGTCCCAGGGCAGGTCCACATCGGAGTACACGACGATGTCCTTCGTCGAGGCCGCCAGCCCGGTGCGCATGGCGCCACCCAGCTTCAGATTCACGGGGTGGTGGATGACACGCAGTTGGGGAACCTTCAGGGCCAGCGCCTCGCAGACCTCACGGGTGCGGTCCGTGGACGCGTCGTTGACGACGATGATTTCGAAGTCGTCCGTCAGGGCGGGGAGGACCTCCAGCGCCCGGCTGACGGCGCGCTCGACGTAGTCCTCTTCGTTCCAGGCGGGGAAGAACAGGCTGATGCTTGGGTATTGGGCCACGAGGGACCTCGGCGGGCGGACCTGCGAAGTTGGCGGCTCGCTAGCAGAGAATCCGGTTTTTATCCAATGGCAGGGGTCGCATATCGTCGCACGCCTATGATACCGTGAAATCACCATTTTGCGGGGACACTGTGAACTCCAGGCCTTTCACCCTGCTGGTAGTGGACGACTCGCAGTCGACGTTGCCTCGGTTGGCCCGTGCGCTGGGCCCGGAGGATTTCGCCCTCCGAATCACCGCCCACGGCCCGGAGGTGCCGAGGTTGGCGCGGGAGGTATCGCTGGTGGTGCTCTGCCCGGGCGAGGACGCCCAGGCCAGCGTGGGGTTGCTCGAACGCCTGATACCCGAGGAAGGCCCGGTAGGGCCCCCCGTGGTGCTCGTGGCGCCACCCGAGCCCAGAGGCCTCTGGCTGGAGGCCCTGCGCCGGGGGGCTGAGGTCGTATTGGACCCATGGTCGCCGGATGAACTGGTGGCCCGGGTGCATCGCGCCCTGGCCGCGAAGGCCCGGATGGAGTCGCTCGCCGCCCAGGTGAGCGAGCTCCAGCGGCTGTCGTCGACGGACGGCCTCACGGGCCTCCACAACCACCGCCATTTCCAGGAGCGGCTGAGGGAGGAGTTCCGCCGTGCCCAGCGTTATGACGACTCCCTGTCGCTCATCCTGCTGGACTTGGATTTCTTCAAGGAAATCAACGACAAGTACGGCCACTCCGCGGGCGACGGCGTGCTGCGCGAGGTGGCCGCCGCGCTCACCCGGGGCGTGCGCGAGACGGACCTGGTGGCCCGCTATGGCGGCGAGGAGTTCGCGGTGCTGCTGCCCCGCACCCACCTCACCGGGGCGCTCACCGTCGCCGAGCGCGTCCGCCGCGAGCTGCGCGCCCTGCGGCTGGAGGTGTCGGACAGCCTGCAAGTCACCGCGTCATTGGGGGTTTCCAGCTTCCCCCACCGCACCGTCCTCACCCCGGAGCAGCTGCTCCTGACGGCCGACGAGGCCCTCTACCAGGCCAAACGGGACGGCAGGGATCGCATCTGCCTACATCCCCAGCTCCCGGTCGGTCCGCTCGGAACCTAGCCCGGGTCAAAGACCCGGGGTCTGTATTGACCCATTTGGTGGGGATGGGTCTAATTAGACCCGGTGTTTTTTTGCGCCATGGAAATGTCAAGGCCCGTGATTCCAGACTGTTGGGCAGGGAGTTTCTGCTGGCAGGGCCATTGCATTTGTCTAGGGGCGGAAACAATTCATGGGTTCTCAAGCCGCATATGTCCACGGTCAGCAGGCCGAGTCGCCACGCGGGCGGCTGCTCCTGGTGGATGACGAGGAGAACATCCTCAAGTCCATCCGCCGGGTGCTGCGCCGCGGCGACTGGGACATCGAGACGGCGACGGACGCCGAGCAGGGCCTGCGGGCGGTGGAGGCCTTCCACCCCGAGGTGGTCATCTCCGATTTCCGCATGCCGGGGATGAATGGCGTCGATTTCCTTACCCGGGTGAAGCAGCAGGAGCCGCGGGCCCAGCGCATCATGCTGACGGGCCAGGCGGACCAGCAGGCCATCGAAGAGGCCATCAACCGGTCGGAGATCTTCCGCTTCATCTCCAAGCCCTGGAACGACAGCCACCTGGTGCTGACGGTGAAGAGCGCCTTCGAGCAGTACGCGCTCCAGGCGGAGAACGAGCGGCTCTACACGGTGACGCAGGCGCAGAACGCGGAACTGAAGCTGCTCAACGCGGACCTGGAGGAGCGCGTCGCCCAGCGCACGCGCATGCTGAGCCAGGCCAAGCGCGAGTGGGAGCTGTCCTTCGACTGCATGGAGACGCCGCTGTGCGTGGTGCGCGCGCGGGACTTCGCGGTGCGGCGGGCGAACCTGGCGTACGCGGACGTGGCGGGGCGCTCCATCGAGGAGATTCCCTCCGACACCACGTGCTACCGCTACCTCTTCGGCCGCAACGAGCCGTGCACGGGCTGCCCGCTGCCGGCGGCGGTGGAGAGCGGCAAGGGCGCGCGCGGTGAGGTCCGCCAGGGCGGGCGCACCTTCGTGGTGGCCGCCTACCCCATGACGGGGGATGAGCGCGTCGTCTGCACCTACCGGGACGTCACCGAGGAGCAGTCGATGACGCGGCGGCTCATCGAGACGGAGAAGATGGCCGCAGTGGGCCAGCTCGCCGGCGGGGTGGCGCACGAAATCAACAACCCGCTGGGCGGCATCCTCGCCTTCGCGCAGTTGATGTCGCGCGACGCGGGCCGCAGCGAGGCGGACCTGGAGTCGCTGGGCCTCATCGAGGAGAGCGCGCTGCGCTGCAAGCGCATCGTGGAGAGCCTCCTCAAGTTCAGCCGCCACAGCCGCGTGGAGGACCGGCGGCCCTTCGACTTGTCCAAGTGCGTGGAGGACGCGGCGGTGCTGTTCCGCGCGCAGCTCAAGTCCATGCCCACGGTGGAGCTGACGCTGGGGCTCGCGGACGGCCTGCCGAAGGTGTACGGCGACCCCGGTCAGCTCGCGCAGGTGGTGCTCAACCTGCTCCAGAACGGTCTCCAGTCGCTGCCCACGCGTGAGGGCAAGCTGAAGCTGGTGACGGGTCGCGAAGGCGACCGCTGCTTCTTCGCGGTGACGGACACCGGCACGGGTATCGAGGAGAAGTACCTGCCTCGCATCTTCGAGCCGTCGTTCACCACCAAGGCCCCGGGTGAAGGCACCGGCCTGGGGCTCTCCATTGCCTACCGCATCGTCCAGGACCATGGGGGCAGCTTCCACGTGGACACCCAGGTCGGCGAAGGCTCCTGCTTCACCGTTTTTCTGCCCATCCCCCTGCAGCTCGAGAGGTTGCCGTGAACCAAGTCAAGCGCGCCAAAGTCCTCGTCGTGGATGACGACTCCGTCGTCCTCAAGGCCGTGACGCAGATTCTCCAGCGCGAGGGCCACCCGGTGGTGGCCATTGACGACGCGGTGGAGGGCCTGGCGGCCGCGAAGGATCCGACCATCGACGTGGTCGTCCTCGACATCAAGATGCCCAACCTGTCCGGCATGGACCTGCTGCGCGGCATCAAGGCCGACCGCCCGGATGTGGAGGTCATCATGATGACGGCCTTCGCCACCGTGGAGACGGCGGTGGAGGCGGTGAAGGCGGGGGCGTACGACTACCTCACCAAGCCCTTCGAGAACATCGACGAGGTCAGCCTCACGGTGGCCAAGGCGGCCGAGCGCAAGGCGCTCAAGGACCGCACCCGCGCGCTGGAGGAGGCCCTCACGGTCCGCAGCCAGTTCGAGGACCTCATCGGCCAGTCCACGCAGATGCGCTCCGTCTTCAAGCTGGTGGAGACGGTGAGCCACTCCACCGCCACGGTGCTCATCCAGGGGGAGAGCGGCACCGGCAAGGAGCTGGTGGCCCGCGCCATCCACTACCGCAGCGCGCGCAAGGACAAGCCCTTCGTGGCGGTCAACTGTTCGGCGCTGACGGAGACGCTGCTGGAGAGCGAGCTCTTCGGTCACGTGAAGGGCAGCTTCACCGGCGCCACCGGCAACAAGAAGGGCCTCTTCGAGGCGGCCGACGGCGGCACCATCTTCCTGGACGAAATTGGCGACGTGCCCCCGGCCACCCAGGTACGTCTGCTGCGCGTGCTCCAGGAGGGTGAAGTCAAGCGCGTGGGCGCCAACGAGCCGGTGAAGGTGGACGTGCGCGTCATCGCCGCCACCCACGTGGACCTGTCCCGCGCCAAGGAGCAGGGCAAGTTCCGCGAGGACCTCTTCTACCGCCTCAACGTCATCACCATCGACCTGCCGCCCCTGCGTGACCGGCCCGAGGACGTGCCCCTGCTGGCGCACCACTTCCTCAAGCTCTACGCCTCCAAGGCGGACAAGAAGGTGACGGGCATCTCCCCGCGCGCCATGGAAGCCCTCACCTGCAACCGGTGGACGGGCAACGTGCGTGAGCTGGAGAACGTCATCGAGCGCGCGGTGGTGCTGACGGGCAACGAGGTCATCGACGTGGAGGACCTGCCGCCGGGCTTCCAGTCCGCGCCGCAGCCGGACTCCACGGTGGAGGTGTTCAGCCTGGCACACCTGCCGTACGCCCAGGCCAAGCGCCTGGCGATGCGTGCCTTCGAGCGCCGCTACCTGTCCGCGCTGCTGGAGAAGAACAACCAGAACGTCTCCAGCGCCGCGCGCGCGGCGGGCGTGGACCGCTCCAACTTCCGTCGCCTGCTCAAGCAGTACGAGGTGGCCGGCCGGTCCATGAAGCCCCGCGTGGTCTCCCAGGACGACGGCGAGGCGCTGGAAGCCGCGTCCTGACGTGTGTCGGCCGGCGGGCACCCGGGCGTTTCCCATGCGCGCCCGGGGCCCTCCTGGACTACAAAGGCGGGTTTGCGTGCAGACCCTGGCAATCGTCGCGAAGAGGGACAAGCCCGAGGCGGTAGCGCTCGCGGCTCAAATCCGTGAGCGGTACCCCCACCTGTCGGTGCTGGCGGACCGCACGCTGGCCCATGAGCTGGGCTGGCCGCGGGTGGATGACCGGGAGCTGGTGACCCGGGCGGACCTGATGGTGGTGCTGGGCGGTGACGGCACGCTCATCTACGCGGCGCGCCTGCTCGGTGGCCGCGGGGTTCCGATTCTGGGCGTCAACCTGGGCAGCCTGGGCTTCATGACGGAAGTCCCGGTGGAAGAGCTGTACCCCATGCTGGAGCAGGTGCTCGCGGGGCGCTTCCAGGTGGACTCCCGGATGAAGCTCACCTGCCGCCTGCTGCGCGGGGGCAGGGTGCTCATCGAGGACGAGGTCCTCAACGACGTGGTCATCAACAAGGGCGCGCTGGCGCGCATCGCCGACCACGAGACGTCCATCGACGGGGTCCCCATCACGACCTACAAGTCGGACGGCGTCATCCTGGCCACGCCCACCGGCTCCACGGCGTACTCGCTGTCGGCGGGGGGGCCCATCGTCCACCCGTCGGTGGACTGCACGGTGCTGTCGCCCATTTGTTCGCACGCCCTCACGCAGCGCTCCATCGTCGTGCCGGCGGACCGGACCATCCGGGTGACGCTGCGCAGTGAGACGGCGGACACGTACCTGACCATCGACGGGCAGACGGGCCACGGGCTCCAGGGTGGGGACTGCATCGAGGTGGTGCGCTCGCCCAACCGGGTGAACCTGGTGCGCAACCCGAAGGTGGCCTACTTCTCCATCCTCCGGCAGAAGCTCCACTGGGGCGAGCGCTGAAAGGCGCCGCGCGCCGTGTTCCTCTTCCTGTCGAAGGTGCTGGACCTGCTGCTGGCGCCGCTCTCCTGGGCGCTGCTGCTGTGGCTGGTGGCCTGGGGGCTGCGGCGGCGACGTGAGCGGCTGTCGCGCGTGCTGAGTGTGCTGGGCGGCGTGGTGCTGTACGCCTTCTCCATCGAGCCGGTGGCCATGGGGCTGATGCGGGCGACGGAGGCGGGGGCGGTGCGGTCCTTCCAACCGGGGGCCACGTATGACGCCGTCATCGTCCTGGGCGGCGGGTTGGATCCAGCCGCCACGGAGCGCACCGGCGTGCCGGAGTACAACGCGGCGGCGGAGCGGGTGCTGCGGGGCTTCGAGCTGCTGCGCGAGGGCCGGGCTCGGCAGGTGCTCATCTCCGGCGGTTCGCTGGACCCGAGGCCCGAGGCGGTGGTGGAGGCAGACGTGCTGCTCCGGCAGCTCCAGCAGTGGGGGATTCCGCGGGAGCGCATCGTCACGGAAGGGCGCAGCCGCAATACACGGGAGAACGCGGTGGAGTCCGCGCGCATCATCCAGGCGCGAGGGTGGAAGTCCCTGCTGCTGGTGACGAGCGCCGCGCACATGCCGCGCGCCGCGGGTTGCTTCGCGGCGGTGGGGCTGCGTCCGGACCTGTTGCCGGTGGACTCGCGGGCGTCGAACACGCCGCTGCGGCGCATGAGCTGGTTGCCGAGGTCTGGGGCCCTCAACCTGAGCACCGACGCCCTGCGTGAGCTGGCGGGGCGTGTGGTGTATCGCGTGCGAGGCTGGACGGCGCCTTGAGCGCCGCGCCCC
The DNA here is from genome assembly GCF_900101905.1 of Myxococcus virescens. Lineage (NCBI taxonomy): Bacteria > Pseudomonadati > Myxococcota > Myxococcia > Myxococcales > Myxococcaceae > Myxococcus > Myxococcus virescens. The sequence continues at coordinate 65,884 of NZ_FNAJ01000004.1, read as the reverse complement.
GTCCTACTTCAGCGGCGCGGGCGGCTGACGCGCGTCGGGGGCCAGGGCGCCCGTGCCGCGCCGGGAGATACGGCCATCCGCCTGGGCATGCGGCGACGGCGTACCGGTGCGGAACGCCTCCGCCAGCACGTCCAGGGGCGAGTTCCCCGTCACCCTGGCCGGCGTGGACGGCTGGTTCCGCAGCATGTCGTAGCCGTCCTTGCCGCTGGCGAGGAAGCTCAGCGTTGCCAGCCGGTACGTGGCTGCCTTGTCCAACGGCCTTCCGCCCACCTTCACGCCCAGCACCCGCTGGCCGGCGGGCCGGTCCGAATCGAAGGTGAACTCCAGCCCGGATACCTGCGGAAAGCGGCCCGGCCGTGAGTCCTCGCGGCTGAGGCTGACGCCGTTCTCCAGCGCCGCGCGCAGCGTGTCCCCCTTCACCTCCAGCACCACCAGCTCATCCGCGTACGGCAGGATGGCGTGCAAGTCCCGCCGGGTGACACCACCCGCGGGCAGCAGCGCGTCCGCGCGCAGCGCCCCGGCGTTGACCAGCGCCACGTCCGCCCTGGCCGCCGCGCGGAACGCATCCGCGACGAACGAGCCCAGGTTCGTCTCCTGGGTGCGCACCAGCGCGGCCCGCGCCTCCAGGGCCACGGGGGAGCGGCCCACGTGCTCGGACAACTGGTTGAACAGCGCGGCATAGGGCTGCATGGCCGCGTTGAAGGCCGCGTCCTCCGGCACCTGCCGCGTCACCGGCAGCGTCTGCCACGTCACCTGGCGCACCGCGGCCGTCGCCGCGTCCACGTCCAGCGTGAGCCGGCCCAGGTCCACCGCGTCCGCCGCCACCTTGAAGATGGGCGTGCCCGTGCTGCGGTCCTCCAGCGCCTCGTGGTCATGCCCCCCGAGCACCGCGTCCACCTTGACGCAGCGGGTGAGCGCCCGGTCCTGGTCCGCCGTCAGGTGGGTGAGGGCCACCACCACCTGGGCGCCGGCCTCGCGCAGCTTCGCCACCTCGCCCCGGGCCGCCTCGCAGACGTCTCCGAAGAGCGTGTCCTTGCCGGCCTTCGTGGTGGCCTTTGTCTCCTGGAGCACCACGCCGAAGAGGCCCAGCTTGATGCCGCCCAACTCCCGAATCGCGGAGGCCTGGACCCCCGCGAAGAGGCCCCCGGACTTCGTGTCCCGCACGTTGGCCCCGAGCCACGTGAAGCGGGACTCGCGGATGCGCTCACGCAGGACATCGTCGCCGAAGTCGAACTCGTGGTTGCCCAGCACCGCGTAGTCCAGGCCGAACGCATTCCACGCGTCCACCATGTGCCGGCCCTTGAGCGCCTTGCCGTCCACCTCCACCAGCGACTCCACGGACGGAGACAGCGTGTCGCCCCCCATCAGCGTCAGGACGTGGGGGCTCTCGCGAAGCACCTGCTTGCGCAGCGTGGCGGCGCGGGCCATGCCCCCCCTTCCTTCCTCGACGGCCTGGACCTGGTAGACGTCCGCCAGGTGAAGGAGCGTCAGGCGCACCGTGCCGGAAGGCGGTGCGGGCGTGGGGGAGGGGGCGCTCGTGGCGCATCCGCTGGCAAGGACCGCGGCCAACGCGAGCAGGGCCTCACGTCGGGCCAGCGCTGTCTTCTTCGTCATCGTGCGTCGCTCTCCCCAGCGCGCTCCCTGGGTGGGGCGCAACGTGTGGGGCGTATCGCACTCATGCGTCGATGGCGAGCACCGGGAACTTCGCGCGCGTGTCTCACAGGGGGGCAGGTGTGCCGGTGGATACGTTTGACGCGCTGAGTTGTGGTGGAAAATTACAGATTCCGTGCAGAGCCGTTTGCACGGGATTTGCGCCGGTTGCTAGGACGCTCCCTGACCAAGGGAGGTTGTCATCCATGAGGCATAGCAACAGGTGGAGTGCGCTCCTGCTGGCGGGTGTGATTGCCGGCTGTGGGGAGTCCGCGCTCGAAGCGCCGCGAGGTTCCGCGGAAGAGACGGCGGTCATCAGCCAGCAGCTCAGCTCGTCCACGCGGCCCGGCATGGGCGCCACCGTCTATGCGGGTGGCACCACGTTCCGCGTCTGGGCGCCGATGGCGAGCCGGGTGTTCGTCTCCGGCGATTTCAACGGCTGGGGCACCTGGATTGAGCTGGGCAACGAGTTCAACGGCAACTTCTCCGGCGATGTGGCGGGCGCGGTGAAGGGCCAGAAGTACAAGTTCATCACCCGCAACCAGTGGGGCAGCGACGCGTGGCGGGCGGACCCCCGCTCGGCGTGGCAGGAGAACTCCACCGGCTCCAGCATCATCTACGACCACGGCGAGTACTGGTGGAACGCGCAGCAGTACAGCAGCCCTGGCTTCAACGAGATGATCATCTACGAGATGCACGTCGGCACGTTCCACGACTCGCCCGGCTTCGGCCCCGGCAACTGGAACAGCGCGATTGCCAGGCTCGACCACGTCCGGGACCTGGGCGCGAACATGATCAAGGTCATGCCCGCGTACGAGTTCGCTGGTGACTTCTCCTGGGGCTACAACGCCGCCTTCCCGTTCGCGCCGGAGAGCGCCTACGGGCACCCCAACGACATGAAGCGCTTCGTGGACGAGGCGCACATGCGTGGCATCGGCGTCATCTTCGACGTGGTGCACAACCACTACGGCCCCAGCGACCTGCCCATGTGGTGCTTCAGCGGCGACTGCCTGGGCTCGGGCGGCGAGTACTTCTACAACGACTGGCGCAAGAGCACGCCGTGGGGCGACACCCGCCCGGACTACGGCCGCCCCGAGGTCCGCGCGTACATTCGCGACTCGATGATGAACCTCACCCATTCCTTCCGGGGTGACGGTCTGCGCTGGGACGCCACCAAGTACATGCGCACGCAGAATGGCAGCGACACCACCGCCATCCCCGACGCGTGGCGCGTGTTCCGCTCCATCAACCGCGAAATCAACGCCACGCAGCCGTGGAAGATCAGCATCGCCGAGGACTTCGGCGGTGGTGACTCCATCACCAACGACGCCACGTCCGACACCTCGGGCGGCGCGGGCTTCGACTCGCAGTGGGGCGGCGACTTCGTGCACGCCATCCGCGCGGCGGTCATCGCGTCGAACGACAGCGGCCGTGACATGAACGCGGTACGCAACGCCATCACCCAGCGCTACAGCGGGCGGCACACCGCGCGCGTCATCTACTCGGAGAGCCACGACGAGGTGGCCAACGGCAAGGCGCGCGTCCCGGAGGAGATCTGGCCGGGCAACGCAGGCAGCTGGGCCGCCAAGAAGCGCTCCACGCTGGCGGCGGGCGTCGTCTTCACCTCGCCTGGCATCCCGATGATCTTCCAGGGCCAGGAGTTCCTCGAGGACGGCTACTTCCAGGACACGGACCCCGTGGACTGGGGCAAGAACAGCACTTACAGCGGCATCCGGACGCTGTACCGCGACCTCATCCGCCTGCGCCGCAACTGGTTCAACAACACGCGCGGCCTACGCGGTGGCAACGTCAACGTCCACCACGTCAACAACAGCGGCAAGGTGATTGCGTACCACCGTTGGGAGAACGGCGGGCCGGGGGATGACGTCGTCATCGTCGCCAACTTCAGCGGCACGTACTTCCCCAGCTACAACATCGGCTTCCCGCGCGGGGGCATGTGGTACGCGCGCTTCAACAGCGACTGGAACGGGTACTCGGGCGACTTCGGCAACACGGCGTCGATTGACACCGTGGCCTACAGTGGCGCGAAGGACGGCCTGTCGCATAACGCGTCGTTCGCCATCGGTCCCTACTCGCTGGTCATCTTCTCGCAGTAGCGCCTGACGGCACCGGGCGCCCGGGGTGGAGTCTCCCGGGCGCTCGTTCGCGCCTCAGACGTTGTAGCGCCGGCCCTGTGCGAGCGGTTCGATGAGGCTCGCGCTGGTGTCGAAGTCATCCGGGTAGTGGATGAGCCGCATCCGGGCGCGCAGCTCGGCGGGCAGCGCCGCCAGCTTCTCGTAGGGCGTGTGCACGCCGTAGTTCGTCTCGTGGATGATGAGGTCCGCCTTGGAGAGCCAGTCGATGAGGCCCTCGTCGAAGGCGGTGTCCGCGCTGTACCCCAGGCAGCGGCCCCCCGCGTGGATGCGCAGCGCGGTGGTGGGCACGTGGTGGTACGTCATCCGGCTCTCGATGAGAAAGGGTCCGTGCCGCACGGCGGCCTCCGTGGAGAGCGGCGTGTGGTCGAAGTAGTCCTCGAAGTGCTTGTCGTTGGGGGGCTCCCCGCGCCGCTCGATGAGGCACTCCATGCCCGCGGCCAGGTTGCCTTCCCACAGCCGGTTCGCGACGGCGGGGTGGGCCAACACCTCCAGCTTCCGCTGCAGCACGAAGAAGGAGAAGTAGCCCAGGCTCTCCAGACCCGAAGCGTGGTCCGCGTGCAGGTGGGTGAGGGCCACGGCGCTGACGCGGTCCGCGTCCAGGGGCACGCCGGAGGACTCGGACGCCTCGCGCATCATCTTCCGGATGGGATGCGGGCAGTCCACCAGCAGCACCTGGTCCTCCGCCTCCACGGCGAAACAGGACGAATAGCGCAGGGCGGAGAAGGCGTCGCCGATGCCGAGGGTGATGAAGGACAGGCTCAAGGCAGGCTCCGGAGGGAAGGGTCGAGTCGCTCCCGAAGTTTCGCCGCGACGGCCGGTGGACAGAAGGCGGAAACGTCCTCGCCGCGCGCCACGCGCGCCTTGAGTCCGCTGCTGCTCACCTCGGCCAGGTGGGCTTCGGCTGGGAGGAAGAGGGTGGACAGCTCGGGCGCCAGTGCGCGGTTGTTCTGCGCCAGCGTCGTCTCGAACTGGGCATCCGTGGCGCCGCGCACGCCGCGCAGCAGGACGCTGGCGCCAATGTCCCGCGCGAAGTCGACGATGAGCCCCTGCGTGCGCGCCACGGTGACGTTGGGGTGGTGCGCCACGGCTTCGCGGAGGAGCGCCACGCGCTCGTCGGCGGACAGCAGGCTCTGCTTGTCCGGGTTGACGGCCACCACCACCACGACGTGGCCGAAGAGGCGGGCCGCCTGCCGGACGACGGACATGTGGCCGGCGGTGACGGGGTCGAAGCTGCCGGCATAGACGGCGATGGTCATCACGACACCTCGGGAGCGGCCTCGGCGTTCGGGCTCTGGAGCGGGTGGAAGGAGAAGGCGGCGTACAGCGTGCCCGCCGCGCACAGGAACGCGGCCAGCGTGAAGTGGCCGGCATAGCCAAGGGCCTGGGCGCTGAAGCCACTCAGCGCGGCGGCGGCGCCCGTGGCCAGCACCACCAGGGACGCCTGCACGGTGTAGTCCGTGGCGGCGTGGTCCGGCCGGCAGGCGTCCATCATCGCGGTGAAGACGGCCGCGGTGGCCATGCCGCTGGCCACGTACTCGACGCCGCAGACGAGGGTGAGCAGGGGCAGGGACGTGGGGCCTCGAGCCGCCAGTGCGTAGAGCAGCACCGCGCCGGCCTGGATGCCTCCGAAGACGAGCAACGCCCGTCGCCGTCCGAGCCGCACCACCAGACCGCCTCCCAGCAGCGCCCCCACGAGTCCCGCGGTGAAGCCCACGCCGCCCAACAGCCAGCCGATGGCCGTCAGCGACAGGCCCTCGTCGACCAGGAAGGTGCGCAGCATCCCGGTGGCCAGGGCTTCGCCCGCCTTGTAGACGACGAGCAGCGTGAGCCACGGGCCGGCCCCCGGACGTTTCAGCCACCATCGCAGGCCCAGGCTCTGCGCGGGTGGTGGCGCGGTGGGGGGCTCGCGGAAGAGGGCAACGGGCACGGTGGCCAGGAGCAGCAGTGTGCCCAACGCGAGGAACGTGGGGCGCCAGCCCACCGCGTCGAAGACAGCGAGCATCACGCCTCCACCCAGAATCATCCCGACGCGGTAGGCCGCCACCTGGATGCCGTTGCCCCAGCCGCGCTCGGCCGGTGCGAGCAGGTCCACCGCCAGCCCGTCGGTGGCCACGTCCTGCGTGGCGGCCAGGAGGTTGATGCCCAGCACCGCGGCCATCAGCAGCCGCATGTCCGGGCCGCCTTCGGGGAGCGCGAGCGCCAGCAGGAGCCCCGACGACAGGCACTGCAGCGGCAGGATGTAGCCGCGCCGTCGGCCCCACCTCGCCGAACCGTGCCGGTCCATGGGCGGGGCCCAGAGGAACTTGAGCGCCCAGGGCAGCGCCAGCAGGTGCGCCAATCCGATGGAAGGCAACGACAGGCCCTGATGGCGCAGCAGCACGGGCAGGGCCTGGGTGAAGAAGCCGAAGGGAAGCCCCTGTGACAGGTAGAGGCTGGAGAGGAGCCCCAGCTTCGTGGCCGTCCTCATGCGTCCTCCTTCGCGCCGGCCGGGTCCAGCAGTCCCGCGGCCATGCGCTTCACCGTGCTGGCGGCGGAGCCCGCGGGGACCAGGCCCGGGACGCTGGCGGCGAGCACGAAGTAGCCCTGCACGGCGGCGAACAGCCCGGCCGCCAGCGCGGGCGCCTTGCGCCGTCCCACCACGGCGGCGACGAGCGACGTCAGGTGCTCCAGGTCGGCGCGCACCACCTGCGCGTAGATGGCTCGTACCTCGGGCTGCCGGATGGCCTCCGCGCTGATGGTGACCCAGCTCGCGACGGCCGCCGGGGCCGCGTCGCCGCCCGTGGCGAGGAAGGCCTCCACGAAAGCGTCCACGCGGGCGCGGGCGTCCGGGCCCTTCACCCGTTCCAGCCGCGTCGCCACCCGCTGCCGCGCCTGCGCCGCGAGCTGCTCCACCAGCGTGAGGAGAATCTCCTGCTTGCCACTGAAGTGGTAGTGCACCAGTCCCGGGCTCAACCCCGCCGCCTTCGCGATTTCGCTCACGGACGCGCGCTCGTAACCGCGCTCCGACATGACCTTCAGCAGGCCCGCGACAATCTGCTGACGGCGCTCCTCGGTGTTGGATGGACGGGGCATGGTGGTGTGTTTATTGGTTGTTTGACCAACTTATAAACAGGGCAGGCAAGGGCGTCAATCCCACCTGCCCCTGGGGGCGACGGCCCGAATGTGGAAGGACCCCAATGCGCTGCTAGCGTGGAGCGCATGACACGAACCGCCCGTCGCCGCCGCGTCGTGGTGCTGTCTGGATTCCTGGTGGGACTCTGCCTGGGCGTGCCGGGAGTCACCTGGGCCCTTCCGCCGCCGTGTGGCCCCAATGACCCGCCCGCTTTCTGCGACGCGAAGATGGTCGCCCTGCTCGTGCAGGCTGGCCGGGGGGCCAATGCCCTCCGAGTCGAGTCTGGAAGCGAGGTCCAGGTGCGCTGGCCCGACTGGAAGGGGGCATTGCGCCTGCAGGCGACTCGCAGTGACTCCGGAACCTATGAGGTCTCCGTGGGGCTGCCGGGAAAGAACACGCCCCTGAAGCGAGGGGTCCTCAAGAAGAAGGGAGCGGCGCTCACGCTCGTTCCCGGCAAGGACGTGCCCGCGGGCTATTTCGGCGCGGCGGGGCACCCGGTGAAGTTCATCCTCGATGAATGAGGTGGGGCCATGAAACTGCTTCGCTTCGCGCTGTGGGGGCTCGTTGTGGCCCTGGCATTCTCCGCCGGGGTCTGGTTCAGCAGGGACTCCGTCACTTCGCAGGTGCCGGCAGGGGATGCCGCCGTCCAGGCGCCCTCCGTCGTCGCCCCCACTCCGTCCGATGCGCGCGCCGCACCGCGTCCGGCGGAGGCGCCGAGGCGGGAGGCTGCCGTGACAGCGCCCTCGGCGGCACGTGACGCCACCGTGCTTCGCAGGCTTCCAGAACCCGCTGCGGCTGTCCCGGCTGCGCCCGAGAAGGACACGGCGCCCGAAGACCGGCCTCTCGCCTTCGCGCCCGAACTGCCGGAGCCCTTCACGCCGAAGGGCTTCGAGCGTGTGGCCTTTCGCGCCGCCAACGAGTGCGGCATGGGGCTCGACGTGGTGGCGGTGGACTGCTCCGAATTCCCCTGCATCGCCTGGACGCAGGCGAAAGACGACACCGTGAAGCACTTCTCCATGTCGGGGTGCGCCCCCTGGGAAGAGGCCTTTCAGCACCGGACGATGGTCGTCGCGAGCGGGCAGTTCAAAGAAGGCGGGGCCGGTGCCCGGTACCTGGCGTGGATGCCGCTGCCCGTGGACCCCGAGCTCAACCGCATCGCCATGCGGCGCGCCCGGGAGCGCACCGATGGCATGAAGGAAGCCCTGGGACTGCGGTAGTCCCCGCGCCGCCTCAGGCCGGAACGGCGTCCGCGTGGATGGGGACCTCTCGCGCGGAGACGAGCGCCTCGATGCCTGCGGCCACCATCGCCGGCACCTCCAGCGCCGGGAAGTGGCTGGTGGCGGGGAGCTTCAGCACGTGAAAGCCCGGATGCTCCACGCCGAAGTCCACCTGCGCCGCCAGGTAGTCGTGTGACTCCGGCCGCGCGTACAGGTGCATCGTGAGCGGCATGGGCTCCAGCGCCGCGAGCGCTCGCAGCGGAGAGCCCTCGCGGGCGTAGGCCGCTTCAATCTCCCGCCCGGCCCGGGCCCACATGGCTTCGTCGAACGCGCCCATGTCGTCGCGCACGAAGCGGCGGATGGCGTCGTCGTCGAGCCCCTCCAGCCAGCCCTGGAGCAGGCTGTCTCGCACCTGGCTCCAGCGCTCCGTCTGGAGCCCGCGCACGGCGCGGAGGAAGGCCGGGGTGGGCTCGGTGGCAATCCAGTCCAGCAGCACCATCCGCGGCACACGCGCAGGGCCCAACGCCCGTCGCAGGTCGAGCGCCCACCAACCCGCGTGGGACATGGCCACGGGGACGATGTGCCGCGCGCCGCTGGCCTCCACGACCGCGAGCAGGTCCTCCAGCACCGTGGTGCTGTCGAAGTCGGCGCCTCCACCTTCGGACTCGCCGTGCCCCCGGATGTCCACGGACAGGACTCGGCGGAAAGCGGAGCAGCGGGGTATCAGCTTCTGGAAGCTCGCTCGGGTGGTGCACCACCCTGGGATGAAGAGAAGCGCGGGCTCGCCCTGACCCGCGTCGTCGTAGCGGATGCGGGCGCCGCCGCGAGTGTGTACTTCCGGCATGTCGTCCCCTCCGTGGAAGCGTTGGTTGGTTCTCGCTGGAGGGTGCGCAGGCCCGGCCCGCATGTCAGCAGGCAACACGGCAGGGGCCGTTCCGGCCGGGCGGAGGGGCGCTGTCTCAGCCAATTCACGTTTCGCGCAGTATCCTGCTCCTGATTTCCCGGGATGACCCCTGCGGGAGATGTTCACATGCAACTGAAGGTTGCTCGCCGCTCATCCCCATGGGCGTGCCGTCGTCCGAGCGCGGCGTCGCGCGCCGGTGGGAGAGGCCGGAGCGCTTCGCGGTCGGCGCACACCAATCAGAAGGTCAGCAGCGTCGTCACGCGCTCGCGCCCGAGGCGGTTGGGGCCTTCGAGGAAGTCCAGGCTGAGGAGGAAGCTGAAGCCCACCAGCTCGCCGCCGAGCCGGGACACGAGCCTCGCGGTGGCCTCCGCCGTGCCTCCCGTGGCCAGCACGTCATCCACGACGAGCACCCGCTCCCCCTGGAGGATGGCGTCCTCGTGCATCTCCACGCCGTCGGAGCCGTACTCCAGCGAGTAGCGCTCCACCACCGAGCGGTGAGGCAGCTTCCCTGGCTTGCGCGCCGGCACGAAGCCCGCGTTGAGCGCAAGCGCGATGGGGGCGCCCAGCAGGAAGCCTCGGGCCTCCACGCCGACCACCTTCGTGACGTGCTGTCCCCGGAAGGGCGCCGACATGGCGTTGATGACGCGGCCGAACAGGCGCGGGTCCGCCAGCACGGGGGTGATGTCCTTGAAGACGATGCCGGGCTTGGGGAAGTCCGGCACGTCCCGGAGCCGGGCATTCAGGTCGGCGACGAGGGTGGTGTCGGTCAGGCTCGGGACGGGCGGGTTCATGGCGTGCGCTCCAGCGGGGGGATGAAAAACGGTGGGGCGGGGAAGGGGAGGACCGGGGGACGGGAGGCTCGGATGGCCGCCTGCCCTGCCGCCATGGAGACGGCCCCCTGCCCGCGGGGGGCATTCGCCCAGCGGAATGGCCTCACGGGGGCGTCCCGCCTCTGGGGAGAGGGGCGGCGCGTCGGCTCGGCGCGCCGGACGCCTTCCAGAAGCGCAGGCGGGTATCGGAGGCGCGAAAGCGGACGGTCCGGGCCATGGCGGGGGTTGATGCTCTCACAGCTTGATGCCAGCGGTGGATTCTGCTGGCGGACGCATTGATTTTTCCCGCGACCGGGAGCCTCGTTGCTGTGGTAGTTCAACGGGTTCCCTGGCGATTTGGAGCCTGGGGCCTGTGCCAGCCGTGCAATCCACCGCCGATATCCGAGAGATCCTCCCGCCTCAGGACACCCAGTGGCTCCGTGCCCTGAAGGCCGAAGTTCAACCCACGACCTTCAAGCAGGGGCGAGAGGTGGCGGAGTCGCGCCGCGTCTTCGGCCTCAATCGTGAAGGGGACCGCATCAGCGCCCAGGTCGCCGGTTCGTCCGGTGAGCGGTATCAGACGGCCCTGCATCTGGGGAATGGCCGAGCCACGTCGACCTGTACCTGCCCGTCGTGGAACGTCGAAGGCCCCCACTGCAAGCACGTGGTGGCCGCGGCGCTCATCTACGCCGCGCGCTTCCGTCCGCCCGGCCCGCCCGCGCCTCGCCCGGCCGAACCCGTCGCCGCCGCTCCCGAGCCGAAGGAAGCCGTCGTCGATGACGAGCCCCATGTGGAGCCGGTGCCGTCGAGCGGCGACCCGGTCAGCCTCCCGGCCCTGGCCAAGGTGGAGAGCTGGCTCGGTCTGTCTTCTCAGCCCGACTACGAGTTCTTCTACCGCCTCACGGCCGCCAGTACGGGGAACGGCAGCACCCGGCAGTGGATCATCGACGTGCGCCGGCAGGACGCGCAGACGAAAGGGCCCATCCACGTCAAGCGGCTGCTGCAGACGGGGGGCCGCATCTCCCCCGCGGACGAGCGCGTCTTCATGCAGCTGTCTCGCCACGAGCACCGCTATGACTCGCGCCTGGTCCTGTCCGACGAGGAGCTGAGCGAGGCGCTGGAGCTCTTGCGCCACCGCCGCGTCATCTACCGTGGCACGGCGCTCATCAACACCGAGGTGCCGGTGCGGCCCCAGATTCATCTGGAGTCCCGCCCGGACGGCGCCACCGCGCGCATCGAGCTGCTCTTCCCGGACAACGCGAGCTACGCGCTCAAGGACGTCATCCTCCTGTCGGGCCGGCGCACCTGGGTCATCCAGGGGCAGAACCTGCACCCGGTGGAGCCGGACTTCCCGCCGCGGCTGCTGCGCAAGTGGCTGCTCGAGCCCAGCATGTCCTTCCCCACGGGGCAGCTGGACCGGGTGCTGACCTTCTTCGCCGCGCACCTGCCGCGCTTCCGCATGGCGCTGAAGGCGGACGACATCGACGTGGACGAGGCCGTGGAGCCTCGCTTCATGCTCACGCTGGAAGGCAACCCCGAGCGCGTGAAGGTGCAACTGGCCGCCAAGTACGGCCAGACGACGGTGCCGGTGTCCCCCACGGCCACGCACCTGGGCTACGCCAGCGGCGTGGGCGGGGACAGCCGCAAGCTGTACCGCCGTCGCGAGGAGCTGGAGCGCGGCGCGGGGAAGCTGCTGCTGGACCTGGGCCTGCGCTTCGAGCCGCAGTCGCAGGTCTTCGACGCCACGGCCGACATCGCGCTGGAGTTCTGGGCCCGGGGCCTGGCCTCGCTCCCCGAGGACTGGGAGCGCTTTGGCGTGCAGGCCCCCAAGGTGCGCCTGCGTCCCAAGCTCAAGCCGCGCATCCGCGTGGGCATGAGCGGCGTGCAGTGGTTCGACCTGGATGCGGAGTTCGTCACCGACGACCAGGCCGTGGACCTGGGCGCGGTGCGCATGTGGCTGGACTCCGGCCGCCGCTTCGTCCCCCTGAAGGACGGTACCTTCGCGGAGGCGGACCCCGTCGAAATCAAGCGCGTGGCGGACCTGCTGGAGGAGGCCGGCGCGCTGCCGGGCCGCTCGCGGACGCGGCTGCCGCTGCACCAGGCCGTTGCGTTGGACCTGCTGGCGGACCTGGGGGAGTTCACCGAGGTGGAGGCCAAGGCGCGGCAGGCCATGATGGAGCTGCGCGAGTCGGCGGGCGTGCCGAAGGTGGGCGTCCCCGAGGGACTCCAGGCCACGCTGCGCCACTACCAGGAGGCGGGCCTGTCCTGGCTCTGGTTCCTGCGCCGGCACGGCCTGTCCGGCATCCTCGCGGACGACATGGGTCTGGGGAAGACCATCCAGTCGCTCAGCCTGATGCAGAAGGTGGCCAACGACGAGGGGCGCAAGCCGTCGCTCGTGGTGGCGCCCACCAGCGTGCTGGCCAACTGGGAGCGCGAGGCCGAGCGCTTCACGCCGGGCCTCAAGACGATGGTGTGGCACGGTCAGGACCGCAAGGAGCGGGCAGAGGACCTGAAGGGCATGGACCTGGTCCTCACGTCCTACGCGCTGGTCCGCCGTGACTTGGACCAGCTGTCCCAGGTGGGCTTCCGCTACATCATTCTGGACGAGGCGCAGAACATCAAGAACGCGGGCAGCGCCACCGCACAGGCGTGCAAGGCGCTCCCCAGCGAGACGCGTCTGGCGCTCACCGGTACGCCGCTGGAGAACCGCCTGTCGGAGCTCTGGAGCATCTTCGACTTCCTGATGCCGGGCTTCCTCGGCAGCTCGGATGGCTTCGGGGACCGTTACGAGCAGCCCATCCAGGTAGCCAACGACAGCACCGCGAAGGACCGGCTGCGCCGCCGCATCCAGCCCTTCATCCTGCGTCGCCTGAAGACGGAGGTGGCCAAGGACCTGCCGCCGAAGACGGAGAGCGTCGCCTGGTGCGAGATGGAGCCCGGTCAGGCCGCGCTCTATCGCGAGGTGCTGGAGGAGAGCCGCCGCAAGGTGCACGAGAGCATCGAGAAGGTGGGCTTCAAGCGCAGCCGCGTGTCGATTCTGGCCGCGCTGATGCGCCTGCGTCAGGTGTGCTGCGATCCGCGCCTGCTCAAGATGCCGCCCGGCACCCTGATGCCGCCCAGCGCGAAGGTGGAGCGCTTCCTCCAACTGGTGGAGGACCTGGTGGCGGAAGGCCACCGCGCGCTCGTCTTCAGCCAGTTCACGGAGATGCTGGAGCTGCTGAAGCAGGAGGCGGACAAGAAGGGCCTGCGCTACCTCTACCTGGACGGTCGCACCAAGGACCGCATGGGCAAGGTGGACGAGTACAACAACCCGGACGGTCCGCCGCTCTTCTTCATCTCCCTCAAGGCGGGCGGCACCGGCTTGAACCTCACCGCGGCCGACTACGTCATCCACTTCGACCCGTGGTGGAACCCCGCCGTCGAGGACCAGGCCACGGACCGTACGCACCGCATCGGGCAGACGCGCGCCGTCATCAGCTACAAGCTGATTACCCGCGGCACCGTGGAGGAGAAGATCCTCGCCCTCCAGCGCCGCAAGCGGGAGCTGGCCGCTGGCGTGCTCGGCGGGGAGGGTGACGAGCTGGGCCGGACGCTCACGGAGCAGGACATCCAGGAGCTCTTCACGGAAATCTGAGGACTTGCGAGGTTGGGGCCCCAACGAGGCCCCTTCCCCTCCCGCCCGCCATCCGTGCGCTCAACCCGAACGCCTGTGCAGTGTCAGTCGGACCTGCTAGGGTGTTCAGGTACCAGAGCCGTCGTACGGACATTGGAGGGCGCGCGTGCTGCTGGGTCTGCGGATTTCGAACGTGGCGGTGATCGAGGAGGTGGAGGTGGCGTTCGGAGCCGGCCTCACCGTCCTCACGGGTGAGACAGGTGCGGGCAAGTCCATCCTCGTGGATGCACTGGGCCTTTTGCTCGGGGGGCGCGCCGACGCGGATGTCATTCGCGCCGGTTGTGAGGAGGCGTCCGTGGAGGGCGTCTTCGCGCGGACTCCCGCGTTGGAGGCCCGGCTGGAGGAGCTGGGCCTGCCGGACCTGGGAGAAGAGGTGCTGGTGCGCCGGGTGCTGGGACGCACCGGGCGCGGCAAGGCCTACGTCAACGGCTCGCTGGTGACAGTGGGCGTGCTGGGCAAGCTCACGCGTGGGGCGGTGGACATCGCCGGCCAGCACGAGCACGTCAGCCTCTTTGATTCGGGCCTGCACCGGGTGCTGTTGGACAGGTACGGCAACCTGGAGGAGGTGCTCGCGGCCTTCTTCCGGGAGTACACCGGCCTGCGCGAGGTGGACGCGCGCATGGAGGCGCTGGGCGGAGACGAGGCGAAGGTGCGCGAGCGCGCCGAGTTCCTGCGCTTCCAGCTCGATGAAATCACGCGCCTGGACCCGGAGGCCGGCGAGGACGCGCGGCTGGACGCGGAGCGCAAGCGGCTGGGCGGCGCGGAGAAGCTCAAGCGCCACGCCTCGGAAGCGGAGCTGCTGGTGTCCGGCGAGGAGCAGTCCGCCGTGGAGACGGTGGGCCGCGCGCTGGGGCTGGTGCACGAATCGGTGAAGTGTGACGCCACGCTGGCGCCGGTGGCGCAGGCGCTGAGCACCGCGCTGTCGGAGCTGGAGGAGGCGCAGCGGCGGCTCAACCGGTACGTGGAGGGGCTGGAGTCGGACCCTTCGCGGCTGGCGGACGTGGAGGAGCGGCTGGACGCGCTCAAGCGTCTGTGCCGCAAGCACGGCACGCACCTGGAGGGCCTGCTGAAGAAGCGGGGCGAAATCGAGGTGGAGCTGGGCACGCTGGAGAACCGGAAGGAAATCCTGGAAGAGCTGGCCGCCGACCGCCGCAAGGTGGAGGAGCGGGCCCGGAAGGCCGCCGCGGCACTGACACGGGCGCGTGCGGCCAGTGCGGTGACGTTCGCCGCGCAGGTGCGCGAGGGCCTGGGGCAGCTGGCCATGGGCAAGGCGGCCTTCGAGGTGCGGGTGACGCCATCGGAGTCGCTGCGCCCGGACGGCATGGATGACGTGGAGTTCTTCTTCAGCGCGAACCCTGGCGAGCCGCCGCGAGCGCTGGCGAAGGTGGCCTCTGGCGGTGAGGCGAGCCGGCTGCTGCTGGCACTCAAGAAGGCCCTGGCGGACAGTGACGGGGGCGGGTGCTACATCCTGGACGAAGCGGACGCGGGCGTCAGCGGCGCCATCGCGGACGTGGTGGGGCGGATGATCAAGGAGGTGAGCAGTCACCGTCAGGTGCTCTGCATCACCCACCTGCCGCAGGTGGCCGCCTATGCGGATGCCCACCTGCTCATCCGCAAGGGCCTCAAGGGCGAGCGCACTGTCTCGGAGGTGGTGGTGCTGGAGGCGGGGGCAGAACGGACCCGGGAGCTGGCGCGGATGATGTCGGGGGTCGAGGTGACGCGTGAGGCCCTGGGAGCGGCGGAGGCCCTGGTGCGTTCTGCCAACAGGGCGCTAGGGACCCGGGCCCGCAGGGAGTCTGGACCGGAGGGTGCCCCCCGGGGTCGGCTCCGACGCACCGCGTGAAATGCGCCAGTTGCATCCGTGTCCTTGCCCCATCCTTGGGCCTCACATAGCATCCCGGGTGTGTCCAGCACCGCAGGGCAGACCGCGGCCTCCCGCTTGAAGATAATTTCCGCCGGCCTGACGGATGTCGGGCGCAAACGTAATCACAACGAGGACAGCTTCCTCATTGATGATGAGCTCCAGCTCTACGTCGTGGCCGACGGAATGGGCGGCCATGCGGGTGGGGGCACTGCGTCCCGCATCGCGGTGGAGACCATCGACAAAGAGATGCGCCGGGCGCGGGAAGGCAAGGACAACCCCTTCCTTTCCGTCCCGAATCTCCAGGACTCTCCGATTCCGGAGGCGCTGCGCACCGCCGTGGAGCGGGCCTGTCTGGCCATCTTCACGGCCGCGCAGGAAGATGCGCGGCTGTCCGGCATGGGCACCACCGTCATCTCCCTGGTGGTGCGCGACGAGCACGCCTTCTTCGCTCATGTGGGTGACAGCCGCGCGTACCTCATCCGCGGCGACCTCATCCAGCAGATCTCCGAGGACCACTCGCTGGTCAACGAGCAGATCAAGGCGGGGATGATTACCCCGGAAGAGGCGAAGCACTCCCGCTACAAGAACATCATCACCCGCTCCGTCGGCTTCGAGGAGGAGGTGCAGGTGGACGTCATGGGGCTGGTGTCAGAGCCCGGCGACGTCTTTCTCCTCTGTTCGGACGGCCTCGCGAACATGATGGAGGACCGGGAGATCCACGAAACCGTGGTGAAGGCGCGGACCTTTGAAGAGGTCCCCAAGCGTCTCATCGACTTCGCCAACGAGCGTGGCGGTGACGATAACATCACCGTCATCGTCGTGCGAGTGGAAGCCTGACACACCCAGAGTCTGCACGTGGCCTGCAGACCTCCCTGCGGGTCTGTTGACCTTGACACTCTTCGAATGTGAGTGGTAGCTGCCCCAACGTTTCCAGCCGAGTCGAAATGCCGGTGGGCGACGAAGCGGGAGGGGTAGGCGGCGGGGGGAGGTGTTGCGCGAGAGCAAGCGACTTAGCTTGCTGCGCCAGTAGTCCCACGCAAGCAGGGGAGCTGTCCCGTGGCGAAAAAGTCCTTCACACTGATGGTGATTCCGGACCATGACGCTCCGGTCAAGCGGTACACCATCCAGCGGTCCTTTCTCACCCAGGTGGGGATGGGACTGATGCTCGTGGTGGGACTGGGCGTGGGTGCGAGCGTGCACTACTTCCAGGTGGCCGCGGACGCCTCCGAGAACCGCATCCTTCGCGAAGAGAACCTGACGCTGCGCTCGCAGCTCAAGTCGGTGCGTGAGCGCATCGAGCACATCGGCTCCACGTTGGACCGGGTGGAGCGCTTCGACCAGAAGCTGCGCGCGGTGACGCTGCTGTCCGATCCTCAGCGCAACCTGGCCATGGGCCCGACGGAGCCCGAGGCGGGCACGTCCGCGCCTGCCACGGACACGCAATTCACGCAGCTGACCTCCACGGAGACGCCCAAGGCGCTGATGGGCCGGTTGGACCGCCTGAGCGCGGAGGCCACCCGCCAGGAGCAGAGCCTCCAGGAGCTGCAGGCCTACTTCCAGGACCAGAAGTCACTGCTGGCCTCCACTCCGTCCATCTGGCCCGCGCGCGGCTGGGTGACGAGTGATTTCGGCTCGCGCCTGGACCCGTACACCGCGGACCGCGTCATGCACGGCGGCATGGACATCGCGGCGCCGCACGGCAAGGAAGTCTTCGCGCCGTCGGACGGCACGGTGGTGTTCGCGGGCCTGGAGGGCGGCTACGGCAACGTGCTCGTCATCGACCATGGCTACGGCATCAAGACGCGCTACGGCCACCTGTCGAAGATGCTGGTGAAGGCCGGCGACAAGGTGAAGCGCGGCATGCACATCGCCGCCGTCGGCAACACCGGCCGCTCCACGGGCCCGCACCTCCACTACGAGGTCCGCGTCAACGGCATCGGGCAGAATCCCCGCAAGTTCATCCTCGAGGAGTAGCCGGCGCGGAGGGATGACGTCTCGGTGGTTCGTCGAGGCGCCTCGCTGCGGACGGAAGGAGCGCGCTCCCGTGGAAGCCCGAAGGGCTCCGGGAGCGGTTGGTGGATGAGGCCCCCTTCTCCGGACGCAAGGAACGCTCCCCTGTGAGCACCCTTGAGGCTCCGGGAGCGCGTGCATTGGCCGCCCCCCAGCGAGGACGGCCAGAATGGCCTGGCTCTCAGAGCGTCGCGGGGCCGGGAATGGAACCGTCAAGCCGGATGCGCCTGCGCTGAAGCCCTTGTGCGCGGCCGGTGCGCTCCATGACGTGGGTGCGCTCCAGCTCCGCCCACAGCAGCGGTCCCAGCACCTGCCAGTGCGAGGGCGCGTCCACCGTCAACTCCAGCAGGCTCACCGTCCATGAGGGCACGTCCGCGTCGGGCGTTCCCGGGGGCAGCACCGCGCGCACGCCCTGCGCCAACCGTTCGCGCGTCGGCGCGGCGAGGTGCTCCTCCACCGTGAGCTGCGACGTCGGCACGAGCAGGGCGGCGAACGCGTCCGCGTGGATGCGCACCACCTTCGCGCCGGGGTACTGAGCGGAGAGAGACTCCACGGTGGCGCGCAGCACCGCGTCCCCGGTGGGGAAGCCGAAGCGGGCGTTGACGTTGATCATCCCCTGCACGTCCGCGATGACGGCGCCCACGCGCCACCCGTCATGATGGCCGTGGGTGGACAAGTCGTACTCCTCCTTGAGGAGGTTGCCCTGGGTGAGCGCCGGCACCTGGAGCGCGCCCGTTTTCGCGTCCGGCTGGCCACGCCGGGCCTGCTCCGCCTGGATGAGCACCTCCACGGCGGCCTGCACCGGGGCCTGGGGGCTGCGGGTGAGCACCCAGGGATGGAGGGCGATGAGGGCGGTGGCCGTGGCGTCGTCGAGTGGGTAGGGCATTGCGCTCCTTGTGTAGCGCGTCCATCGCGAAGGCGCAGGGGCTCACTTCATCTTGTGCGCGGTGACGGTGACCTCATCCCGGTCATGGTAGAGCTGGCGGACGGTGAGCCCCTCCCAGCCGCCCTCCTGGACGAGCGTGTGGCGCACCCGCAGCAGGAGGGGGTTCTTGTCCTTCATGGGCAGCTTGATGTTGGCCACCAGGTGCTGCGCCCAACCGCGGCGCCCCCATTTGGCCAGCAGCTGCGCCACTTCCAGGGGGCGCCACGCCATGTCACAGAAGAGCCAGTCCGCCGGCTCGTCGGGCGCATAGGCGAAGGCGCTCTCCTGGACGTGCTTCACGCGCGGATTCCCCGTCAGCTCCGGCATCAGCCGGGCCGGGTCCACCGCCACCACCTTCGCCCCGCGGCTCACCAGCCGCTGCGTCCAGCCGCCCGGCGCCGCGCCCAGGTCCACGCACACATCGCCGCGCCCAGGCTCGAAGGCCAGTCCGTCCAGGGCCTCCTCCAGCTTCATGGCCGCGCGCGACGGCGCGTCTCCCGCCCGCCGCATGCGCCTGCGTCCGCCCGCCGCCAGGGACACGGCCTCGCGCGCGTGCACCGCGCCCACCACCGTCACCTCATCCGGCGCCACACACAGGGACACCAGCAGCGCCCCCGCCTCGCGTGCCCGCTGGGCGTCCTCGATGCGGCGCTCTGCCGGCAGCCTGGCGGACACGGCGGATTCCAGGGCTTCCGCCACAGGGGCCAGGGCGTTGCCACGCGGGGTGTCGGGCGTGAAGGCCTGCACCGCCCAGGGCGCCCGCCCGGGAAGCGCCAGCACGGCCCGGGCCGCCGCGTCGGCGATGGCTTCGGGGTTCGTGGCTGTCAGGGTGACCGCCACCTGATAGCCTGCGCGGGCGAAGGCGGGCGGAGGGCCGGAGACGGCGTCACTCTCCACCAGGGCTTCGCCCAGCAGACGGGGCTCGGCGCCGGCCCATTCCAGCTCCTCGAAGAGGTGGGCCTCGAAACCCGCGCGGCAGGTCCACAGCCAGCGCCCGGGCCGGGCGGCCAGGGTCCGGGCGGGCATGGCGGGGACCTTGGCACGGGGAGGGACCCTGGGGGCGGGCGGCGCGGTGTGTGCAGGGGGCTTGCCCCCGGGGGCAGGGCCCTGGCGGTTAGGCGGCGCTCCGGGGCGGCCCGGATGGCGGGAGGGAGGTCGTCGTGAAGGCCGGGAGGGGCCTCGGCGTTGATTTCGTGTGGGGGACATTGCGTGGGCTGGGTTCCGCTTTACTCTGAGCCGCTGCGTGGTGGGCGGCCTGCCGAGTGGAAGTTTCGGCGGACGCACGTGGTTTCCATACGTTTCTCCCTTACACCTCCAGGGATTTCCCTTCACTCGCCGCCGTCCTTCGAGGATTCTCCGGCGAGAGAGCCGACCGAATGATCGAATGGACGCTGAAGAAACTGATTGGGACCAAGAACGAGCGCGAGCTCAAGAAGGCCCACGCGAAGGTCGCCCGGGTCAATGAGCTGGAAACCCGCATGCGGGCCCTCAAGGACGAGGACTTCGTCTCCGAGACGAACCGCATGCGGCAGGAGATCCAGAACGGCCGTTCGCTGGACGACCTGCTCTTCGAGGCCTTTGCCATCACCCGTGAGGCGGCGCGCCGCGTCATCGGCCAGCGGCACTATGACGTGCAGCTCATTGGCGGCATGTTCCTCCACGAGGGCTGCATCGCGGAGATGCGCACCGGTGAAGGCAAGACGCTGACGGCGACGCTGCCCACCTACCTCAACGCGCTGTCCGGCCGGGGCGTGCACGTCGTCACGGTGAACGACTACCTGGCCCGCCGCGACGCGGAGTGGATGGGGCGCGTCTACCGCTTCCTGGGCATGACGACGGGCTGCGTGCTGCACGAGCTGAACGACAAGCAGCGGCAGGAGGCGTACCGCTCGGACATCACCTACGGGCAGAACAACGAGTTCGGCTTCGACTACCTGCGCGACAACATGAAGTTCCGCCTGCAGGACTACGTCCAGCGCGAGCTGAACTTCGCCATCGTCGACGAGGTGGACTCCATCCTCATCGACGAGGCCCGCACGCCGCTCATCATCTCCGGTCCCACCGAGGACAGCACCGACAAGTACTACCGGGTGGACCAGGTCATCCCCGGGCTGGTGCCTGACCAGGACTACACCCTGGACGAGAAGCACCGCTCCGTGTCGCTCACGGATGACGGCATCGAGAAGCTCCAGAAGCGGCTGGGTGTGGGCAACCTGTACGACCCGGGCGAAATCGAGATGCTGCACCACGTGGACCAGGCCCTGCGCGCGCACACGCTCTACAAGCGCGACAAGGACTACGTGGTGAAGGACGGCGAGGTCGTCATCGTCGACGAGTTCACCGGCCGCCAGATGCCGGGACGCCGCTGGTCGGACGGCCTTCACCAGGCCATCGAGGCCAAGGAAGGCGTGAAGATCGAGAACGAGAACCAGACGCTCGCGACCGTCTCGTTCCAGAACTACTTCCGCATGTACTCCAAGCTGGCCGGCATGACGGGCACGGCGGACACGGAGGCGGAGGAGTTCGCCAAGATCTACAACCTCGACGTGCGCGTCATCCCCACCAACCGTCCGCCCATCCGCAAGGACCTGCAGGACGTGGTGTACAAGACGGAGCGCGAGAAGTTCGAGGCGGTGGCGGCGGAGATCGAGGAGCTGCACAAGAACGGGCAGCCGGTGCTCGTCGGCACGGTGTCCATCGCCAAGAGCGAGGTGGTGGCCAGCTTCCTCAAGAAGCGCGGCATCCCGCACAACGTCCTCAACGCCAAGCAGCACCAGCGCGAGGCGGACATCGTCGCGCAGGCCGGCCGCAAGGGCGCTGTCACCATCTCCACCAACATGGCCGGCCGCGGAACGGACATCCTCCTGGGTGGTAACGCGGAGGTCCTGGCCAAGGCGTCCATGGGGCCGCCGCCCGAGCCGCCCACGTCGGCCCCGGACGGGCAGCCGCTGGACCTGACGGCCTACGAGGCGGAGCTCGCGGCGTGGGAGCAGAAGTTCGCCGACACCAAGGCGAAGCTCGAGGAGCAGACGAAGAAGGAGCGCGAGGAGGTCCACAACGCCGGCGGCCTCTTCATCATCGGCACCGAGCGCCACGAGTCGCGCCGCGTGGACAACCAGCTGCGTGGCCGCGCCGGCCGCCAGGGTGACCCGGGTGGCAGCCGCTTCTTCCTGTCGCTCGAGGACGACCTGATGCGCATCTTCGGGTCCGAGCGCATCCAGGGCCTGATGGAGCGGCTGGGCATGGAGGAGGGCGAGGTCATCGAGCACGTGTGGCTGTCACGTGCCATCGAGGGCGCCCAGAAGCGGGTCGAAGGCCACAACTTCGACATCCGCAAGAACCTCCTCGAGTACGACGACGTGATGAACCAGCAGCGCCGCACCATCTACAAGCTGCGTCGCCAGGTGCTGGCCGCGGGCGCGGGCGTGCCGCTGGTGGAGTACGACGAGGATCCGAAGACGCGCATCAAGACGCGCTCCGAGCGGACCGTCAGCTGGGCGGACTTCCGCGAGCTGATCCTGGACTCGATGGAGGACGTCATCGTGTCCCTCACCGACACCTACGCGCCCACCCGGGGCGTGGAGGGCTGGGACATCGCCGCGCTCCAGCAGGGCGTGAAGGAGACCTTCAACCTCGAGATGAACTTCGAGGGCGTGGGCAACCGCGAGGAGCTCCAGGAGCACATCTACAAGGCGGCGGAGAAGGTCTTCCAGGCGCGCGAGGAGGAGTTCGGCGAGAACTTCATGCGCTTCCTCCAGTACAACTACCTGGCGACCATCGACCGGCTCTGGAAGGACCACCTGCTGGCCATGGACCACCTGCGCCAGGGCATCGGCCTGCGCGGCTACGGCCAGAAGGACCCAAAGCAGGAGTACAAGAAGGAGGGCTACCAGGGCTTCATCCAGATGCTCTCCGCCATCAAGGCGCAGTTCGTCACCCAGCTCATGCATGTGCAGCCCCGCTCCGCCTCCAGCGCGGCGGAAGAGGCCGCCCGCATCCAGCGCCAGCTCGCGCAGCAGCAGAAGAAGGCGGTGGAGGGACGCGCCACGGCGGACGGCAAGCTGGATGAGGGCTCGGTGGCCGCGGCGGCGCGTCCGGCGGCGGCCAGCAGGCCGGCGGTGGGCCGCAACGACCCCTGCCCGTGCGGCAGCGGCCGGAAGTACAAGAAGTGCCACGGTGCCTCGGAGGCCAGCGTCTAGGACGCGGGCTGACTGACAGGCTCATCGTGGAGGACGCCGGCGCGGCGCCAACCCTTCTGGGGAGGCACCGCGCCGGTGCTGTACTGGCGAGGGGAAAGGGCCTCGCTGGGACGATCGGAGGGCGGGGGAGCGGCATGAGCCGTCCCTGCCCGGACGGGCGGTGCGGCGAAGCTTGCGCGGCCCGGAGGGGTTCTGTTAAGGACGCCCCGCCCCACGGTATGGGGTCGGGGGGCAGTCGACCCCAGGCAGTACTCACTACACACACGTCCGTGCCGGTCGCCGGTGCTTCCGTGGGTGAGGGCCTCTCCTCGGAGAGGAGCTCCTCCTCGGTCGTTTCGGCCGGAAGGTTTGCTCGGGCGTGGCGGAACAACCGGAGAGACGACATGGAAACGCAGGACACGCAGACGCAGCAGCAGGCGATGGCCGCCGCCGGTGGCATCACGATGAGGCAGCTCCTGGAGGCCGGTGTTCACTTCGGCCACCAGACGAAGCGCTGGAACCCGAAGATGAAGCCGTTCATCTTCGGCGCTCGCAACGGCATCTACATCATCGACCTGCAGAAGACGGTCGTGATGGCCCGCTCGGCGTTCCGCTTCGTGGCGGACATCACCGCGCGCGGTGGCTCGGTGCTCTTCGTCGGCACCAAGAAGCAGGCGCAGGACGTGGTCCGCGAGGAGGCCTCGCGCGCCGGTCAGTTCTTCGTCACCAGCCGCTGGCTGGGTGGCACGCTGACCAACTTCAAGACCATCAAGCAGGGCATCGACCGCCTGAAGACGCTGGAGAAGATGGCCGAGGACGGCACCTTCGAGCGCCTGCCCAAGAAGGAAGTCGCCCAGCTCGAGCGTGAGCGCGAGAAGCTGGAGAAGAACCTGGGCGGCGTGAAGGAGATGTCGAAGCTGCCCCGCTGCGTCTTCGTCATCGACCCGAAGAAGGAGCACATCGCCATCCACGAGGCGGGCCGCCTGGGCATCCCGGTCATCGGCCTGGTGGACACCAACTGCGATCCGGACGGCATCGACTTCGTCATCCCCGGCAACGACGACGCCATCCGCTCCATCAAGCTGTTCACCTCCAAGATCGCCGAGGCCTGCCTCGAGGGCGCCGCGCGTTACCGCGCCTCGGGCGCCGCCGAGCGCGACGAGCAGGAGGAGCGCGAGGGCCGTGACGACCGTGGCGACCGCCGCGATGACCGCCGTGGCCCGCGCCGCGGTGACCGCCGCGACGACCGTCGCGACCGGGGTGGTGACCGTGGCGGCGACCGCCGTGGCCCCCTCGTTGAGATGAAGGGCGCGGCCCCTGTCGCGTCCACCGAGCCGGCCGCCGAGGCCGCTCCCGAGGGTGAGGCGGCGGCCGAGTAGCCGTCCCTTCCTCACGTCAGTGCCGAAGCGGCCGGGTGGCAACAGTTCGCCAGCTCCCCGGCCGCCTCTGTTTCCCTGGTGTCGCAGTATCCCCTTGAACTTACAATGCTCCGCCCGGCGCAGTGCGCCTTGGAGTGGCGGAGGCAGGAGACGACGATGGCCGAAGTTAGCGCCCAGATGGTGAAGGAGCTCCGCGAGCGGACCAACGCGGGCATGATGGACTGCAAGAAGGCGCTCGCCGAGTCGGGTGGCGACTTCGCCAAGGCCGAGGAGTGGCTGCGCAAGAAGGGCATCGCCAAGGCCGCTGGCAAGGAAGGCCGCGTTGCCTCCGAAGGCGTCATCGGCACCTACGTCCACAGTGGCCGCATCGGCGTCATCGTCGAGGTGAACTGCGAGACGGACTTCGTCGCTCGCAACCCCGACTTCCAGGACCTGGTGAAGGACGTGGCCATGCAGATTGCCGCGGCCGGCCCCAAGTTCGTCCGTCGTGAGGAGGTCCCCACGGACAACCTGGACAAGGAGAAGGACATCCAGCGCGAGATCCTCAAGCAGCAGGGCAAGCCTGAGGCGATGCTGGAGAAGATCCTCGTCGGGAAGATGGAGAAGTACTACGAGGGCGTGTGCCTCGTGGACCAGCTCTGGGTGAAGGACGACAAGAAGAAGGTCGGCGAGATGATTTCCGAGCGCGCCGCGAAGATTGGCGAGAAGGTCTCCGTGCGCCGCTTCGTCCGCTACGAGCTGGGTGAGGGCATCGAGAAGAAGAAGGACGACCTCGCCGCCGAAGTCGCCAAGACGCTGGGCCAGGCGTAAGGCCTCCGCGGTCCCCTCGGGGCCGCGAGCCTGGACGCAGGGCTGACAAGGGCCGCGCGCACCGGAAACACCCCCCCACGGGGCGTCCGGGCGACGCGGCCCTCGCTTTTGCGGGTCTGATCGGCCCCTCCCCGTGCGACCGCCAGCGGACGATGTGGGGCCGGCCCACCGACTCCAGCGTTGATCCCTCGCGGAGCGGGGGATAGAAGCGGTGGCGCATGTCCTCCGACACGAAGAAGCCGCTCCCGTATCAGCGCATTCTCCTCAAGCTCTCGGGCGAGGCCCTGATGGGGGAGGGGAAGTACGGCATCCATCCGCCCACGCTGATGGGCATCGCCGAGGAAGTCATCGAGCTGGCGCAGGCGGGCGTGGAGGTCGCGCTGGTGATTGGCGGCGGCAACATCTTCCGGGGCGTCGCGGGCGCCACGGAGGGCATGGACCGCGCCAGCGCCGACTACATGGGCATGCTGGCCACCTGCATCAACTCCATGGCCATGCAGGACGCGCTGGAGAAGAAGGGTCTGCACACGCGCGTGCTGTCCGCCATCAAGATGGAGCAGATTGCCGAGCCGTACATCCGCCGGCGCGCCGTGCGCCACCTGGAGAAAGGCCGCGTGGTGATTTTCGCGGCGGGCACCGGCAACCCGTACTTCACCACCGACACCGCCGCCTCCCTGCGCGCCATGGAAATCAACGCGCAGGTCATCCTGAAGGCAACCAAGGTGGACGGGGTGTACAGCGCGGACCCGAAGAAGGACCCCACCGCACGGCGCTATCGGTCGCTGACTTACATGGACGTGTTGAAGCAGAATCTCAACGTCATGGACTCCACGGCCATCTCGCTGTGCATGGACAACAAGCTGCCCATCATCGTGTTCGACCTGACGCAGCGGGGCAACATCCGCCGCGCGGTGCTGGGTGACGGGGACATTGGTACGTTGGTGGGTGGCAGCGAGACGGTCTGGGCCTGAGTCCCGACCCACCGGCAAGCACTCAAGGAGAGAACGCAATGAGTGGAGACGTCGTCGCCGAACTGAAGGGCCGTATCGACAAGTCGCTCGAGGGCCTGCGCACGGACCTGACGAGGGTCCGCACGGGCCGCGCCAGCATCGCCATCCTGGATGGCGTCCGGGTGGACTACTACGGCACGCCGACGCCGCTGTCGGGCGTGGCCAGCGTGAACGCGCCCGAGCCCCGGCTCATCACCATCAAGCCGTGGGAGAAGAGCGTCCTCAAGGACATCGAGAAGGCGCTGCGCGAGGCGAACCTGGGCATCAACCCGATGAACGACGGCGAGATGATTCGCCTGCCCTTCCCGCCGCTCACCGAGGAGCGCCGCAAGGACATCGCCAAGCAGGTGAAGACCAAGGGCGAGGAGTTCAAGGTCACCATCCGCAACCTCCGCCGCGACGCGAACGAGGCGCTGAAGACGCAGCTGAAGGACAAGAAGATCACCGAGGACGACCACAAGCGCATCACCGAGGTCGTGCAGAAGCAGACCGACGCGGGCATCACGCAGGTGGATGAAATCGTGAAGAAGAAGGAGAAGGAGGTCATGGAGGTTTGATGTCCTCCATCGTCCTCGCCGAGCCCTCCGCACCGGTGGCGGGCGTTCTGCGCCGCTATCTCGAATCCGCCGGTCATGAAGTGTCCTGGGTGAGCAGCGTCGACGAGGCGCTGCGCACGGTGAGGGGACGAATGCCCACCGTCCTGCTGGCGTCCGGAACGGGCGCCCTGGACGGTGAGGCGCTGTGCCGGAGCATGCGGGCCGAAGGCCTCGCCGCGCCGGTGTTGCTGTTGTATTCGCCGGACGAGGAGCAGGCGGACACGCGGGCCGCCCAGGCGGGCGCGGACGGGTGCCTGGTGGGGCCGCTGAAGCGCCCCACGGTGTTGACGTGCGTGTCCCTGCTCGTCCAGCGCGAGGAGGCGCTGCGGCGGGCGGGTTCCGTGGGCGCACGGCCGCCGCCACCCCCGTTTGATGGGGCGTCACACGCGAGTGAGCCCCCTCCGCTGCCGGGCGCGTTGGGCGGGCGGATGGTTCCGCCTCCGCCGCCGCTCGACGGCGTGGATGCACCTGTCGAGAGCGTGGATGCGCGGGGCATGCCCCCTCCGCCGCCGCTCGACGAAGACGCACTGGAAGCGGAGAGCGCACAGGCGCGGGTGGTACCACCGCCGCGCGAGGCGGAAGCGCCGTTCTCCGAGGGCCACGGCGCGAAGTCCGCGTCACTGCCCCCGGAGCTGGACGAAGAGCCCATCACGTCGCCGTCCTCCGAAGCGGGCAGCACGGCCCTGGATGCGGGCGCGGCGCCTGCTTCAGCCACAGCGGAGACACAGGCTTCCGAGGAAGACGACCTTCCACTGCTCCACGCGGAGCCAGAGGCCGACGAGCCGGATGCCGCTGGGCCAGCGTCCGAGGACGGGCCCGAGGCCACGGAGGCCGTCGCTGCGTCAGGAGCCAGTCCCGAGCCGCCGTCCGCGCAGACGTCTCCGCCCGAGGATCCGGCTATTTGGGCGGCGAAACCCGCTGACTCGGGTGCTGCATCGTCGAGCGCGTCTGACGCCGCCCCCGCGAGCCCCACGACACCGGCGGCCAGCGCTCAGCCTCCCTCGGTGGGTGCCCGGCACTCCGGCGCCTTCCCCGCGCTGGCCCCCACGCCTGTCCCAGGTGGCAGCCGCATCAGCCGGTCCGACCTGGCGGTGGTCGGCTCCTCTCCGGACTTCGAGTTCCTCAAGCGGCTGATGTTGATGGAGGTGAAGCGCAGCCGGCGCTACCGCTACCCCATCGCCGTGCTGCTGGTGGACATCGACAAGTTCGCGGAGAAAGCCGCGCCCCTGGCCCCCGCCGCGCGGAAGCTCGCGCTCGCCGAGGCCCTGGGACTGCTCGTGTCCGGAGTGCGCGACATCGACGTCGCCGTGCCCTTCGCGGACAGCCGCTTCGTCGTCTTCCTGCCGCACACGCCGCGCTCCGGCGCGCTGGTGGTGGGGCAGCGCCTGCGCGAGCTCATCAAGTCCCTGACGGCCTACGAGGGCGCCAGCGCCTCCGTGGGCGTCGCCGTCTCCGAGCCCCCGCCGGGCCGTGGACCCGTGGCGGGCGCCCTGTCACAGGTCAGCTTCGGCAGCCTCCTCAAAGAGGCTGGAGAGGCCCTGCGTCGCGCGCAGGCCGCGGGTGGGGACTGGGTGGAGGCCGCGAGCGGCAGGACTCAGCCGGGATAGACGAAGTCCGTCCCGGTGATGCCGCGGACGACGTCCGCGACGAACGCCATCAACTCCAGGCCCCGGCCCTTGTCGTCCTTCCAGGTGCCGGTGGCCGCGTCGTAGTCGAAGTGGATGCCCTGACCCTGGCCCGCCACCCAGATCTGCCGCACGGCGCGCTGGGTGTTGACGATGCACTTCTCACGCGAAGCCG
Organism: Myxococcus virescens; assembly: GCF_900101905.1. Taxonomy (NCBI): domain Bacteria; kingdom Pseudomonadati; phylum Myxococcota; class Myxococcia; order Myxococcales; family Myxococcaceae; genus Myxococcus; species Myxococcus virescens. The sequence continues at coordinate 37,791 of NZ_FNAJ01000004.1, read as the reverse complement.
CGGTGAGCGTCACCATGTCGCCGGTGCTGTCGGCTTCCAGGATGTCAGGGTCGATGGTGTCCGCCGCGCCGAGGATGCGCTTGAACGCGGCGGAGACCAGCTGGTTGTAGCGAGCTTCGTCCATCATGGCCGCAATGGCCTCACTGGATGATGTCGAGCACCTGCTGACCAGGGGCGGCGTAGAACAGGAACTTGAACGCCGGTGAAGACTCCCCCTCCGCGCGCTCCAGGCCGATGACGGTGCCCGGGTTGACGGGCTTGGGGAAGGACTGCATGCCGAGCAGATGGGCCGCCAGGGCGCCCATGGACGGCTGGTGACCCACGAGGACGAGGTTCTCGTCCGCGTACTCGTTGAGCACCGGCTCCACCGCGCCCACGGGCATGTCGGGCAGCAAGCAGCGATGCACCTTCAGCGGGCCCTCGAACCTGGTGGAGATGGAGAGGATCTGCGCCGTCTGCACCGTGCGAACCAGCGGGCTGGTCAGGATGCGCCCCACGGGACCAATGCGCTCGGTCAGCGAAGCGAAATGCTGAGCGGTGCTGGTGCGGGACTTCGCGGTGAGGGCGCGTGCCTCGTCACCGAGACCCTCGGGGATCTCCGCGTCCGCATCCGCGTGCCTAACCAGGAAAAGCCTCAAATTCCCTCCACCGCTTTCGACAGAACCGCGGTTCGTACACGAGCGCGGCAGGGTTGGTCAAAGGTAATGCGGCGATTGTTCAGTGGCCGGAACAACCCCACCGTGACAGACAGAGGCGGGACGCCTCTCACCGCCCAGGTTGCCGGAGCATACATGAGGGGCTGACATGTCCCGTCTGGAGGAAAGCGCGTGCGCAAGGTGCTGTGGGGACTGTGGGTGCTCGTGGCCTTCTCGGCCTGCAAGAAACCCGAGGACGCTTCCGGGCCGCCCGCCGGAGTGGTGGGCGAGCAGGCCCCCGGCGCTTCCGACGGTGTGGTGGAGGCAGGCCCCTACACGGTGACGAAGGAGAAGCTGGACGCGTACGTGGGCTATCAGCGGCGGATGTTGGAGGTGTACGCATCGCTCATGAAGGGCCTGCAGAACCTGGGGGCGCTGGTGGACGCCGGCACCCCAGAGGCCATGGCCGCCGCGCGCGAGGGCCTGAAGGTGGTGGAGGCCAAGGCCAAGGCGGAGGCCGAGGCGCGCCGCGAGGCACAGCTCTCCGAGGCGGACGTCAACGGCATCGCGGAGGTCGTCACCGCCGTCGTCAGCCAGCGGCAGCTGGGGCGCACGCTCCAATACGAAGAGGAGCTGAAGAAACTGGAGGCGCTCCAGGCGAAGCTTCCGCCCGAGCAGCAACAGGGCATGGCGCCCCAGGTGGCGTCGATGCGCGCCCAGGTGGAGGCCTTCCAGACGCTGGCCGATGCCCGCCGCGACTACGGCGATGCGAACATCGACGTCGTCCTGACGCGTGAGGAAGACCTCATCCAGAACTACCAGGAGATGATTCGCGTCTTCACCGGCACACGCCGGTGAAGACGGGCCCCGCCTTCTCGCCTCAGACGCGCTTGAGGTGCGGGGCCTGCTTGAAGAGCTGCGCCAGGTAGACGTCGGCGACCTTCTCCATGACGGTGTTGCCGCGCAGGCGCTGCCGGAGGTTGACGAAGTCCACCTGGTCCAGCCGCTGGTCCTGGTTGTAGCAGGAGAACACCCACGTCTCCTTGCCCGTCACCGGGTCCACGTGCCGCTGGAGGCACTGGGCGCAGATCTCCTTCATCATGCACTGCATCGGCGAGTTGATGGAGCCGATGGCCTCGTGTCCCGGCTTGAGGTGCGGCTGGAGCACGCCGTGCCGCGCCTCGGCCACCGCGCGCATCATTCCGTCCGAGCCGATGGCGATGATGCGGTCCACGTCCGCCAGGGAGATGACGGGGGCGGGGCCCAGCTTGCCCTCCGCGTAGGCCACCATCGCCTGCACCACGTTGCCCCGGAACGCCGCGTCCTGCGGCCGGCGCGCCTCAATCGTGTCCCCGGTGTCCACGGACCACACAATCTGGTCCGTGCCGGCCTCGATTTCGTCGTGCTTGAAGGAGTCCGACTTCTGCCGGTAGCCGGCGAAGTACACGACGCGGCAGCCGGCCGCCTTGAGCGAGCGGGCGATGGAGAAGAGCACGGCGTTGCCCAGACCGCCGCCCACGAGCACCACCGTCTCGTTGTGGCCAATCTCCGTGGGCGCGCCGGTGGGGCCCATGAGCACCACGGGCTCACCGGGCTTGAGCGCGGCGCACAGGCGCGAGGACGAGCCCATCTCCAGCACGATGGTGCCCATCAGCCCCTTCTCCTTGTCCACCCAGGCACCGGTGAGGGCCAGGCCCTCCATGGTGAGGCGCACGCCGTCCACCACAGGCGCGTTCCGCTCGAAGTTCTGCAGCCGGTAGAACTGGCCGGGCGAAAAGTGGCTGGCCGCGAAGGGCGCGCGCACCACCACCTCGACGATGGTCGGCGTCAGCCGGTTGACGGCCACCACGGTGGCGGTGAACGCCTCGTCCAGCCTGGCGAAGTGCGCGGCGCGCCGCGCGTCACGCGCGGCCTGGGCCACCTCGTCGGTGAAGTCGAGCGCGGCCACTTCCTTGGCGTACAGCCGCGCCACCTGCGGGTGGCCGTCCTTCGCGCTGGCCATGGCCTTCACCACGTTGCCCGCATAGGTCGGGTGGTTGTCACCGTAGAAGGAGATGAAGCGGCCGTCCTTCTGGTACGAGGTGAAGAACCCCGTCTTCGCGGCCGGGTCCTCCTTCGCCTTCACGGGCGCCAGCGAGAAGCCGTCTTCGGCGTCCACCAGCTCGTGGCTCTGGAAGTACTCGCCGCGCGCGTCGAGCTGGAAGGTACCTGGGTATTCCTTCTCGTACGTGACGTTGGGGGACGTGCCGGCGGCGACGCACACCGTGCGCGCGGGCAGCTCGAAGAACTGGCCGCTGCCCTTGAGCTTGCCGTCCACCGTCACCATGCGCTCGAAGCGCAGCGCGCGCACCGCGCCGGAGGCGTCCGACAGGGCCTCCACCGGGCTCATGCGCTCGATGAAGCGGATGCCTTCCTCCAGCGCCTTCGTCACTTCCTCGTGGTTGAGGCGGTAGGCGGGGGACTCGGTGAGGCTGCGGCGGTAGACGAGGCTGACGCCGCCCCACGCGCGCACCAGCTTGATGAAGTCCGGGTCGCGGCCCAGGGCCTTCGCCTTTTGGCGCTCCTCGCGCACGGCGCGGCCATGCTCCAGGAACGTCTGGTAGGTGGCGCGCTCCTCCGCGTCGAGGCGGGCCAGCACGGCCTCCTCGCCCACCTGGGACACCAGCTTCTCGTGGCGGGCGAGCGCCTTCTCCACCTGCACCGGGTAGTACGCCATCAGCTCCGTGGCGGTGTCGATGCCGGTGAGGCCACCGCCGATGACGATGGCGGGCAGCTGCACCTGGAGGTTCGCCAGCGAGTCCTTCTTGAACGCGCCGGTGAGCTGGAGCGCCATCAGGAAGTCACTGGCCTTGCGGATGCCCCGGATGAGGTTGTTCTTCATCCCGATGATGGTCGGGCGGCCCGCGCCAGCGGCGATGGCGATGTGGTCGAAGCCCAGCGCCCACGCGTCCTCCACCGTGAGGGTGCCGCCGAAGCGCACGCCGCCGTGGATGCGGAAGCTCTCCCGGCGCGCCAGCGTGAGGTGGATGAGCGTGAGGAAGTTCTTGTCCCAGCGCACGGTGATTCCGTACTCGGACACGCCGCCAAAGCCCTCCAGGATGCGCTCGTCCAGCTCGCTGGTGAGCGCGGACCAGTCGCGGATGGGCTGGAGCGAGTGGCCATTGCGGCCCACGAGCGCGTCGGGGAAGGGCTCAATCTTGAGGCCGTCCACGCCGGTGACGCCGAAGCCCTCGTTGAGGAGGTAGTGCGACAGCGTGTAGCCGGCGGGGCCCAGCCCCACCACCAGCACGTTGCGGCCCACGTAGGGCAGCGCGTACGGGCGGCGGACGTTGAGCGGGTTCCACCGCGTGAGCAGGCCGTAGATTTCGAAGCCCCACGGCAGGTTCAGCACGTCCGTGAGCGTGGCTGTCTCCGCCAGGGGGATGTTCACCGGCTCTTGCTTCTGGAAGATGCAGGCCTTCATGCAGTCATTGCAGATGCGGTGGCCGGTGCCCGGGCACATCGGGTTGTCGAGCGTCACCATGGCCAGCGCGGCCACGGAGTTGCCTTCACGCTTGAGCAGGTGCGCCTCGGAGATGCGCTCGTCGAGCGGGCACCCGTTGAGGGGGATGCCCAGCGGGTTCTTCTTGTAGTGGTGCCCCTCGGCCACCGGGTCCTTGGCGGGGAAGCCCTTGGTGCACGAGTCCTTCTGCCGCTCGTGGCAGAGCACGCAGTAGTCCACCTCGTTCATCACGTCGCGCGAGGTGCCCCGGCGGTCGGTGAGCTTGAAGCCGTCGCGGTGGCGGAGGTGGTGTTCCAGGCCCTCGGTGGCCTCGGGCAGCTCGTTGTCCGGGCGCTGGAGCTGGACGAGCTGGTCGAACACCAGCGGCTTGGGAATCCGGTGGGTGGGCCAGGCGTGGAAGAGGTCCTTCGTCTCCGGATGCAGCGCCCGCGCGTAGGTCCAACGGTCCGCCAGCGACAGCAGCGCGCGCACGGACTGGAGCTCCGCGGCGTCATCGCCCTGCGTGACGAGGCTGGAGCCGAAGGCATCCTTGCCCTCGGGCGTGGACAGCAGTACCTCGCGCAGCGCAGCCCAGCGGGCGCGCAGGGCCTCCGCCTCGCCCTGACGCTCGGCGGGCAGCGCGTTGGAGAACAGGCGCTCCAGGTCCATCAGCGAGAGGACGGATTCCGCCAGACCCCGCTCCAGGTCCCCGGTGGCCAGCGCCTCCGGGAAGCCCAGCTGGAGCATCAGCCGCATGCGCGCGTCCAGCGAGGGGAACTCCGCCAGCGCCGGGCGGTCCGCGGCGCCCTTCTTGAAGACGCGGCGGGTGATGAACTCGCGCTTGAAGTCGAAGAGCGGCAGCTCGCCCTTGAGGCGGCCGGACAGGCGCTCCAGCTCCTGCTCCACTCGGAAGAGGCGCGTGACGAAGCGCGACACGTGGCGCGACACGCGGACGAGCAGGTCCGACTCCGCGGCGCCGCTGACGCTCGTGCCGCCAGATTTGCGGTACGCGTCGAAGGCCTGGAAGAGCTCGGGCTCATCCTCGGTGAGCTGTGCGTCGAAGCGCTCCGCCAACCGGCGCAGACCAGCGGGACGATACAGGTCCTCGAAGACGAAGCCCGGCAGGCCCAGGGTCAGAGGAGGGGTGGGGTCGGAGGGCAGGTCAGTCAAGGCGCGCATGTCACGAACAGTGTGGGAGGAACCTGGAGAAACGGCTTCCAGGCGGGACCTATTTCGCGGTGTGCCGTCCGGAAATCAAGCGGGCTTGTCACTGGAGGTGAGGGCCGGCGTCGCCGTACAGGCAGGGCGGGGCTGCACGCCTACACAGTGACGCTCCTGCCTACCGCTGGGTGTGTGGCTCGCCTTCGGGCAACGCGTCACGGTGGGTAGGCAGGGACACATGCTCCAGTCGCCGACGCAGTTGCAGCAGCCCCCAGAACATGCGCGCCGCGTCGAGCCCTGGGATGACCTTGGAACCTCCGAAGTCCTCCCAGTCGATGGGGACCTCCAGGAAGCGCGCGCCCTGGCGCTTCAGCATCACCAGCAACTCCACGTCCAGCAGCCAGCGCTGCTCCTGGAGGACGTCCAGGAGCGGCCGCAGGATGTCCGCGCGGACGAACTTCACCCCGCACTGCGTGTCGTAGAAGTGGAGTTTGAAGTTCGCATCCGTGAGCGTGGCGAAGATGCGGCCCTGCAGGTGGCGGTGGAGGCTGCGCACGACGCGGCGCCCGGCCATGAGGATGCGTGAGCCGGCCAGGACGTCCAGGTTCTGCGCCATCTCCGAGGCGCTCAGCGCCACCAGCCGGTGAAACTCCTCGGCGCTGATGGCGCCATCCGCGTCCAGGAAGGCCAGCCACGTGACGCCCGCGGACGCGTGACGCCAGCCGAGCCGGATGGCCGAGCCCTTTCCCTGGTTGCGAGGCGCCGCCACGTAGGTGAACTGGTGCCGCGCCCCCGCGGTGGCGAGGCGAGCCTGGGCCGCCTCGACGCTGGCGCGCTGGAGTTCGGCCTGCTTGGGCGCGCTGCCATCGTCGACGACGACGAACTCCACCGGCGGGGCGCTCCGCTCGAGGAACACGCGCGTGAGCTCCGCGACGAAGCGAGGAAGCCGCTCACCCTCGTTGTAGGCGGGGATGACGACGCTGACGAAGGGCGCATGCACGCTTTCGATTGAGCACAGGTGCAGATGGGCCGTCAATGCAAGGTGTCGGCCTGTTCCCGCCTCGCACGCACCATGCCGCACGGTCCGAAGTCCTGGCGCGCGGCCTGTTCGGGAGGTCCGGGGCAGGCGCCGTGCCCCTCGTCAGGGGGCTTCAACGGGACTTCTTGTTGCGGCGCTTCTTCTGTCCGGAGGCGCTCCGGCGCGGCGAAGCCTCCGCTGAGGGCTGTGCAGGCGCAGAAGGCGCGGCCTTCTTCGCACGGGCCGTCTTGCTGGTGACCGGTTCGCCCGCGGCCGGCGCACGAGGCGCCGAGGTCGAATCCACTTCCGTGGAAGCCGCGCTCACCGGCTGCTTCGGCCGAGCTGGCTGCCGTGACGGGGCCTTGGGGGCACGCGGCTTGGGCAGCACGGTGTCTACGCCTGGAGCCGTCAGGGAGACCGGCGCGGTTGGCGGCTGCGCCTCGGCGGACGGGGCCGCTTCGTGCTCGCGTCGCTTTGCGAACTCTTGCCGTGGCACCGCTGCATCGGAAGCCGTGGGGACTGACCTCGCCCGGAGTGCCTCCACCTCGCGACGCAGACGGAGCACCTCGGCGGAGAGCTGCGCGTAGGAGTCGCGCACGTGTCCGTTGAACACGCGCTGCCTGCCGAGCGCCTCGTTGATGAACACCTGGCACGACTTGCGGAAGGCCCACTTGGCCAGAAGGACGACTTGTCCCACGCCGCCCCGGTGGGTGTGCAGGGGGAGGGCGCGCGTGGCGTCCGCGTACTCCTCCAGCGCATGCAGGTTGAAGGTCAGCGGTTCCACCCGAGGCTCCACGCCTTCGGGCGGCAGCTCCACTTCCTCGGAGGTGGGGAGGCCGCGCGTGCGCAGGCGCTCCTCGATGCGGGCTATCAGCTCCCGCGCGGGGATGTCCCGTCCCAGTAGCTTCATCGGCGCTTCTCCTCGAGGATGCGTTGCATTTCTTCCCGGTAGGCCGCCACCACCTGCGGCCAGCCCTGCTTCTTCACGTACGCCAGGCCTCGCTTGCCCATGGGCCCACGCTCCGAGCCCACCTCGCGCAGGCCCTGGATGAACGACTCCAGGTCCGTGTACGCGCGGCCCGCGCCGCTGCGCTCCACCTGTCCCACCAGCACGTCCGAGCGCCCGTTCACGAGCACGGGCGTGCCCTGGGCGAAGGACTCCAGCGTCAGCAGCGACAGGCTCTCGTAGCGGGACGGCACCACCACCGCCAACGCCCCCGCAAGCGCGTCGTGTTTGTCCTGCTCGTCGATGCGGCCCAGATAGCGCACGCCCTCGCCGGACAGCTCCATGTTGGTGTCGCCCGCGAGCACCAGGTCCGGCGCGTCCTCGAACCGGTTCTTCAGGGCCTGGTGGTACTCGAGCAGCTCCGGCACGCCTTTGCCCGGCTCCTGGCGGCCGATGTAGAGCAGGTAGTGCCGGTGGATGCCGTGCTTCTCCTTGAAGCGCGCGCCATCCGCCCGAGGCCGGTCCACGCCCACGCCCACCACCCGCGTGGGGGCGTGATTCGGGAAGTACTTCTCGATGAGCGTGTGCTCCTCCGGCGTGAGGCAGAGCAGGGCGCGCGGGCGTTCGAAGACGTCCCGATACACACCGAAGCGGACGGGGGCCTCATCATGTGTGGTGGGCACCAGCAGGGCCCGGTCCGCCACCAGCGGCAATCCCCACACCGTGGGCGCGTAGAGGTAGGTGAAGAAGAGATAGCCGTCGTAGGCGTCGCGCTCGGTGGCCAGGTGGTGCAGCAGGCCGGGGCACATGGGGCCCTGCTCGGCCACCCACTGCTCCTCGCGCAGCCGCTCGTTGCTCTTGTCGAACACCTGCCGCGACAGGCCGTTGAAGCCTCGGATGTTGCGCACCCGCGTGGACGGGAAGCGCAACACCTTGATGCCGTCCACGACGTCGGGGCCGGGCGGAAACGCGTTGTCCCACACGAGGTGGTTCTTCGCGCAGGTCGTCAGCACGGTGAGGTCCCAGTGCGGAGCCAGGTGCTCGGCCATCTGCGCGGCGAGCTTCTCCGCGCCGCCCGTCACCTCCCCATAGCGCTGCACCACCATCGCCACCCGGGGACGCTCGGGGGGCTTCCGGGGCTTCGTGGGCGCGGGGCGGGGGAGCACCGTCTCCAGTGCCTTCGTGAAGGCGGTCTGCACGGAAGGCGCGGAGAAGTGCTCCAACCGCCGCGTCTGGCCAGCGATGACGGGCCCGCGCAGGGAGAGGTCCTCGCTCAGGTCCACCGCCAGCTCCGCGAGGAAGGCGAAGCGCTTCTGGTCGAAGGCCACGCCCGCGCCGCCCAGGGTCTCCGGCACCGCGGCGGCCGCGTAGGCCAGCACGGGCACCTCGGCGGCCATGGCCTCGATGAGGGGGACGCCGAAGCCCTCATGCTCGCTCATGGAGACGAAGACGGAGGCGGAGCGGTACGCTGCCACGAGCTGCGCGTGGCTCAGTCGTCCCAGGAAGCTCACGCCGCGCAGGCCGCGCGCCTCGCGCTGGAGCATGCGGAAGTACCGGCTGCCGGGCTCGTAGCCGCCCACCATCAACAAGCGGGCCTGGGGGCGCAGCCGCAGGACTTCGCGGTGGAGCGCGAGCAGGTCCTCGAAGCGCTTGTGCGGCATGACCCGGCTCACGCCGAGCAGCACGGGGCCTGGACCTTCGAGCCGCTGGAGCATCTTCGCGTCGGCGCTGGCGCGGGAGAATCGCTCCGGCTCGATGAAGAGGGGCACCGTGTGGACGTTGCGGTACCCCGCGACGCGCAGCTCGGCGGCGTTGAAGTCCGACACGCCGATGGCCACATCCGCGAAGGGGGCCATCGCGGCGAGCTGGGCCCGTCCCGCCACCAGCGCGTCCGCCAGCGGCAGCCCTTCGTAGAAACGCGCGGGGCTGATGTTGTGGAAGACGATGCCGCGCCGACAGGGCAGGTGCATCAGCCGGCTGCTGAGCGGGGAGGCGATGCCATGGTGGTAGAGGACCAGGTCACCGGACTCGGGACGCAGCGCGGACGCGGGGCTGGCCAGCCCTTCGAGCCCCGGGCCCACTTCGTCCGCATACAGCGCGCCCGCGTGCCCCATGCGGCGCAGCAGGAGCTGCAGATGCAGCGCGGCCTGCCCGGTGGCGTCGCCGGGGACAAAGCTGGGTATCAACTGGTGGATCGCCATGCGGGCCCTGCCTATCACACGCACGTGCTATGAGGCGCACCGTGTCCATGGGACCTATCGCCTTCGACGCGACACTCTGGGACGAGCCGACCACCGGCATCGGCCTGTACACCCGTTGCCTGGCCTCCGCCCTGGAGGCGCTCGGCGTCCAGCTCACCCGCGTAGGGGCTCAGTCATCCGGCGAGGCCCCTCGCGCGAAGGCAGGGCGGACCGCCTGGACGCTGGGCGGCTTGCCGCGTGTGCTCCAGGGCTCGGATGCGCCGCTGTACCACGCACACGGTAACTTCAACCTGCCCCTCATCCGCGCTCCCGGCATGAAGTACGTGCTGACGGTGCACGATTTGATTCCGCTGCTGATGCCGGAGACGGTGTCGGCCGCGTTCCGCTGGCAGTTCCGGCTGTGGTTGTCGCGCAGCCTGATGGTGGCGGACCAGGTGGTGTGCGTGAGCGAACGCACGCGGCAGGACCTGCTGGCTCGCTACCCGGAAGCGGAGTCGCGCACGGTGGTGGTGCCCAATGGCGTGGACCACGTCCATGCGCCCGTCCTGGACGACACCAGCAAGGACTTCCTGCGCGCGCTCTCACTGCCGAAGGAGTACGTGCTCTACGCGGGCTCGCTCGACGTGCGGAAGAACGTGGACCTGGTGCTGGACGCGTTGGAGCGGCTGCGACTGCGGGGGCGGCCTGCCTCGTTGGTGCTGGCGGGACAGAGCTGGTTCGGCGCGGGGCGCGTGGAGGCGCGCATCTCCCGGCTGCGCTCGGAGGGGTTCGAGGTTCGCTCGCTCGGCTATCAATCCGACGCCGTGTTCTACGAGCTGATGCGCCGCGCGGCCGTGTTCGTGTTCCCGTCTCGTTATGAGGGGTTCGGGCTGCCACCGCTGGAGGCGATGCGGCTGGGGACGCCCACCATCGTCTCCACCGCGGGCTCGCTGCCGGAGGTCTGTGGCGACGCCGCGCTGAGCGTGGGGCCCGACGACGCGAACGGGCTCGCGAGGGCGTTGGACCGGCTGCTCCACTCGCCGGAGGAACGGCGGGCGCTCGCGGAGCGTGGAAAGGCGCAGGCCGCGAAGTTCACCTGGAAGCGGACCGCCGAGGGTACCTTGGCGGCGTACGAGGCCGCGCTGCGGCGATAAGGAGACGTATGCGAAAGCTCGTCTGGAGTGGGGTGATGCTGTGCGGACTGCTCGCGGGCTGTGCGAGCCGGCAGGAGACAGGCGCTGCTCCGGCGGAGCCGCCACCCGCCGAGGCCGAAGCCAGCGCAGAGGCGCCGGCGCCGGCCCCTGAAGCCACGCAGGCCACCGAGATTCCGTCTGCCGAGGATGGTGAGGCGAGGGCGGCCGTCCAGCCCCTGGTGGTGACGCCCAATCCCGAGCCGAAGGACCCCATCAATGTCCGAAGCGCCACGGTGGACGGTGGCATCCTGACGCTGGCCGTGATGCATGGCGGAGGTTGCGCCGAGCACACGTACTCGCTGGCCTGGGATGGGAACCTCCAGCAGGGCGCGGATGGCACGCCCGTGGCGAACCTGGTGCTGGTGCACGATGGGAACAACGACCGGTGCAAGGCGCTCCTGCGGGCCAGCCCTCGCTTCGACGTGTCCTCGGTTTCGCAGCGCTTCGGGGCGCAGTTCGGGAAGACCTCGGGCACGGTGAACCTGGTCGTGTCGGACCAGGCTCCCGTGCGCTACGACTTCTGAGCCCTACGGCTCGGCGGGGGACGCCTCGGTGACGCCCTCCGCTAGCAGGTCCTCGCGCAGCTTCGTGAGGACCTTGCCCAGCAGGTTCAGTCCTCGCCACTTCGCGGGGTGATGGATGCGCGGGTCCTCCTCATCCAACCCCACACCCCAGATGCGATCCACGGGGCTGGCTTCCACCAACTCCGTGCCCGCGGTGGCCAGGAGCGCCTTCAACAGCTCCGGGCTCTGGGTGAACTTCGCGCGGTTGCCCTCGTAGACGATGCGCTCACGCGCCTTCTCCCAGCGCGCGTTGTCGAAATCGCGGACCTTGCGGCCCAGGGCCTTGTGCGTCTTGGGCGACTTCGATGACAGGATGCTCGCCAGCGCCGCGTTGTCACCGAAGAGCCGCGCCTTGCCTGCCATCATGTACTGCTCCGCGCACACGTAGCGCACGCCGTCCACGGCGAAGTCGGAAGGGTGCCACTGGGAGAAGGGGGAGTGCGCCTGCCAGAAGAAGGTGAACCGCTGCTGTCCTGCTTCGCTCATGGGCGACCTCAGAAATGGTGTTGATTGTACACTAACGCTGCTGGCCCAGCGGCCTGACAAACGTCGCTACACTGCCCACCTTCATGACGCTCTCCGACGCCCTGGTCCTGCTGGAACGCTGCTTCACCGGGCTTGCGGAAGGCGCCCCCCGGCTCCGCGAGCAGGAAGACGCCCGCTTCGCCCTCCGTCCCAGCGCCGTGTGGCTGGAGTACCGCTGGTACGTCCAGGAGCGGGGGATGGCGGAGGTCTTCCTCAAGTGGCCCCGTGCCTCCACCGAGCAGAGCGCCGCGGCCGAGGCCACGGTGCTGCGCGTCCATCTGCTCGGCGTGTCACCCACGCTTTCCCAACGTGCGGGGCAACTGCTCGTGGGCGGCACGCCGTCGAGAGAGCGCATCATGGACCTCTTCGGCGATGACGGCGTGCGCCGGGAGTGCGTCTGCCTGGGCCGGACGAACGTCACCGTGGAGCATTGGGAGCCGCAGCCCGGCCCGCGCCCGTTGTTGGATGATGCGCGCTTCACCTCGCTGGCCGAGGTGCTGGAGGCGCCGGACTCCACGCCCGAGGCGCGTCACGAGGCGGTGCAGCGGCTGGCTGACGAGCGAAGCCCTCGCGTCGTGGCGGTGCTGCTCGCGCTGGTGGCACGCAAGCACTCGTTGATGGCGCTGCGGGTATTGTCGGAGTGGGGCGTCGTGGGGGCGCGCGAGGCGCTTCAGCGGGACCTGGCCCAGGTGCGGCCAGACAATCCGGCGGACCTGTGGACCCTCACGGCGTTGGAGCGGCGGCTTCAGGCCTGGGCGGCGATTCAGTGAACAGGGACGCCTGACGCGTCACCTCGTCACGGGCCCGTCCACTTCGGACTCGCGGGCCCGCGACGTCAGTCCCCTCGAAGCTGGCGCGGCATCGGTCGTCCAGCCGAGCCTCCGACGCGCGCGCCTCCTTGGGGACACGCGCGCGCCTTCGCTTGCTCACGCCGCGCCGGGCACGCGGGGGCCGAGCACATCGCGCAGCGCGTCCGCCACGGTCAGCTTCGGGGCCCAACCCAGCGCCTTCAGCTTGTCGGGAGCGCCGACGAGGCTGGGGATGTCGGAGGGCCGGAGGCGCGCGGGGTCCAGCTCGATGCGCGCGTTGACCCCCGCCAGCGACAGCATCTCCTCCAGCAGGCTGCGGATGGTGCGGCCCTCACCGCTGCCGATGTTGTACGCCTGCCCCGGCTCACCCTTGTCGAGCAGCAGCCGGTAGGCCTCCACCACGTCGCGGACGTGGGAGAAGTCGCGCACCGCATCCAGGTTTCCCGTGCGCAGCACCGGGTCCACCGTGCCCAGCCCGATGGCGCGAATCTGCGCCGCGAACGAGGGCACCACGAAGGTGGGGTCCTGCCCCGCGCCCAGGTGGTTGAAGGGCCGCGCCATGACGACCTCCAGCCCGTAGCTGCGGTGGAACTGCACCGCGGCCAGCTCCGCTGCGGACTTGGAGGCCGCGTAGGGGCTCAGGGGCACCGCGGGGGTGTCCTCGGTGGCACGCGTGCCTTCGGGCACCGGGCCGTACACCTCGCCGGAGCCCACCAGCACCACACTCGCCTTCGGGACGCTCTCGCGCACCGCGGTGAGCAGGTGCACCACGCCCATGGTGTTCACCGCGAACACCCGGGACGGGTTGTGGTGGCTCTTCGCGACCGAGCTGAAGCCCGCCAGGTGAATGATGCCCTCGGGCTTCACCTCGGCCACCGCCGCCTTCACCGAGGCTTCGTTGGCCACGTCGAAGTGCAGGGCGTTGCTGTTGATGCCCTCACCGCGCGGCCCGTGGGCCTCCACCACCTCGTCGCCAGCGGCGCGCAGCAGGGCGCACAAGTGCCGGCCGACGAAGCCATCCGCGCCTGTTACCAGAATGCGCATCTACCGCTGCCCCGCCTTCACGCGCTCCAGGTCCGCGTCCACCATCATCTCCACCAGCTCCTTGAAGCGGACCTTGGGCTCCCAGCCCAGCTTCGTCTTCGCCTTGGCCGGGTCACCGATGAGCAGGTCCACCTCGGCGGGGCGCACGAAGGCCGGGTCGATGAAGACGTGCTTCTCCCAGTCCAGGCCCACGCGCGCGAAGGCAATCTCCACCAGCTCGCGCACGGTGTGCGTCTCGTTGGTGGCCACCACGTAGTCCTCGGCCTGCGGCTGCTGGAGCATCCGCCACATGGCGTCCACGTAGTCGCCCGCGAAGCCCCAGTCGCGCTTGGCGTCCAGGTTGCCCATGGGCAGCTTCTCCTGGAGGCCCAGCTTGATGCGCGCCACGTTGTAGGTGACCTTGCGCGTGACGAACTCCAGGCCCCGGCGCGGCGACTCGTGGTTGAAGAGGATGCCGCTCACCGCGAACAGGTTGAAGGACTCGCGGTAGTTCACCGTGATGTGGTGGCCGTAGGCCTTGGCCACGCCGTACGGGCTGCGCGGATAGAAGGGCGTGTCCTCCGTCTGCGGAACCTCCAGCACCTTGCCGAACATCTCGCTGGACGACGCCTGGTAGAAGCGCGCCTCCGGGCGGGTGTGGCGGATGGCCTCCAGCATCTTCGTCACGCCCAGCGCGGTGAACTCGCCCGTGAGCACCGGCTGGTTCCAGCTGGTGGGGACGAAGGACTGCGCCGCCAGGTTGTAGACCTCGTCGGGCTTCGTCAGGTTGAGCAACGCCGCGAGCGAGAACTGGTCCAGCAAGTCGCCCTGGTGGAGCTGAATCTTCCCGTGCAGGTGCTGGATGCGCTCGAACTTCTCCTCCGACGAGCGGCGCACCATGCCGTGCACCTCGTAGCCCTTCGAAAGGAGCAGCTCCGCGAGATAGCTGCCGTCCTGCCCCGTGATGCCCGTAATGAGTGCGCGCTTGGTCGCCATGTTCTTTTCTGTGTTGGCTGGAAGACGCACTTTCTAGCCGACGCTGTCATCCATCGCCAACCGTTCCCGGCCGCTTCCTACTTGAAAGCCTGACGCCTCGTGCCAAGTTAGGGCGCTCCCATCGCTCAATCTGGAGGCGGTCATGCGCAACCCAACCCCCCTGGCCCTGGCGGCGTTGCTCCTGGGCACTCCGGTGTCCGCGCAGGTCGTCGTGTCGCCGACAGCGCAGTCCGAGCCCGCCCCGTCCATCACCGGCGGAGTGCTCCAGGACGTGGCCCTCTGGGTGAGTCCCGGCGCCCCCAGCAGCAGCTTGTTCCTCACCGCCTACAACAGCCCCAACTCGGGCCTCGTCACCTTTGGCCTGGGGGGCGAGCAACTGGATGCGGAGCTCGCGGATGGCCCGATGTCAGCCGTGGCCGTGCGGGACGGCTTCCCGCTGTCCGGGGTGCAGCAGACCCTGGTGGTGGCGGCCAGCATCAACTTCAACGGGCTGGCGGCCTACACGGTGGACCCCGACCGCGCGGACCGGGTGGAGCGGATTGGCGCCGCGGGCTTCCTGACGGGGACGCAGTTCTCCGCCGTGGCGCTCTATCAAAACGAGGACTCGGGCCGGTTCTATGTGTTCGCCGGCACGTCCACGGGTGTGCTCCAGCAGTACGAACTGGCCGGAGACACGGGGCGCGTGACGGCCACCCTGGTTCGCACGCTGACGACGACGGGGCCCATCGCGGGTCTGGCCGTGGACGAGGCGTCCGACTCCCTGTTCGTCACCCAGCAGGGGCAGGGCCTGTGGCGCTATCCGGCGGCAGCGGACGCGGGCGTCACTGGAGAGCAGCTCTCCATCCAGGGCTCGGGCGGGCTCTCCGCCAATGTGGGCCGGGTCGCGCTGTACCGTGCGCGCAATGGCGAAGGGTACATCCTGGTCGCGGACACGGGCGCGGATGCGTTCGCCGTCTATGAGCGGCGCGCGAGGACCCTCGTGGGCTCGTTCCGGCTGGCGGACGCGGATGGGGGCGTCATCCGGGCGAATGACCCGGTGGCCCTCGCCGTCACCGCGTCGTCGCTGGGCACGACGTATCCCGACGGGCTCTTCGTGGGCAGTGACGCGCTCTCCAACCCGCAGCGCTTCCTGTACGCGCGCTGGCCGGCGGTCGCCGAGGCCTTCGACCCCGCGCTGCGAATCGACACGCGGTTCGATTCGGACGGGGGGACGGACGGGGGCACGGGCGGTGGCCCGGGGGACGGAGGTGGCTCCGGGGGGCCGGGGCCCGCGCCAAGCCCGGGCAATCCTCCCGACGAGTCGGGCTGCTCGTGTGCTTCGGCCTCCGTGCCGGCCACCGCCGCGTTCGCGTTGCTCGCCCTGGTGCGGGTGGGGCGTCGCCGTCGCGACTGAAGCGCGTTGCCAGCGGGCGCGCGCCGCGCTGAAGTGCGCGCCCTCATGCGTTTCTCTCGACTCATCGCCCTCGCGTTGGCGTGCGGGGCCACCACCGCGTGCTCCGGCGTCTGGACCCGCGGCGCGCCGCCGGAGCCCATCCGCATCACCCTGGTGGGCATCAACGACTTCCATGGACAGGTGGAGCCCCATCGCACGCCACTGAAGGACGGTCAGGTGGTGGAGGAGGGCGGCGCCGCCACGCTCGCGGCCTATGTGGCGCGTTTGCGCGCGGCCAACCCGGGCGGCGTGGTGCTGCTGGACGCGGGCGACATGTTCCAGGGCACGCTGCCTTCCAACCTCACGGAAGGGGCCGTCGTCATCGACGTGTACAACCACTTGGGGGTGGACGCGGCCGCCATTGGCAACCACGAGTTCGACTATGGCCCCGTGGGGCCGGGGTCCATGGCGCAGCGGCCCGGGGATGACGCGCTGGGGGCGCTCAAGGCGCGCATCGGCCAGGCGCGATTCCCCATGTTGTCGGCGAACCTCCGCGACGCCTCCACCGGCGCGCGCCCCGCCTGGACGGGCAATGACGGCACGTACCTGATGAAGGTCAAGGGCGTGAAGGTGGGCATCATCGGGCTCTCCACGGAGGACACCCCCAAGGTCACCAATCCCGCCAACGTGTCGTCCCTGCGTTTCCTGCCCCTGGCGCCCGCCGCGCTGGAAGCGTCCCGTTCCCTGCGCGCGCGCGGCGCGGAGGTGGTGGTGGTGGTGGCGCATGCGGGAGGCAAGTGCGCGGACTTGAGCAACCCCCGCGACACGTCGAGCTGCGACGAGGGCGACGCGGAGATTCTGTCGATGCTGAAGCTCCTGCCGCCGGGCACGGTCGACGCCATCGTGGCGGGACACACCCACCAGACGATGGGCCACTTCTTCGCCCAGGTGCCCATCATCGAGACGACGGGGCTGGCGCGCTCCCTGGGCGTGGTGGAGCTGTTCGTGGACCCGGGCAGTCGCCGCATCCTGCCCCAGCGCACCCGCATCCAGGCCGCCATTCCCCTCTGTGCGAAGGTGGACGCCACCCAGGGAACATGTGACGGCCGCCGCCTGCGGAACGAGCCTCAGGTGCGCCTGGAGCCCGCGTCGTTCATGGCGGAGCCGGTGGTGCCCGACGCGCAGGTGGCGCCGCTGCTGGCGCCAGCGCTGGAGCTGGCACGGGAGGCGCAGAATCGCCAGCTGGGGCTCGTGGCGGCCACGCCCCTGACCCGCGGCTACACGGAGGAGGGCGCGCTGGGCAATCTGGTGGCGGACGTGCTGCGTGCGTCGGCCAACGCGGACGTGGGGCTGATGAACCCGGGCGGCGTCCGCGCGGACCTGGCCGCGGGGCCGCTCACTTTCGGTCAGGTGTTCGAGGTGCTGCCCTTCGACAACACGGTGGCCGTGGCCACCCTGACGGGCCCCGAGCTGTCGCGGTTGCTGCACCTGGCCTATGGCAACGACATGGGCTCCGTCTTCGCCGTCTCCGGCCTCGAGGTGACGCTGGAGCGCTGCCCGGGGCCTGGGCGGTTCTCGGGAGTGGCCCTCTCCGGTGGTCAGCCGCTCGTGCTCGACCCCGGCAAGATGTACCGGGTGGCCCTCCCGGACTTTCTGGCGCGAGGCGGTGACGGGCTGGAGCCCCTCTTGAGCACCGTGCCACCGGAGCGCATCGAGATGACCCCCGTCGACGGGCTCGACTTGCGCGAGGCGCTCGTCGCCTACGGGAAAGCCCGGGGCGGCACGCTGGAGGCCCCCGACTTGGGACGTGTCCGCTACACGGGTGTAGCAGAGTGTCAGCAGGAGGCGCGCTGAGCGCGTCCCGGCTGAAAATTCGGACGACGGCTGATCCGCTGAGGGTGAACGAAAGGACTCACCCCAGGGGAAGGGCACAGAAATCGCGCCGGGGGCCGATTTTTCGGCCTGGGATCAGTTTCCAACGGGAAGCGGAGGTCCTACTCTAGTCCCTGCGAGTGTCCACTCCGAGGTGGCCCAGGGCCTGCGTGGGTGGACTCCCGTGAGCTGGAGGAACCGACATGCTCTACAAAGTGACCCCGATGATGGCGCCGCCTGCGCCTGAGAAGGCGAAGCAGCGTGAACCGGGGCAGGGCCAGCCGCGCAAGCGTCGCAAGTCCGCCGTCTACGACGCGGATGGTCAAGAGGTGCTCATCTCGCTGATGTGCATCAAGTGCAAGACGCTGAAGCCGCTGGCGCAGTTCGGCCTGCGGAAGATGGCGGATGGCGCCATCCGGAATCAGCCCTGGTGCCGCACGTGCCGCTCGGGCGCGGGCAGCAAGAAGCCCAAGGCGGGCAAGGACGCCGCCGCCGTCGCCCCGGTGGAAGAGGCGGCTCCGGTGCTCCAGGTCGTGCCGGCCGCCGCGAGCCCCGAAGCGGGTGAAGCCCCCGCCGAGCCTGTCGCCGCGGCGCAGGGCTGAATCACCGTCGCCGTCCCAGCTCCCGGGGGCTGGACCTTCCAGGTCCAACTCCCGCGGGAGCATTCCTTCCAGTCCTACGACAGCCGCAGACCGGCGGGGAGCGTATCCCCGAGCGCGCGGGCCTCGTCCGCGGCTTCCAGCGCCACGACTTCGCGCACCATTCGCACCCAGGTCTCGGAGGCCTTCGCCGCCAGCAGGGCCTGGGCCGTGCGCTCGCGCAGGTCCGGGTCCAGATCGCGCGTGCGATCGCCCGTGAGCCGCGCGAGCTGCGCCGCCGCGAAGGACGCGCCGTCAATCTTCCGCAGGTCCAGATCCAGCAGCAGCGTGAGCCAGGCCTCGGCCGTGTCCACGTCCACCACCTTGTGGCTGCTGCCGTACAGGGGCACGCGCGCGCCCAGCCGTCCCA
This sequence comes from Myxococcus virescens, assembly GCF_900101905.1. NCBI lineage: Bacteria > Pseudomonadati > Myxococcota > Myxococcia > Myxococcales > Myxococcaceae > Myxococcus > Myxococcus virescens. Next base: position 19,009 of record NZ_FNAJ01000004.1, on the reverse strand, counting down.
GGGACCAGGCCCACGGGCCGCCGGACTTCGCCTCGGCCTTCAGCCGTGCGGCAATCCACCGGCCCAGCTCCGCCTTGTCACCCGGTTGCAGGTGCTCCAGCGAGGCCGCGGTGCGGACCATCTCCTCCAGGCCCTCGGGCTGGATGCCCTTGAGCTTCCCCGGCGGGGGCGCGTCCGGTGGCACCTTCCGCGCCAGGTGGGGCTGGAGGTACGCGTACAGCTTCTGCTGCCGCGCCTCGTCCAGGCCGCCCGCGATGCGGCGCCACATCACCCAGAACTCCGTCCACACCGCCTTGTCCGTGTGGTGCTGCACCAGCGCGTCGAACAGGCCGAAGGTCTGCTCCGCGCGCCAGCCATCCAGCGGGTAGCCGAAGCCCGGCCGGAGGCTGAAGCCGGTGAGGCTGTAGAAGACACGCTCGTGGTCCTCCGAGCGCCGGCGCTTGCTCGCGCCCGCGAAGAGGGTGCTCCACATCTCCCGCAGCACCGGCACGCGCCACGTCTCACGCGAGCCCAGGGCCTTCTCCAGCGTGCGCCCGAGCTGCTTGACGTCCTTGGGGCCAATGGGCAGCGGCTTGTTGCCGTAGACGCGCTCGATGTTGTCCTTCGCCTCGACGAAGCGCGCGGGCATGGACTCGGTGACGGTCAGCTCGTGCGAGCCGCCGGTGCCGCGCAGCTCGAACTCCAGGCGCCACCGCTCGTCCGCGACGTTGGACACGCAGTACAGCTCCAGCGTGCCAATCTCCGTCAGCGCCGCCTGGAGGTGCACGGGCACCTCGGCCACCTTGTTGGAGGCGCCCTTGAGCAGCGTGTGGATGGGCGGCAGCGGCTTGAGGTCCTCCGCCAGCGGCACCAAGTCCCCAGGCTTGTCGATGCGGTCGCTGGTGGTGGAGTAGAGCTGGAACTGCACCGGCCGGCCCAGGGTGAGCGAGAAGGGGCGCTCGCCCAGGTCCACCTTCTGGCCTTCCTCGAAGCCGCGGGGGATGAGGCACAGCGCGGGTTGCTCGGCGCTGTCCGCCGCGCGCTGCAGGCCCACGTAGTAGGCGCGCGCCGCGCCGCCACCGATGCGCAGGCCGTGGCCGCGCCGCACCAGGCCGTAGTACGCGGCGCCCCGGGCCACCGCGAGCTCCAGCGACTCGTGCCGCAGCAGGGGGATGCGCGGCGCGTTCGACCACCAGGCGGAGAGGGCCTCCACCAGCCGCTCGGAAATCTGGGGCGAGTTGAACACGCCGCCATTGAGCAGGATGGCGTCCGGCCGGGGCAGGGCGCCCTCCGTCGGCGCCGTCTCGCCCAGCGCCGCGAAGCCCGCCGCCGCGTGCTGCGCGAGGAAGGCCGCCATGTGCCGCGTCACCGCCGCGTCCTGCACGTAGGGCAGGCCCAGCTCCTGAAGCGCCATTCGCGCGGCGCGGCGTGGCCTGTCAGCGGGGGTGGTGAGGGGGAAGAAGCCGTCCAGCACCAGCGCCTGCGCCTCGTCGCGCGTCAGCTCCGTGGACAACGTGCCGCCCAGCAGCTTGCTGCCGCCACTCACCAGTGACACGCCGTGCTTCTCCGGCGGGGCGAGGCCGAGCAGCGCCTCCTTCGCGGTGCGCGCGGCCTGGATGGCCTGCGTCCACTGCGTGGCGGACAGGCGGCGGCCGTCCGTGAAGAGCTTCTCCTCCACCCGGCGCGCCAGCGCGGCGTCCATGTTGTCGCCGCCCAGCATCAGGTGGTCGCCCACGGCCAGTCGCCGCAGCATGGGGCCTTCGGGCGACAGGCCCGCGTGCACCAGCGTGAAGTCCGTGGTGCCGCCGCCCACGTCCACCACCAGCACCAGCCGGACGTTGGAGAGCGTCTGCTCCAGGTCCGCCCGGTGGCGCGCGGTGTAGTCGTAGAAGGCCGCCTGGGGCTCCTCCAGCAGGGTGAACTTCTCCAGGCCGGCCTTGCGCGCCGCGCTCACCGTGAGGGCGCGGGCCGCTTCGTCGAAGGAGGCGGGGACGGTAATCACCACCTCCTGCTTCGACAGGGGCGCGTCCGGGTGCGCGTAATCCCACGCGCGGGCCATGTGCGTCAGCAGCAGGGCGCTGGCGTCCACCGGGGACAGCTTCTGGACGTCCGCGGGCGCACCCCAGGGGAGGATGGGCGCGGAGCGGTCCACGCCCGGGTGGCACAGCCAGCTCTTGGCGCTGGCCACCAGCCGCCCCGGCACGCGCGCGCCCTGCCAGCGCGCCAGCTCGCCCACCACCCACGGGCCGCCGTCATCCCCCCAGGGCAGCGTGAGCGAACCCTCCGCCAGCTCGTGGCCGGCGGGCACGTACACGGTGGAGGGCAACAGGGCCCGCGGGGCCACCTCGCCCTGACGGACGAGCTGCGGAAGGGCGAAGTCCTCCACGGGGGCACCCGCGCCCCGCGAGGGGTCCACGGATGCCACGGCGCAATGGGTGGTGCCCAGGTCGATGCCAACGATTCGCATACGCCTCCGATTGACGGATGGCTTTCTACTCCTTCATGCGGACGTTGAGCTCCAGCTTCCAGCGCCCGGGGCCATCCTTCTCCAGGCACCGGAGCTCCAGCGTCCCCACCTCCGTCACCGCCGCCTGGAGGTTGACGGGCGTCAGGTCGCTGAAGACGGAGGGCTGACCGGGCATGGTCGTCTCGATGGGGGCCAGCTCTTCCAGCCCGCCGCTGGCCAGCTCGGTGTCGACGTCCTCCAGCATGACGCCCACCTTGTCGTCACGCCGCAGGGAGGAGGAGAAGAAGCGGAAGCGGGTGGGCTCACCGGTGACGAGCCCGAACTCCTGGGGCGGGACGTCCGCCTGCGTGCCTTCCTCCATGCCGAAGGGGGCCACGCAGAGCGCCTTCACGGGCGGCTCCATGCCGGGCACCGCGGGCATCGCCGTCTCCACGCCCACATAGTAGGCGCGGGCCGTGCCGCCGCGGATGCGCAGGCCGTGGCCCTGGCGCACCCAACCGTAATAGGCGGCGCCGCGCGCCACCGCGAGGTCCAGGTCCGCGCCCTCCAGCGCCTTGGCGGGCGCTCCGCCATCCGCCGTGAGCCAGCCGTTGAGCACCTCCATGACGCGCGCCTTCAGCGGGCCGGCCTTGAAGACGCCGCCGTTGAAGAGCACCGCCGTGGGGTGGAGGAAGGCCTTGCCGCGGACGTCCACTGGCGCGTCCGGGCTGGACGCGAGCGCCTGCGCCTGCCGGGTGAGGAAGGCGGCCAGGTGACGGGACACCCCGGCGTCCTGGGCGTAGGGCAGCGCCATCTGCGCCAGGCCGGTGCGGCGCGCGGTGCGCGGCAGCTCGGTGACGGGCGTCACGGGGAAGAAGCCGTCAGTGAGGACGCGGTCCAACTCCTCGCGCGTCAGCTCCGTGCGCAGCGTGCCGCCGATGAGCGACGAACCCCGGCCGGGGATGGCGATGGGCGCGCGCTCCAGGGACGGGTCGGAGTAGAGCGCCTCCTTCGCCTGGCGGCAGCCATGGGTGAGGGCGTTGAACTGCCAGGCATCCAGCTTCTTGCCTTCGGCCGTCATCCGCTGGTTCAGCGTGTGCGCCAGCGCCAGGTCCATGTTGTCGCCGCCCAGCAGGATGTGGTCGCCCACGGCCACGCGGAGCAGCTCCAGGTCACCGGCGTTGTCGCGCACGGTGATGACGGAGAAGTCGGAGGTGCCGCCGCCCACGTCCACCACGAGGATGACCTCGCCGGGCTGCACCTGCTTGCGGAAGTTCTCCCCCATGGCCTCCAGCCACGCGTAGAGCGCGGCCTGGGGCTCCTCCAGGAGGGTGATGTTGGGGATGCCCGCGGCCTTGGCGGCCTCCAGCGTCAGGTCGCGCGCCGCCGCGTCGAAGGAGGCGGGGACGGTGACGATGACGTCCTGTTCGGCCAGGGCGTTGGCGGATTCCTCGCGCTCGCGGGCGAAGGTGTGGTCCCACGCGTCCTTGAGGTGGCGGAGGTAGCGCGCGGAGGCGTCCAGCGGCGACACCCGCTCCACCTCCTCGGGGGCCTGCCATGGCAGCAGCGCCGCGCGCCGGTCCACGCCGGGGTGGGACAGCCAGCTCTTGGCGGAGGACACCAGCCGGGTGGGCACCTTGGCGCCGTGCGTGCGGGCGAACTCACCCATCAGGGTGCTGGCCTCCGGCTTCCACGGCAGGGCCAGGCTGCCGGCGGGGAACTCCTGCGCGGAGGGGAGATAGAGGAAGGAGGGGAGCAGCGGGCGGGCCTCGACGGTGCCGGGCGCGGTCAACTGGGGGACGGGAAGCATGGACTGCGCGCCGCCGCGGGGCTTGCCCTCCTCCAGATTGAAGTAGGACGCCGCGGAGTGCGTAGTGCCCAGGTCGATGCCAATGGAATAGCGGGCCATATCGGACGAGAACTCCTGGAAGACGCGGGTTTGTTCGCGCGGTGAGGCCGTGGTGGCCGGCTCAGGAAAGCTCGACCTCCGCGGGAGCAAGCACGCGCGGGTCGATGGCCGGGCTGACGGTGGGCAGCTTCACCGCCGTCGTCATCCAGCCGTGGTGACGCAGGATTCCGTTGTAGGGCGGCTGGCCCGCCACGTTGCCGGTGAGGCGGATGCGCTGGGCGTCGAACCCGACAGGCACCGGCACCGAGTCCCCTTCCGACTGGGGCAGCACCCGCTCCAGCGTCAGGTAGGTCTGGGCCACCTTGCGGCAGCCCTCATGGACGATGCGCGCCGCCGCGCCCACTTCCGCGTCGGAGAAGGCGGAGACGTTCTCCTGGAGGAAGTCCACGAAGCGGCCCTCTCGCTGGAGCATGCCCAGCAAGGACAGGGCGCTGGCGTGCTCGCGCTCGGGGGCCAGGGCAGGGGGCGGCTCGGGCGCCCGGGGCGGGGGCCGGACTTCTTCCTGCTTGGGAAGCGGAGTGGGGGCGGGGCCGCCCGAAGGAAGCTGGGCGAGCTGGCCGGCGTCATAGGCCCTGCTCGTGGGCAGCACGGCCTGCGCGAACTCGCGGGACACGAGGCAGCGCCAGAAGCACAGCCAGGCGAGCCAGAAGCGGGCGAAGAACGACAGAGAGGCGGGCTGGTCGGTCATCGGCACCGGATAACAAAGCCCGGATGCTTTGCAATTCGGCAGTTCACCGGGATGCCCCAAATGCAAAGGGCCTCACGGTTTCCCGTGAGGCCCTTCGTTTGTTGCATGGTGGAGGTGGACGGGATCGAACCGACGACCTTCGCATTGCGAACGCGACGCTCTCCCAACTGAGCTACACCCCCACAACTGGACTGCTTGCTGCGCCTCCGCGGTTTGGGGCCGCCGAAGTGGGATGGGCTAGTACCGGAGGCCCTTCACCGTGTCAAGCGCAAGCTGCCAACATGGATTCCGGCGATTGACGTGTTGCGTACCGGGTGCCATAAAAACCCCTCTTGTCAGGCGTATCCTTCCCGCCCGTTTAGCTGCCCCCCGTTAATGTCTATCTCCTCTTCGAAGACGTTGAGCCCGGCCGAGCTCGCGAAGCTTGAACACGCCTTTGCTTCCGACCCTTCGTCGGCGGCCTACAAGCCTCTCGCAGAAGCGTACCTGAGCATGGGCCGCTTCATGGAGGCGATGGTCGTCTGCAAGAAGGGGGTGAAGGCCCACCCGAATGCGGCGGACCCCCGCCTCCTGCTTGCCCGCGTCTATGCGGAGCAGGGCAAGGACAAGAAGGCACTGGAAGAGGCGCTCGGCGCCCTTCAGGTGCAGCCTGAGGACAAGGCCGCGCTGCGCATGGCCGGCGCGCTTCAGCTGAAGACCGGCGAAGCAGAGCCCGGCAAGGCGAACCTCCTCAAGGCCTACACCGCGGACCCGGGCGACCCGGACACCGTCATGCTGCTCCAGCAGCACAAGATTGAACCGCCGCGGCCCGCCGCGCCGGCTCCGGTCGCCGCGCCCGCTGCTCCGGTTGCGCCCGCGACGCCAGGTCCGTCCGCCACCCAGCAGTCCGCCGCCGCGCTCTCCAGCGTCGCGGCGACGGCGGGGACGGAAGCGCCCGCGGCGAAGCCCGCCGCCACCCAGGCCGCGAAGCCCGCGCCCACCGCGCGCGCGGAGGCCCCCGCGCCGCGTCCCGCCCCTCAGCCGCGCCGGCCCCAGGTCGTCGTGGAAGAGGTGGATGAGGACGAGGACGACGAGCCGGTGTCCCGCCGCCCGCCCTCCTCGGGCAGCAAGGGCAGCAAGATGGTGACGCTGGGCCTGCTGGTGGCCATCCCGCTGTTCGCCATCGGCTATGGCTGGTACTCGGCCAACGCCCGCACGAAGTCCCGCGAGCTGAAGAAGAGCCTGGATGCGGCCAGCGAGCTGCTCAAGCGCGACTCCTTCGACAGCTACAAGAAGGCCGTCGAGGCGGCGGACCAGGCGCTGGAGGTGGACTCCGACTCCGCCTTGGCGCACGGCTACCTCGCCTACGCCTGGGCCATCCGTTGGGGTGAGCACGGCGGTGGTGACGATGCGCGCCGCCAGGCCGAGGAGCATCTGGCCGTGGGCAAGAAGGGCGGCGACCTCAGCTCGCACCTCATCGCGTCCGAGGCGCTCATCCAGACCTACGGCGGCAAGGGCAAGGACGCGCTGGGGCAGTTGGAGGAGAAGGTGAAGGAGCTGGACGCGCAGGGTCGCTCCAGTTCGCTGCTGTACCTCACGCTGGGCCTCATCCAGATGAACGCGGGCGATTTGGAGCGCGGCCGCGACAGCCTGGACCGCGCGCAGGTGCTGTCTCCGGATGACCCTCGCACCTACGCGAGCCTGGGCGCGGTGTACCGCCGCCTGGGGCAGGACGCCGCCGCCTGGCGGAACTACGACTCCGCTCTCCGGTACGCGAAGGACCACCCGGAGTCGCTGCTGGGACGCTCCCTGCTGATGCTGGAGCAGGACTCGCCCAACTTTGAGCTGGCCCACACCATGCTCAAGAAGCTGCTGGAGTCCGACCCGCCGCCGTCTCCGCGGCAGCTGGCCGCGGCGCACCTGGCGCGCTCGCTGCTCATCAGCCGCGTGTCGACGGCCATGGTGGACCTGAAGCCGGACATGCAGCAGAAGCTGGCCGAGGCGACCGCCGTCCCCCAGGACAAGGACAAGGCCCGCTCGGAGATGCTCAAGAGTGAGGAGACCGGCTTCTCGCTCGACAAGCAGAACCCGGAGCTGCACCTCATCAAGGGCCGCCGCCTGCTGGCGGAGGGCAACTACGACGCGGCGGCGGAGGAGATTCGCAAGGCCATCCGCATGGACGCCTCGCGCGCCCAGTTCTATGTCGAGCTGGCCAAGTCGCTCATGGGCAAGCAGGGCGGCGAGAAGGACGCCGCCGAGGCGCTGCAGACGGCCCTGAAGACGATGGGCGACAGCCCGAAGCTGGTGGTGATGCTGGGCAACGCGTACCGCCGTCAGGGCAAGCTGGATGAGGCCCTGGCCCAGTACCAGCGCGCGGTGAAGGACCCGAAGGCCAAGAACCCGGAGGCCCGGCTGGCCATGGGCGCCATCTACCGCGAGCGGTCCAAGTGGGACCTGGCCCAGGAGCAGCTGGAGAAGGCGAGCCAGGAGTTCCTGGGGCAGTCGGACCGCGCGGCCATCGCGCTCACCGAGCTGGGACGCGTGTTCCAGAGCAAGGGCGACACGGCGAAGGCGGACGAGACCTACCAGCGCGCCCTCAACGCGGACGAGGCGTACTCGCCGGCCTACTACTTCTACGCCACGCTGCTCTCGAAGGACTCGAAGCAGGGGGCGAAGGCGAAGATGCTGGCCCAGGAGTACCTGAAGCGCGACCCGAGCGGCGAGCACGCGTCCGCGGCCCGTTCGCTGGCGGGCGGCTGAAACACCACGGCGGCCTTCCAGGCGCCGGACAAGCGGGGCTGATGCGCGCGGGCAGTTGAACGCGCGGTCAGCCCCGTTGTCGTGGTTGCTGCCCCCGCGCCCTGACGCTATGCCCGGGGCGTTTGTCTTCCCCCGACGTGCCTGGGTGGGTGGCGGGAGTCCGGTGTCGCCCTGGTGTCTCACGGGGGCCAGCCGGGCATCCGTCCGCCGGAGTCTCCCGGGGGGCGCCGTGTCCTTGCCCACCCCGGGGTGGTGCCTGTATGGGGAAGGCCGTTACCGCGCCGGCAGCGTGTCTGTCGTGCCTACCTCTGGAGTCTGTGTGAACGCGCGTGCCGAGTCCTTGCCGACAATCGCGTCCGACCTGATCTCCCTCACCAAGCCGCGCCTCTCCTCCCTGGTGCTCGTCACCGCGGCGGGGGGCATGTGGCTGGCGCCCGGCCACATGGGCGCCGTCAACGCGCTGGTGACGCTGCTGGCCACGGCGGGAACCGTGGGCGCGGCCAATGCCCTCAACTGCTACTGGGAGCGGCACAGCGACCAGTTCATGGACCGCACCCGCAACCGGCCGCTGCCCTCCGGGCGCATGGAGCCGGCGGTGGCGCTGTGGTTCGGCATCTCCCTGGCGGCCGTGTCGATTCCGGCGCTGGCCCTGGGCGCCAACGTGCTCACCGCCGCGCTGGGGCTGGTGGCGCTGCTGAGCTATGTGCTGGCCTACACGCCGCTGAAGGCGCGCACGTCCGCGGCCATGCTGGTGGGCGGGGTGCCCGGCGCGCTGCCTCCGCTCATGGGCTGGACGGCGGTGACCAACCAGATGGACGTGGGGGGCTTCTCGCTCTTCGCCATCATGTTCCTCTGGCAGATGCCGCACTTCATCGCCATCGCGCTCTTCCGCAAGGAGGAGTACCGGGCGGCGGGCCTCACGTCGGTGCCCCTGGAGCGGGGTGACGAGTCCAGCCGCGCGCAGGTGGTGCTCTACCTGGTGGCGCTGATTCCGATGACGCTCCTGCCCTTCCAGCTCCACATCGCCGGCGCGTGGTACCTGGCCGCGGCGGTGCTCCTGGGGCTGAGCTTCCTCGGGCTGGGGGCGTGGGGCTTCTTCCGGCGGCTGGGAAACACCTGGGCCCGCCAGACGTTCTTCTTCTCACTCATCTACCTCACCGGCCTGTTCGCCGCGCTGGCGCTGGACCGAGTTCCTCGCGAATAGCGTCCGGGGCGAACGGGGGACGCCCGCTCATGCCCGAAGTCCTGCTTTCCACTGCCACCTCTCAACCGCTGCTCCAGTTGGAGGGGCTCACGCGCCGCTTCAAGGGGCGCACGGCCGTGGATGGCCTGTCCCTGTCGGTGCGGCCGGGGGAGATTCTGGGCCTGCTGGGCCCCAACGGCGCGGGCAAGTCCACCACGTTCCAGGTGCTGGCCGGGCTGCTGTCCCCCGATGCGGGCCTCGTTCGCTTCGAGGGCCGGGAGCTGTCGCTGAGCGACCCGTCGCTGCGCCGGCAGATGGGCATCATCTTCCAGCGCAGCAGCCTGGATGACCTGCTGACCGCGCGGGAGAACCTGATGCTCGGCGCCCGGCTGTATGGCCTGGGCGGAGAGCGGGCCCGCGAACGGGTGGAGGCGATGCTGTCGCTCATCGGCCTGGCCGACCGCGGCGACGAACGGGTGTCCACGTGGTCCGGTGGCATGCGCCGGCGCCTGGAGCTGGCGCGGGCCCTGGTGCACCAGCCGCGTGTCCTGCTCATGGACGAGCCCACACAGGGCCTGGACGAGGCGGCCTTCCGTACCTTCTGGGCGCACCTGAAGCGCCTGCGCGACAGCGAGGGCCTCACGGTGCTGCTCACCACGCACCGCGCGGACGAGGCCGACGTCTGCGACCGGCTGGCGGTGTTGGACGCGGGCAAGCTGGTGGCGTGTGACACGCCGCAGGCGCTGGCCTCTCGCATGGGCGGGGACATCCTCTCCGTGGAGGCGCCCGAGCCGGAGGCGCTGGCGGCCGAGCTGCGCGAGCGGCTGGGGCTGGACGCGAAGGTGGTGGAGGGGCGGGTGCAGGTGGAGGCGCCGCAGGGGCACGCGCTGGTGCCCCGGCTGGTGGAGGCCTTCCCCGCCGGGCGGCTGACCTCCGTAGCGCTGCGCCGGCCCACGCTGGCGGACGTGTTCCTCCAATTGACGGGGCGCGCGCTGGGCGCGGACGTGCCCACCGCTGAACCCGCGCCGAGGAGACGTCGATGAGCGCCGAGCTGTCCGCCGCCCCCGAACCGATGAACGCCGGGGCTCCGGCCGTGTCGTCGCCGCCCGGAACGCTCGCGCTCCAGTGGGCGACGGTGCGGGTGCTGATGATGCGCGACATCGTCCGCTTCTTCCGCCAGCCCTCCCGGGTGGTGGGGGCGCTCGCGCAGCCCGTCCTCTTCTGGTTCGTCATCGGCTCCGGCTTCGCGGGCTCCTTCCGCGTGGAGGGCGCGCAGGGCCTGGGCTACCAGCAGTTCTTCTTCCCGGGCGTCGTCACCATGGTGCTGTTGTTCAGCGCCATCTTCGCGACGATTACCGTCATCGAGGACCGCAAGGAGGGCTTCCTCCAGGCCGTCCTCGCCGGGCCGGGCTCGCGGCTGGCGGTGGTGCTGGGCAAGGCGCTGGGCTCGTCCGCCATCGCGCTGCTGCAGGCGTCGCTGTTCCTGTTGCTGGCGCCGCTGGCGGGTGTGAGCGCGGCCACGCTGAACGTGCCGCTGCTGCTGTCCGTCATGGTGCTGTCGGCGCTGGCGCTGACGGGCATGGGCATGTCGCTGGCGTGGTGGGTGCGCTCCAGTGCGGGCTACCACGCGGTGATGAGCATCGTCATGCTGCCCATGTGGGTGCTGTCCGGCGCCGTGTTCCCGCTCAAGGGCGCGGACACCTGGCTGGCCTGGGTGATGCGGCTCAACCCGATGCGCTACTCCGTGGAGGGCGTGCGGCGGGCGCTGCACGGCGCGGAGGCGTCGGTGGCGCTGGGCGCGTCGTCGTCCTCGGCGGGGTTGGAAGTGCCGGTGCTGGTGGCGTTCGCCGCGGTGTTCATCGGGCTGGCGGCCTTCAGCGTCAGCCGCCGGGAGTAGACAGCAGCCGTTCGCGGTGTCCCGGTGGGTTGGACATGCGCTGCCCCTTTCGCTACGAGGTGGGCAGACGCATCACCTGACTTCCCGAGGAGATTGCACGATGACGTTGCGCACGCTCGGCCTGACGCTGCTGGGGACCGCGGGGCTGCTGACCCTCTCTGCCTGTAAGAAGGAGGAGCCGGCCTCCGCGCCGCCCGCCGCCGCGCCCGCCGCGAAGAAGGAGCCCCACGCGGCCTCGCCCATCCAGGCGCCGGAAGGTGCCGCCGCCGCGCCCGTGGCTCCTGCGGGCAAGGGCGTGGTGAAGGGTACGGTGAAGTTCACTGGCACGCCGCCCGAGGCCGCGGACATCCCCGCGAGCAATGACCCGGCGTGCGAGGGCATGGCGACGAAGGATGCGTCCGTCTTGGTGAAGGACGGGAACCTCCAGAACGTGCTGGTGCGCGTGAAGGGCAAGGTGCCCGGCGCGCCTCCCGCGCCTGCCACGCCGGTGGTGGTGGACCAGTCGAAGTGCACCTACGTCCCGCGCGTGCAGGGCGCGATGGCGGGGCAACAGGTGGCGTTCAAGAACAGCGACGGCACGCTGCACAACGTGCGCGGCATCGCGGGCACGAAGCCCGTGTTCAACGTCGCGCAGCCTCCGTCCGGCGCCCCGGTGGAGCGGCCGCTGCCCGCGGACGCGGACGTGCTGAAGCTCAAGTGCGACGTGCACCCGTGGATGTCCGCCTTCGTCGTCAGCAACGAGAACCCATACTTCGCGACGACGGGCGCGGACGGTGCCTTCGCGCTCGAAGGCCTGCCCGCGGGCACGTACACGGTGGAGGCCTGGCACGAGACGCTCGGCACGAAGTCGGCCGAAGTCACGGTGAAGGACGACGCGCCGGCCGAGGCCGCGTTCTCCTTCTCCGCGGAGGACGCGTCCGCGCAGAACTGACGAATGCGCTACGCGGCGGGGCGGCTCTCTGAAGCCGGAGGGCCGTTCTTCCGCACGGTGAAGCCCACCCGTGCGCCGCCGCCGGGGCGGTTCTCCGCGAAGACATCTCCGCCGTGGACGTGCGCGATGCGCTGGACCAGCGCCAGCCCCAGGCCCAGGGAGCCCGCCTCGCGCGCCTCGGTGCCTTGGTCCCTCCGGTAGAAGGGCCGGAAGATGCGCTCGTCCTCGCCGGGCTGCAGCCCGGGGCCCCGGTCTTCCACGCAGAAGGCCAGGTGTTCGCCTCGCTCCTGGATGCGCAGTGCCTCGGCGCCGGCGCCGTGCTTGCGCGCATTCTCCAGGAGGTTGGCCAGGGCGCGGCCCAGCAGCGTCGCGTCTCCCACGAGCCCGGCGTGCTCCACCTCCATGCCCAACAGGGAGCTCGCCAGTCCCGCGCGCTCCAGGGCCTGCGTGGCCAGCGTCTGGCCATCCAGGACACGCGGGGTGAGCTGGCCGAAGTCCAGCCGGGAGCTGGCCAGCAGCTCCCCCACCAGGGCATCCAGCTCCACCACCTCGCGGTCCACCTGGTCCAACGTCTTCGGGTTGCCGCCTCCGTCGCGGAGCAGCTCCGTCAGCACGCGCAGCCGGGCCAGCGGGGTGCGCAGCTCGTGGGACACGGCGGCGAGCAGCTCGCGCTGGTCCGCCACCTGCTTCTCGATGCGCCCCGCCATGTCGTTGAAGGCATCCGCCAGCACGGCGAACTCCCCGGTGACATGGGGCGCGACGTCCGCGCGCGAGTCCAGCCGGCCCGAGCCCAGCGCTCGCGTGGCCCGCACCAGCTCATCCATGGGACGGGCGAGCCGCCGCGCGAGCTTCCCCGCGGCCATCCACAGCACCATGCACGACAGCGCCAGCGGCAGCACCATCCGCAGCGGGCTCTTCGGACGGAAGCTGGCGTAGCAGGCGCGCACCGAGCCCAGGGTGACGCCATCGCGAATCACGGGCAGGTTGAACTCGGGCCGCCGGCACGGCACCTGGGTCTGCGCCAGCATCGCGCCGGACGCGTCCCGCAGCTCCACGCCCACCTGCAAGTCCTTCTCGATGGACGCCACCAGCGCGTCCCGCCGGGCAGGCTCGTCCCAGACCTCCTCGAAGCGGTGGCCCACGAAGGCGCGCACGCGGTCGCTTTCCTGTCTCCAGGTGCCTCCGCCCACCAGGCTCATCACCGTGGCCACCACGGCGCCGGTGGCGAGGATGGACAGGCCGAACCACATGAACAGGCGCCGGTGCAGCCGGGCGCGCACGAAGCCGCCCAGGCGGCCCATATGCCAGTAGCCGTGCGGCGGATGCCGGTGTCCCCAGGGGCCGCATTCGTGCGGCTCGCCCTTCGCGTCCCAGCCGCGCTTGTGCGCCCGGGGCCTGCCGCGTTTCACGGGCCCTCCTTGGCGAACACGTAGCCCACGCCGCGCACCGTCTTGATGAGGCGGGTGCCCACGTCACCGAGCTTCTGTCGCAGGTGGGAGATGTGCACGTCGACGGTGCGCTCGCCCACCACCGTGTCACTGCGGCCCGCCTCGCCCAGCAGGGCGTCGCGCGGAACGACGCGTCCGGCCCTGCGCACCAGCGCGACGAGCAAATCGAACTCCAGGCCCGTCAACTCCACGGCGCGCTCCTCCACGCGTACCTCGCGCCCGGCCACGTCGATGGACACGCCGCCCGACTCCAGCCGGTCCGCCACCGCCGAGGGCTGCGAGCGGCGGAGCACGGCCCGCAGCCGCGCCAGCAGCTCGCGGGGACTGAAGGGCTTGGGGAGGTAGTCGTCCGCGCCCAGCTCCAGGCCCACCACGCGGTCCGTCTCGTCGCCTTTCGCGGTGAGCATGATGACGGGGATGCGGCTCTTGGCGCGGATGCGTTTGCAGACCTCCAGGCCGTCCATGCCGGGCATCATCACGTCGAGCAGCACCGCGTCGAAGGCGCTGGCCTCCAGCGCCGCGAGCCCCCGTCCGCCATCCGCCGCGTGGGTGACGCTGAGGCCGTTCTGCCCGAGGTACTGCGCGAGCAATTCGTACATCCGGGTGTCGTCGTCGATGAGCAGGACGCGCGTGGACATGAACCGCCTTCTACTTCAGGGGGAGGCCGTGTGGATGGACACGCGGGTCGCCGGCGGGGGAGCCACCCCTCGCTGGCCGGAAGGCTCCCACCTGCCGTGGGGGCTCCATCCGTGTTCCCAGGCGCCGTGGTGACAGTGGCGGAAGTGATGGCGGTGGCGGGCCACGCTGGCGAAGCCGGAGGCGTAGCCTCCAACGGTGCCCAGGGCGAGCAGGACGATGAGCAGACGGCGGCGCATGGAATCTCTCCTTCAAGGACGACGAAAGGGGGGCATTGGTTCGGGGCTCACACCCCACGCGCGTCATCGCGTCCCCAAGGGCCGTGGCCGTCCCCGTGGCGATGGCCGCCGTGGCCGAATGCACCGCCTCGCCAGCCGCCGGGGCCGCCACAGCGGCGGTGCCAGCCGCCATGGCCTCCGTGCCAGCCGTAGGCGGAGCCGAAGCCGTACTCGAGGAGGTCCGCGAGCTCGCGGCGCTGGCGCGGGTCCAGCGCCTCATGGACCTGGGCGAGCGACCCCTGCACCGTGCGGCGCACATTGTCGATGGCGACATCGTGGCGGGCGAAGAGCTCGCGCAGCGCGGCGCCGTCGAAGTGCTCACCGCGCAGCGCGGCGCCCAGGGCGGTGCGGCTGGGGCCTGCCTCATCACGGACCTTGGCGAAGGCCTCCATGACATCGTCGGCGGCCTTGAGGAGGACCTTCTCCTGGCCAGGTGATGTATCCAGCCGCTCGAAGAGCCAGCGGAGGCGTCCGCGCGAACTCCAGCGGCCTCCGCGGCGATACCCGTGGCGTCCGCCACGGACTGTGTAGATGAGCCCGGCGAGACAGGCGGTTCCGAAGACAAACCCGAACATGGCTCCACGCTCCCAATGAGGCCGTCCCCTGGGGGCGGCGCTGGTGGTGACGAGCGGGAACGTAGAGGGCGGGTATGAAGGCCACGCCCGCGCGCGGTGAAGAAGTGTGAAGACGGCCCCGGGACAGAGGTGGGAGGAGTGAGGGGAAGAAGACGGCTTGTCGCCCTGGCGGGAGGGGCGGTGGAAGTGGAGTGTCCGGTGGCGGACGGCTGCTTGCCCGGAAGGCGGTTGCCCGGTGGACAGGCGGCGCCAGGAAGTTTGTCGTTAGAGGGCCGGGGCGGTGTCCGCTCCGCACACGTCGATCGGGCAGCCCTTGGCGGCGGCCTCGAAGCAGAAGGAAGAAGGTCACATGGCAATCGGTACCGTGAAGTGGTTCAACGACGCCAAGGGGTTCGGCTTCATCGCGCAGGACAACGGTGAGGACGTGTTCTGCCACCACACCGCCATCAACATGGATGGCTTCCGCACCCTCCAGGAGGGGCAGCAGGTGGAGTTCGAGGTCACGCGTGGCCCCAAGGGCCTGCAGGCGCAGAACGTCCGCGCCGTCTGAAGCACCCGCAGGCCACCCTTGAGTGTGCCCGAGGCCCGGTCTCCCAGCAGGGAGGCGGGGCCTTCGCATGTCCGGCTCCTGGCGCGCCGGGCTGGCGGCCCGCGCCGAGTGCCCGTCGGCACCTGGATGCCTTCCTTACCTTTTCCGGCAGACGCGCGGCACATCCGCCGCCATCCAACGGAGACGAAGGCATGGGCGACACCAGCGTGAAGAAGGTGGAGAGTCGGCACTCTCCCAAGGGCGAAATGGGGCAGAAG
Source organism: Myxococcus virescens (assembly GCF_900101905.1). Lineage (NCBI taxonomy): Bacteria > Pseudomonadati > Myxococcota > Myxococcia > Myxococcales > Myxococcaceae > Myxococcus > Myxococcus virescens. Next base: position 3,493 of record NZ_FNAJ01000004.1, on the reverse strand, counting down.
TACCTGGCGTCTGGCGTCCGCCTGTCGATGCGGCTGTGGGAGGACGAACCGCCCGGAGAGGCGGCGCCCGCCACCGCGAGGGACTACGAAACGGTGGGCTTCGTCCTGAAGGGCCGCGCGGAGTTGCACCTCGAGGGGCAGGTCATCCTGCTCAACCCTGGTGACTCCTGGCTGGTGCCTCGGGGCTCCAGTCACACGTACAAGGTGCTGGAGACCTTCTCCGCCGTCGAAGCCACCAGTCCGCCCGCGGCCGTGCACGGCCGGGATGAGGGCAAGGACGCGGGGACGAAGCCGCCCGCGAAGGCGTGAGTCCCGAGGCTCGGCGCTTTCGTCCGGAGGGCGCCGGTGCTCACTCCGCCTGCGATGGGTTCGGGTCCTTCTGGACGGTGCAGGTGTACCTGGACGCGTGCCCTGCTTCGGGCCGGCAGACCAGCAGGGGTGAGGTCTGCGCGTTCTCTGGGAGGGGAACGCGGGGGCCGGTGAAGGTGCAACGGGCCCGGTCGGGGGTTCGCCAGTGGCACTGGACCGCGGCGAGTGCTTCCGGTGGCTCCCACTTCGATGTGCACTTCTTGTTTTCTTCGCACGGCTCGCTGGGCACGGACTCGCGCTGGACTGCGGCCGGAATGGAAGGGAGCTTCCCCGTGGTGAGCCAGACCCACTCCGCATCATCCAGTGAGGGCATCGGCCGGGTGCGGGAGCAGTGCCAGATCAACCTGGGGTTATTGGGTTCGGCGTAGATGAGATACACCGCGTCGCCCTGGTACCGGACACGGCAATCGCCGCCGCCACCCTGGGGGAGAATGAACTTCTCGCCCGTGACGACAGGGCCCTTGATGACCTCCAGGACCTCGACATTCACGGTTCCCAAGTAGGGGCCAACGGGAGCCGGGACGACGCGAGCTCGGTAGATGGCGCTCGCACGCTCCCGCGCCACCTTGAGGTCGTGGTGAAGGTTGCCCCCGCCCGCGACGCAAACACACGCCTGCGCCGTTGTCGGCCACAGGCCGAGCACGATTGCCGCGACGAGTATCGTGAAAAGGGCTCTCATTCCCGTCAGTCTACAGCGAGTGTGCGGCGTGTTGGGGTGGGGGCAGGGTTGGCGCTGCGCCATGCTCAGGTCAGTCTGCTCAATCCACCGCACCCAAGTGTCCCAGGGCGGCCCGTTTTCACCATCGAAGTACCCGTGAGAGGACAGTTCCGCTGCCCCGTCACAGCGTGCCATCTGGAAAGAAGACGAGCAGTCGCTGTCAATTCGACGCGACACACTGAAAGCACACCATCGCACCGTCTCTGCAAGCGCCTGCTGGAACCCAGCAAGATCCGAAGTGCAGTCGGGAATGCCATGAACAAGCCGACCTGCCATCCGCACTTCGCGTGTGCTCGCGCACTGCTGCCCCAGCGCTACTTCCGCCCGCCAGACCACGCCATGTTCATGTACTTCGTCCCGCCGGCCAGTTCGTCCAGCATCTGGTCGAGCCGCTTCTGCCTCGTCGGCTCGAGCTTGGCCCGCGCAATCCATCCGAGATAGTCGTTCTGCTGGTACGGAGGCCGCGCTTTGTAGGCGTCCATGAGCCCGCGCTTGACCAACGCCGCCCGGACATTCGCGGGCATCGGGTTGACGGCGCGCTTGAGCGTGGGTCGCTTCGCCGTGGCCATGGTCATGTCCCCACCTTCACCGGTGCCAGTCGCTCGAACATGAGCGAGGGCTCTCCCTTATAGCGCCCCTGTCCCGTCTGCCGGAAGCCGCACTTGTCGGCGACTCGGATGGACGCTGCATTCTCGGGCGCGATGATGCACACCACGCGCTCAGGGCTGAGCTGGGCATCCGCCCAGGCCAGCGCCGCGCGTACCGCCTCTGTGGCGTAACCCTTGCCGTGGAAGCCGGGGGCGAGCACCCAGCCGGCCTCGGGCCCGGCGCTCAGGGGCGGCTGCATGTCGCGGTGGAAGTCGCCCAGGCCCACCTCGCCAACGAGGCGGCCTGTTGCCTTCTCACGCACCACCCAGAATCCAAAGCCCAGCAGGTCCCAATGGCCCACGTAGCGCAGGAGCCTGGACCACATCTCTTCGCGTGTGGACGGCTTGCCGCTGATGTAGCGGACCACCGCGGGGTCGCTCCACAGCGCGAGGCACTCCTCATAGTCCTCGAGGCTGTGACCCTTCATGACGAGGCGGTCGGTCTCGACGGTGGGGATGGTCGCTGCGGGCACGGACGCTCCTCCTGGGGCCTGGAGCCCCGCCGCGCCTGCCACACGATGCGGTGGCGCGGATGTTCCGATTCAACCGCCCCCAGGCCTCTCATGCCAGAGGACAACTGTCCACGTCCGGGAGCGGTGGCTCGGGAGGTCCCGTTGCGCGGCGCGGCGGGGAAGGGACGTTCATTCCACGGACGAGCCCAGCCTTCACTGGTTCCGCTGCAAGCGCTCCTGCGCCTTGACGATGGCAGCGGTGCGCGTGGTCACGTCCAGCTTGGCGAACACCGCGGGGCAGGAGGCGACCTTCACCGCGGTCCTCCGGTACGCGCATTGCGCTCGACCGGAGCCCGGATGGCAGGCTCGACGGCCAGGAGCCGGCGAGCCCGCCGTTCCCGGTTCCGTGTCGCCCCAGGCATCGGTCATTCGTCCTATGGACGGATGGCCGATGCCTGCCGAAGAACGTGTCCAATAATGTCCTCCGTCATGGACACACGCGCCCTGACCGAACGCCTCACCATCGCGACACCCTGCGAGATGCGCTGGGAGGACATGAAAGGGGATGCACGTGTCCGGCACTGTGGTGCCTGCAGGCTCTCCGTCCACAACCTGAGCGAGATGACCACGCTGGAGGTGGAAGCGCTGCTCCAGCCCGGTGGGAGCGTTTGTGCCCGGCTCTACCGCCGGCCGGATGGGACCGTCGTCACGGGGGATTGCCGTCGCATCTGGAGCCAGCAGCGAGAGGAGGCGGTCACGCTCCTGGGCACGGCGGCGACCGTGGTGGCCGCGTTCTCATTCCTCGTCTTGATTGGCGTGCTGACGATCACCCTCTACGGCGACCACATCCGGCGCCTCTTCGGCCATGCCACCGTGGGAGCCTTGCCGGCGACGTCGCCGCCCACCGTGAGCGCGCCCTCCCCCTTGCCGGGGGGACACAGGGCTCCGTGACCCGCGAGCAGCCGAGGCGGCCGGCTGTCAGGGCCGTTGCGGCGGCACTCTGCACGCGGCATGTCCCATGATGATGTCGCCGTCGACGGTGCTAGCAGGCTGTTGAAGAAGTCCGGTTTGTGGGCATGAGACCGGGCTTCTCGTGTCCTCCGCTCTCAACCTTGTCATCGGGGGGAGGCGGAGGGCGAAGAGCGCCTATGCGGCAGCCAGCCGCGCCATCCGCACCAGGTTGTACGCGGCGCCCACCAGGTAGGCCGCCATCTCCGTCCGCTCCCTGCCTTTGAAACGCGTCTTGCGGAAGCCGCCCACCGTCTTCATCCAGCCCCAGACTTCTTCTATTCGTTTCCGTATCCGCT